>JBBSDW010000049.1:0-19642 GCA_038240295.1 Kapaibacterium sp. (SeqCode)
AGGACATGATGGAGGGCTCGGTCGTCGTTGACGTATCGGTCGATCAGGGTGGATGCATCGAGACATGCAAGCCGACGACGCATGAAAATCCGACCTACGTAGTCGACGGAGTTGTGCATTATTGCGTTGCCAACATGCCGGGTGCTGTTCCGATGACTTCAACCATTGCGCTCACGAATGCTACGCTGCCCTACGCGCTGCAGCTTGCGAACGAGGGCTACGAAAAAGCGATACGCAACAGCAGGGAGCTTCGCCTCGGGCTCAACGTGATCGACGGCAGCGTGACCTATCAAGGTGTCGCCGACGCCTTCGGGATGAAGCATGAAGATTCGTTAAAGTTTATCAAGTAATCCACAAAAGGATCTCAGGTAGAACTGCATGCCGAAAGTAACGATCGACGGTAGGGAATTCGAAGCGGCCGCAAACAAGACGATCATTCAGGTCGCGCTTGACAATGGTATCGAGATCCCACATTTTTGCTGGCATCCTGCGCTGACGGTTGCCGGCAATTGCCGTATGTGTTTGGTCGAGATCGAAAAAATGCCGAAGCTTGCGATCGCCTGTGCGACGCCCATCACAGACGGGATGGTCGTCAAGACGCTTTCGCCGATGGCGGAGACCGGCCGCGAGGATGTGATGGAATTTCTGCTCATCAATCATCCGCTCGATTGTCCGATCTGCGATGAAGCAGGTCAGTGCAAGCTGCAGGATTATGCCTACGAGCATTCAGCAGGGGAGTCAAGATTCACGGAGAACAAAACGCACAAGGAGAAGCGAACTCCGTTCGGGCCGAACGTCCTTTTCGATGCCGAGCGCTGCATCAGTTGCTCGCGTTGCATTCGATTTGCGACCGAGATCGCCGAGCAGCCTGTGCTCACGTTTGTTGATCGCGGAGATCACGTGACGATCGAATCTTACCCGTATGACGGATTCGATAACATCAACTCGATGAACGTGATCGATCTTTGTCCTGTCGGAGCGCTTACGAGCCGTGACTTCAGGTTCAAGGCGAGAGTGTGGGATATGTCGTTCACCGACTCCGTATGTCCGGGATGCTCGCGCGGCTGCAGTATTCGCGCCGGCGTTCGCAATAACGAAGTCTTGCGGCTCGAACCGCGCACGAATCCGAATGTCAATGACTACTGGATGTGCGATTACGGAAGACTGAACGCCTATCCACATGTCAACGCCGATGATCGGATCATCGGTGCGCAGATCAAGAAGGATGGAAGCTTTGTCGAATCGACATGGGAAGAGGCCGCCCGCGTTACAGCCGATGCGCTGAAAAAGTACAAGCCAGACGAAATCCTCTTCATTGGTTCTGCCTACGAACCTGTCGAGGATAATTACGTATTCGCAAAACTCGCTCGCGCAAAATTTGGAAAGAAAGACGTCCCATTCCTGACGCATATCGATGGCGTTGACGACAAACTCGTACTTCGCGCCGATAAGACGCCGAACACGTTTGGTGCAACCCTCGCCGGGAGCAAGGCCGATGCGCACTATAGCAGAACGAAAGACGAGCCAATAGGAGCATTGACCGTGCTCGAGCAGCTTCAATCTGGTAAGATCAAGGCTGTCTACGCGCTTGTCGATGACTTCCTTGCAGACAATGCGCTGCTTGAGGCTTTTAAGAAAGTTGAGTTCTTCGCATGTCATGCGACAAACAACACTGCAACCGCACGTCATGCCGATGTCCTCTTTGGAGCCTCGGCTTGGACAGAGCGCGAAGGAGTCTTCGTGAATTTCCAGGGATGGGTGCAGAGGCTGCGACCGGCGGTCACAACGAAGTATCTCGTTCGCGGGCTCGACCATCTTCACATGTCGCGTCTCGATCGGTTTGGTGCACCAAATGACAAGTGGGCTCGCGGACATAAGCGCGATGCACACGAATCCTGGCTCATCACACAGATGATCGCCAACAACCTCGGTGAGCATTGGCGTTACAAGCATACCGAAGACGTCTTCGAGGAGATCGCGGAGAATTGTCCGCAGTTCAAAGGCATGGATTACGAGGCGCTCGGAGAATACGGCATGTCGATCGTTGGTGACGCCAGGCAAACGAAGTTGCCGTTCTATCGGGAGGTCTATCAGGAGCTTACTTCTGAGCTCGACAGTATTGATTCTGTAATGCTCTCATAGATTCATGATCCTCGAAGCATTAGTCAAGATCGTTCTTGTTCTCATTGTTGTGCTGACAGCAGTATCCTATCTGGTGCTGCTCGAACGGTGGATCAGCGCGTGGATCCAGGATCGTATCGGACCCAACCGCGTCGGTCCGCTTGGCCTGTTGCAACCGCTTGCCGATGTGCTCAAGCTTCTTTTAAAAGAAGATATCGAGCCCACGCAAGCCCAAAAATGGTTTCACTGGGTGGCGCCGGTTATTTCCATCACCGTCGCATTCAGCGTGCTCGCGGTGATCCCATTTGGAAATTCGATCACGATCGGCGGACGTGAGATCTCACTCGCAATCGCGAGCAATGTCGATATCGGTGCGCTCTATATCATTGCGATGACTTCGGTCGGTGTCTATGGTATCACGCTGGCCGGTTGGTCGAGCGGATCGAAATATTCGCTGCTTGGCGGGTTGCGATCGAGTGCACAGATGATCAGCTATGAATTGACGCTCGGTCTTGGACTGCTTTCTGTCGTCATTCTGACAGGCGGTCTCGATATGGGCGAGATCATTCGTTCGCAGGCAAGCGGTACCTGGAACATCATTCGCGCCCCGCTCGGATTCATCATCTTTCTTGTCAGTTCGTTCGCCGAGACGAACCGTCAGCCGTTCGATCTGCCGGAAGCAGAGCCCGAACTTGTTGGCGGCTATCATACCGAGTATAGCTCAATGAAATTCGCGCTGTTCTTCTTAGCGGAATATGCGAACATGATCACTGCAAGCGCGGTGATGACGGTACTCTTTTTAGGTGGATGGCACGTGCCGTTTGTTGCCGATATGGGCTTGAGCTCTGTCGTGCTTGGGATTATCGGTGTCGCTGCCTTTGCGCTCAAGACGCTTGGGTTTCTCTTCTTTTTTATCTGGGTGCGCTGGACGGTACCGAGGTTTCGATACGATCAGTTGATGGATCTCGGGTGGAAGGTGCTCTTGCCGCTCGGCATACTCAATATCGTGCTGACAGCGCTCGAAAAATATTTTCTTATTCACTGAGCCTGCGAACATACTCATTCATGCAGCATCAGACGAAATATAACAATCGCTCGCCTAACCGAAAGCTTACCTTTTGGGAGAAGCTCTATCTGCCTGAGATCGTACGTGGATTGCTGACGACGTTCAAGCATATCTTTCGTCCGAAGTTCACGCGCCAGTATCCCGAAGAGCGTTGGGATGCACCCGATTCTTTCCGTGGGCGTCCGGTGCTCGTGCTCGACGACAACAATGTGGAGCGGTGCGTTGCGTGCGGGCTTTGTTCGAGGGTCTGCCCGCCGCTTGCGATCGAGGTGCAGGCAAGCGAGACCGAGCTTTTAAAAGAGCGCTACCCGGTCCGCTTTGAGATCAACATGCTTCGCTGCATTTTCTGTGGCTTCTGCGAGGAAGTGTGTCCAGAAGAAGCGATCGTCATGAGCAAGGATTATGAACTGGTATTTCGCAATCCGGAGGATGCGATGTATAGCAAAGATAGGCTCTTGACGCCCAAAGCCGAGTTGAAGGGGAGACTTGACTTCCTCAAGAGCATGCGAAATTAAGTTTTTTGCAATTCCTCCCGCTCTGAACAACGATCGCATAGACTTCCGCACGAAATTTGAGGCGGAGCGACGACATGCATACTCAACAGGACTCGTGCAAGCGCCACCGATGAAACCGTTGGCGCGTTTGCTATTCGTTTGCTGCTTCGGCCTGCTTGCTCTGGCTGCCGCAAGCGAAGCGAGAGCCTATGGTGAAATTTATGCGCTGCGCGTCCCCGAGGAAATTCCAGAAGGAGACGATGTGGGCATCGCGGTCACGGCGACACTGAAGGAAAAGTGGATCGATCGAAGCGTGGTGATCGAAGTGCCGAGCAATTGGAAGTTAAAGCGCGCCTACGCGGTCATCGCTGGGGGCAGCGAAGTACTTCCACTGCCAAGCACCTCCTCGATCGCGCAGCTCTTCGATCAAACCAAAGGCAGATCGGTCATTGCCTTCGCCGATACGATCGGTGTCTACGGCGACGAAGCCGCGGGCGTCGCCTACTTTTTCATTTTTTCTACTGAGACCTCGCCCGCACTGACTGCAGTTGTAAAGGCAGCTCTCGTTGAACGTAACGATCCGAGCGCCCCGCCAGTCAAGGATAAAAAAACGAAAAAGTCCATCTCGGTTAACACCGACTGGAAACTCGCATTTCCTTTTCATCCGGTATTCTCGTTTGCCGAGATATCGGGCAAACGGAGCGCAGCGACGATCCGCATATTAAAGAACTGGAGAATTGGTCGGGCGTTATTGATGGAGGGTTCGAGACGTGCAGATGCCACACTCAGTACACAGTCGGCAGCCGTCCAACAATTTTTCGCTCATTCGTTCTCTGTTGAATTCTGGTTCAAGACACTCGAGCCAAGCGAGCCGATCCTGTCGTTCGATAGGCAGGGAAAAACCGTCACCGCGATCGTCACGAATCCGCTGGGGCAAATCGCCGTCGCGACCGTTGCGAATCCCCCTGCCGATCCATTGATCCAGTCCCGAAGCATATTCGCCGATGGCATTTGGCATCATCTCGCCCTCTCTCGCGATAGCACGCAAATGATGCGCCTTTATATCGACGCGCAACCGTTTGGCGCCGCGACACTTTCGGACGAATTGTTCGCTCGTGCCGACGGAATTACCTTAGGCAGTGCCACACGTACGGTCTCACTCTCGATCGATGAGCTCCATCTAATCAAGCATGCATTCACCAAAGTGCAGGATTTCCAGAATCTAATTGTCACTGCACCACGCGACACAATGGGAAGCGCATTTGCGCTCTTTCATTTTAATGATTTCGGTAAAACTGCGCGTTCGAGTATCGGTATCAGGGCGAAAACCGGGGATGGTGCGGACGCCGAGATCCTTCCGATCATTTGCGCACTCGATTCGAATGCAAGAATTGTCGAGGCTTCCTCTCCAGTGCAAGCCGACCAGGTGGTTCTCACGGCCGACATGTCATCACCAACGAAAGTGAATGTCGGCTGGCGAACGACCAGCGAACTTGGCATCAAGGAATATCACCTCGAGCAGCGCGTCGGCAATTATGGAAAATTCGAAAAAGTGCTGACGATACCGGCTCGCCAGGGCTCGAAGTTTCCGAAAAAGGGTGGATCGATCATCTATCGCAATTCGTATCTCGCTTCCGAACCGCTGCCAGCAATTCGCGGCGACATCGAAATTTTTTACCGCGTTGCGATGATCGGCTTTGGTGACCCGATCCGGTATAGCGAACCTGTTAAGATCGAATATGGCGCCGAGCGTGATGTCTTCGTCGAACAAAATCAGCCGAATCCTTTTAATCCAACCACGACGATCGCATTTCGATTAACGAAAGCGGGCTACGTGACGCTCGGTATCTATGATATTATTGGCCGCCAGGTCGCAACATTAGTAAATGCAAGATTGGATGCCGGGCGCCACACGTATGAACTCGATGGGACGAACTGGCCGGGCGGTATCTACTTTTACAAAGTGAAAACGCAGCAATCGACCGTCACGCGAAAGATGGTCCTGGCAAAGTAGGTCGTATTTTTGATCATGCACAAACCATCGGGTCTTCGTACGATTTTTTTCGGTACGCCTGAATTCGCATCGCACATCCTTGACACACTGATTGCGAATGGAGAAAATATTGTTGCCGTCGTTACAACCTCGGCAAAGCCGAAAGGTCGTGGATTAAAAATGCATCTTTCGTCCGTTCAGGAATCTGCTGAAAAATATGGGATTCCGATCTTTGCCCCGCTCAAATTAAGAGACGAATCGTTTCAACGAGATCTTCGAAGCATCGAGGCAGATGTATTTTGTATCGTTGCTTATAAGATACTTCCAATAGAAATCTTCTCGATACCACCCAAAGGCTCCTTTAACATTCACGCATCGCTATTGCCAAAATATAGAGGTGCCGCGCCAATCAACTGGGCGATCATTCGAGGAGAAGAGGAGACAGGCATCACCACCTTTTTACTCGACGAGAAGGTGGACACAGGTCAGATCCTGCTTCGCGAACGCACTCCGATCGGTGCGAATGAAACCGCCGGCGAATTGCACGACCGCCTGATGTCGCTCGGCGCCAAACTCGCCCTGAGAACGCTCGCGGGATTAGGCGATGGCAGTTTGCACCCCATTGCGCAATCAAATGCCGAAGCGACCTCGGCTCCCAAGATCTTTCCGAAAGATTGCGTTGTAACCTTTGATAAGAGCGCGGAGGAAGTTCACAATTTTATACGCGGACTCTCACCTCATCCTGGCGCGACCACGATGATCGGGAGGTCCAGATTCAAACTTCTGCGCTCGAAGGTGTCTGGCCATCCCGACCTGGCACTACCCTTGGGAAGCTTCATGGTAACGGAAGACAACACACGATTGTTTTGTGGGACTTCGACGACACCAATCGAAATTCTCGAAATTCAGAGGGAAGGAAAAAGCGCGATGGCCGTGCCCGATTTTCTTAGAGGCGCCAGCCGTCTCTTCGACTGAGCTACAAAACATGATCGAACCGATCAAAGAATATCCATTTGCACTTCGCCCGATGATCGCCGCACACCGCGGCGATACATCGCTCGACGCGCCCGAAAATAGCCTCGATGCGATCGCTGGCGCAATGATCTCAGGCGCTGACATGATCGAGGTCGATGTGCAATGGACACTCGACGAAGTATTCGTCTGCCATCACGACGATGCGTTCTTGCTCGAATCGGGCAAACACCTTACGCTCCATCGACACACCTTCGAAGGACTTAACGCCGCGCTGATCGAAGCGGGAAACACTCGCGGTCTTACCAGACTTTCCGATGTCCTTGAACTCACTCAAGGTAATATCTATCTTAATCTCGAGATCAAGGAATATTCTGACAGGTCCCCAAGAAAATTCATGGATGCCCTTGAGAAGCTGCTTGTCGAATTCAAGATGGAAGAACGCGTGCTCTTTAGCTCGTTCAGGCTCGAATTCATTCACGAAGCATCGTGGCATATTCCCTCGGTGATCATTCAGCCGACAAACGAGATGTATTTCTATTTCGCCGCGCGAACGCTGGAACCGATCGCGTTGCCAAAACCGATCGAAGAACTTCTTCCCTCCGAGTTGCTCAAGATCTCCCATGCGACGTCCTACGCTTGTCAACTTGTAGAACTTACCGATGCGCGACTTGCCGATATTCGAAAACATCATATCCTGCTTTCCATCTATACGATTGCGGATGAAGAAGCCTTCGAACAGTCCCTTGCGCTTGGCGCACAAGCGCTTGTCTGCGAAGATGCGAGGCGATTTGCTACTTTGCGAAACGAGCGCTATCCTGCGTCTGGTCTTTGATGAAAGAGACGATCACACCAAGAAAAGCGAACCGATTACTGCAGGAGCGCTCTCCCTATCTCCAGCAGCACGCCTACAATCCCGTCGATTGGTATCCGTGGTCGAGTGAAGCATTCGAACGTGCGAAGGCGGAATCGAAACCGATCTTTCTTTCGATCGGATATGCGACGTGCCATTGGTGCCACGTCATGGAACGCGAGAGCTTTGAGAACGAATCGGTCGCCGAATTTTTGAATGCGCATTTCGTCTCGATCAAAGTTGACCGCGAGGAAATGCCTGACGTCGATCACGTGTACATGTCGGCGGTACAAGCATTTTCTGGAAGCGGCGGATGGCCGATGACGCTCTTTTTGACTGCCGAGCGCAAGCCGTTTTTTGCTGGGACATATTTCCCGCCCGTGAGCGCCTATGGCCGACCTGGCTTTTTGGATCTACTCAAACGGGTGTCCGAACTTTGGAATGCAGAACCGGCTAAACTTCTCGAATCGGCCGAAGCACTGACCAAAGCCATTTCATCAGAACCGCGTCCGAGCGAAGACAGGACGAACCTCGCATGGAGCGAAATCGACGACCGTGGCGTCCAATATTTTCGTCACGTTCATGACGCGGAGCTTGGAGGATTTGGTCCGGCACCAAAATTTCCTCGACCGGTGCAATTTGATTTCCTGTTCGATCATGCGTTTCGAACCGGGGATCAAAATGCCGCAGAGATGGCGCTCTCAACACTCCGCAAGATGTCGGCAGGAGGGATGTACGATCAACTGGGCGGAGGATTCCATCGCTATTCTGTAGACAAATTCTGGCTCGTGCCGCATTTTGAAAAAATGCTCTACGATCAGGCGCAACTGGTGAATGCATATCTCGATGCGTATCAGATCACGCATGACGAGACTTTTGCGCATACTGCGACCGGCATTTGCGACTACGTCCTGCGCGACCTCACGCATCCCGAAGGAGGATTTTACAGCGCAGAAGATGCCGATAGCGAAGGCGAAGAAGGCACGTTCTACGTTTGGCAGTATTCTGCGATCGTTGAAATTTTAGGCATTGATCAGGCAGCGACCGTTGCGGCTCGATTCGAAATTACGGAGGATGGAAATTTCGAACATCATACCAATGTACTTCATGTTGCTAAAAGTGTAGAGCAGCTCGCGAGGCAATTCAAGCGGACGACAAGCGAAATCGAAACGGTGCTCCAGGAATCCACGGCCAAACTTCTGCTCCTTCGCAACAAACGCGAGCGGCCATTGCGCGATGACAAAATTCTTACATCCTGGAACGGCCTCATGATAGGCGCGCTCGCCCGAGCCGGTTCTGTGTTGGGCCGCAAAGACTACATCTCTGCGGCAACGAAGGCCGCTGAATTTATTTGGCGCGAGTTGAGGCCAGATGGAATCCTCCAGCATCGCTGGAAAGACGGCGAAGCGCGCTTCGATGCTTATCTTGAATCGTACGCATTTCTCATTAAAGGCCTCCTTGCGCTTTATCGCGCTACGTATGCTGAAGAGTGGCTTTCACGAGCCATCTTGCTTCAGGCGGAACAGGACAAAAGGCTTTTAGACACAAGCTCCGGCGCCTACTTTATAAGCGCCGAGCGATCGGACCTCTTGTTCCGAGCCACAGGCGATTACGATGGCGCAGAGCCAAATGGCAATTCGGTCACGCTCGGAAATTTGATCATGTTGTATGCAATGCAAGGCGACGACCAGATCAAAGAACAGGCGCAAAAGCTCGCGTTGCATTTTCGCACAAAGCTCGCCGAGCATCCCTACGCCATGCCGCTACTCCTATCGAACGCCCAGGCGCTTGAGAGATCCGACCTTCAGATCATCCTGGCCGGCAACAAAGAATCCACGCTTGTCATGAACGCAGAGATCGCGCAGCATTACGTTGGTAATTCCGTGATCTTTCGCGCAAGCAAGTCTGCGCCGATCGACCCGTTTTATCAGTGGCTTGAGAGCGAAGGTCCGGCTACTGCGAATCTTTGCGAGAATTTTGTTTGCCAGCTTCCGATGGAGTTAACCGCACTCCGTCACAAACTCTCGACGATGGCATTTCAATGGCGAGCAGAGTAAACAAACGGATACCGCGCTCATTTTACGCACGCCCGGCGTCGATCGTTGCGAAGGAACTGCTCGGCAAACATCTCCACCGAATCTACGATGGTGAAGAATTGGTGGGCCGCATCGTCGAAACAGAGGCCTATGGCGTTGGAGACGCTGCCTGTCACGCCTTTCGCGGGAAGACACCGCGCAACGCAGTCCTGTTCGGCGAGCCAGGATTCTCCTACGTTTATTTCACCTATGGGATGTACCACTGCTTTAATGTCTCATGCGAGGAGGAGCACGTGGCCGAGGCGGTGCTTATCCGCGGGATCGAACCGATAAAAGGAATCGAAACTATGAATAGGCTGCGCCCGCAAGCCAAGCGCGAACGTGATCTGACAAATGGTCCCGGCAAGATCTGCCAGGCATTCGCGCTCGATCGGGGTCAGAACAATCTCGACCTCGTCGCAAACGAAGAGCTTTTTCTCACTTTCGGCGACCCAGTCGATTCCCAGGCCATTTCGACATCTACCAGGATCGGCATCACGGTCGCGAAGGAATACGAGTGGCGGTTTTATCTGACGCACAGTCTTTTTGTATCGCCAGGCAAGCCTTCTATTTGAGCGCCGATGGAAAGCGGAGTTCGGACGGTGCTTAGTTGAGCAACTTCTGAACGCTTTTCCTTCGGTCGCGTTATAGACTTGACTTCTCTCGGCGGAAGCGTTGCACATTTTCGCGCGGCGCTTGTGTCTATCAGAGTGTTTGAGTTGCTTCGCTTTGTTCAGTTCGCCAATTAGTTGACCCATTGAGAGTCTTCGATCACCCCCATAAGCCGGCCGCAAACGCTGGAATTTCCGAGTTCAATTTTGCGAAATCCTTGACTTGCCGTCTCGCAACTCTGATCGGCATGTTGCTGATCCTGTTTCCGGGTACAGCAAGGATAAGCTCCGCCCAACCCGCTTCTGCGCAGGTCGATACTGCAAAAAGCATCTTTGTCAATGGTGGCGCAAATACGCATATTGATAATGTAAAGGAGTTGAATTCTCCAGAAGACGATGCGACGCCTGTCATCATGCCGGACGAAGCAACGATCTACTTTACAAGTTATCGCGACGGAAATAAACCTTCCGTCTTCGTCTCACATCGCCAATCGACGAATGTCTGGTCTGCGCCTGAGAAATTCATGGAGCTGCCAGGCAAAGAAAGTATTTCCTCGATCACCTTCACGGCGGATGGGTCGCATGCCTATGTTGGCTGCTGCAACCGTCCCGACGGACTGGGCGGCAGTTGCGATATTTATGAAGCCGATGTCCAGGAGGGAAAGCTTCAGACCTTGCATAGTCTTGGCCGAACGGTCAACACCGAATGGTGGGAGGGACAACCGTGCATTTCGCAGGATGGGCAATTGCTGTTTTTCGCGAGCGACCGTAAGCACGGGCATGGTGGCATCGATATTTACATGAGCGCCAGGACGCAGAACGGCACGTGGGGCGAACCGGTCGATCTTGGATTCAACACCGGCGGCAATGAAATGTCGCCGATGATCGCAAGCGACAATCAATCGCTCTATTTTGCTGCCGACGATCTGCCGGGCGGGCTTGGTGGATACGATATTTATGTTTCGCATCGCACCGGTGAAAATACGTGGACCGCACCCAAAAATCTCGGGCCAGCAGTTAATTCGAAGAACGACGAGATGTTCTTCGCCATCCCGCCCGCTGAGGATGCGATCTATCTTGCAAGCGACCGCCCAGGCGGATTAGGCCGTTTCGATATTTATCGGATCTCTCCGAATCCTGTGAAGCCGGTTGCGCGCATCATTGCGCTGCGCGGCAGCGTGCTCGACGTTGAAACCGGGCTGCCCGTCAAGACCACACCTCAAGTTGAAATTTCTGTTGCGGGCGCACTTGAGCCTATTCAAAACACAGGGCAGGGTACGAACTATGCTGCGATCGTACCGCTTGGAAAACTTGTCAGGATCAAAGCTGACGCAGAAGGATATGTCGGATCTTCGATCGAAGTGCAATCACCGAACGATCTCGATCCTAACGGTTTTGCGCAGGATATCAAGCTCGTTCCTTCGCATGCCCGCATCGATGGTCATGTAACGAATGTCTTTACGCATAAGCCCGTCCAGACCAAGGTTACGCTCGAAGAATTGAACACCGATGGCACCGTCAAGCAAACTCTCAACTTTGACGCACTCGCCGATGGGGCCTACACCTTCAACGTGAACCCGCAAACGAAGTACAGGCTATCGACCAGCGTCCCGAACTACCATCCCTATACTTCTGAAGTATCGGTGCCCATGAGTAGCCTTGCGATGCAAAGCATCATCAAGGAGATCTATCTGACGCCGTCCGATATTGCTGCCGTGATGGTGCTCTTCGATTTTAACAAGGAAGATCTTAAGAGTAACGAGTCTCCGAAACTTCAGCATTTTATCTCGCAGGTCAAGCAAAACCCGAATGTTCGCATCGAGGTCAACGGACACACGGATGATGTTGGCTCGGTCGAATACAATGCGAAATTGTCGGAGCGCCGCGCGGTAGCAGTGGAGGATTTCTTACTCAGTCAAGGCGTCCCTCGCGATCAGCTTGCAGTGGTGAAAGGATTTGGAGCTGCGCAGCCGCTCGATCCGGGAACGACGGACGAAGCGCGTGCGAAAAATCGACGTGTGGAAGTTCGAATCGTAGGTAAAGAATAATGGCGCACCCAACACATACATTCGAACGTCCGAACATGTCGATCCGAATCATGCCGAGCATATTCATGCCTATACGAAAAGCTTTTACTCTAGCTCTGCTGCTTGTTCTTGCTGCAAGTGCGCTTCCTCGCACAGGCGCTGCCCAGATTATCAGTCACGGCGATCTGTTCGGACCAGGCGCGCCGCCGCCACTCTTCGGTATTGAGCTTGGCTTTGGTCTGCATAAGCAGCAAGGCGATTACCAGGCCGATTGCCATTGCGATTTTCCGGTCGGCTCCGGCACCGGTTTTATGGGCTCGCTTGTCTTCGAGCTTCCGCTCAGTTATGAGTGGGTCATCGGGCTCAAGGGCGGTATCGACTTTAAGAACACGGTGGGTATGGTAACCGTCGTTGACGCCGCTACGGTATTATTTCCCAATCCCGTTAACGGCGATTCCACCACAACGACGACGATTCCTTTACAACGAACTGGTACGGTCAAGATGACTTACCTCACGTTCGCGCCGTTCGTGCAGTATCAGTTCTTCAGACTTGGGCCCTTTATTCGGGCCGGATTGGGAGTGTCGCTGCTTGTTGCAAACCACTTTACACACCAACGGACGCTAAATTCAACTACGATTCAGCTTGCCGACGGTACCACCGTTCCTAACGTCCGATTTGGCAACGGCACGATGGATGAAACTCTTCAGGACGGCCCTATCACCGACGTAAGCCCCTTAAGGTTGGGTGCGCTGCTCGGTGTGGGCTACGACATCTCACTGAACGATCGCGCAGTCATTGCGCCGATGTTCACCTACGACCTGCCGCTTAACGTCATTCGTCAGACGCTTGCGACGAACTGGAAGATCTCGACGATCTTCGGATCGATCGAACTGAAATATCGGCTGAATTAAAGCCGTTTTTATCCGAATTCACGCGACCAATGCCGGCTTTCCTACGCGTCGGCATTTTGGAATGGTTGGGCGCTGCTTTGGGTTACCTTCGTTAGATTCTTGCCCCCCGTGAAGTATTTTCGAAAGTGTTGTTGGAAGCATTCTCGCTTTCAGAATGTGTTGTTGTTCGAGTGCCGCTCTATCTGAGGTCATTTCTAAGTTCATGATGAGATCATCTACTCGCTCTATCTCCGTCCATCGGCACAGTTACAGTGCGACTGTGGGAGTGTTGCTCGCACTCATCTGCGTCTTTTATGCCGGATCAGCGAGAGCGACGTTGGTCGTTGGCAACAACTATGTCTATGCGCAGGTCGAGGAAAGCTCTGGCCTTATCACCGTCAAGGTCGCACCGATATCTCCGACTGCGGTAACCTTGAGCTTCGGGGATCACTCCTACCTCGCCGTAATGATCGGCACGGACGTTTTCACGAACAATCCCCCCGCAAATGACAATCTTCCGGACAAGCTTACCACAACCGGCTCTTCTACCAAAATTGCAGATACGATCTTCACAACCTGGACAAACCTCGACGGCGTTGACCTCATCCAAAAGGTTTATCCCGTAAAATTTTCAAAGAGCGGCCAGATCGTTATCAGTATCAGTTTCAAAAATAACAACGGCTCCCCGGTCGCATGCGCCGCACAGTATATTCTCGACACCGAGATCAACCAAAACGATAAATCGAAGATCCTAACACGTTATAACTATACGAGCAACTGGACGCAGTATCCCGGGTTTACGGGTATGCCCTGGTTTTACATCACGTGGGAACACGATCTGCCAAACTCTCCAAGTTTTAGTTCAACTGCTCCGGGTAATTACAGTGGCCAGGGTTATATCGATTATCCACCACTTGGCCTGATCGTGCCGGATGCGGTTACCGTGGGTGATTGGACCTATCTTACGGCGAAACAGTGGGGCGCCTACAATGGGACAGGCCCCTACGGCGATAGCGGAATTCTGCTTGAATGGCCGGCTCAGGGCGTTCCTGCGGGCAAAACTGTCGAGGTTGCGCGAACTTCATACGGCACAGGCGAATTCGAAACTTGCCTTGGCGGGCTCTTCGGTATTTTCTTCTATCCACATGCGCTGACCTACGACATAAAGTCGAAGTTCTATACTCCAAATCCCTTTCTCGTCGATGCCTATCTCTTCAACACCGACCTTAACAATACAGCCACGGCGGTTTCGCTCAAGCTTGATGTCGGTCCGCTTCTTACGATCACAGCGCCGACCGGAAATATCACGAACAACGGAAAGACCGAGAAGCTTTTTGCAGGTTCTTCGCTGAACCCAGGAGATGTTGCAGAACTCAATTGGACGGTAAAAGCCGATTTCTATAAAAATTGTTCGGTCGATACGACCTCATGGCTACAGTTCACATCGAACTCGAGCATCATCCCTGGAGATTTTGCAAAGCCATCACCGTGTCTGCTGCCGATCTCGATTCCTTGCACCGTGTTCGATTCGTTGCCGCCGATCGTCGATACGCGATTGACGAACGCGAATTTTCCTACGAATCAACAGGTCAACGTACATGACGATCGTTCGACCGACGATGGCTTGAAGTCGATCACTTATTCATTCATCGGTACCGACGTCACGAAGTTCGCCGTCTCGATCAATCCAACGCTGATCGGATCGTGTGACAAAGGCGTGCACACCGTGAAAGTAACCCAGAACGATTCCACCGATGCAGGGTGCTTCTTCTTTACCTTCACCGATTGCAATTCCAACATTAGTTACGATACGATGTGCTTTAGCGGCAAGCAGGTAGCGCAACATCCTGACGTCACGATCCCGAAACTAACGCTCCTGAAATTGCTCGATCAGAACAACGCGCTCGACTGCAGTGCACGTTGCGATTCACTCCTTGCCGAAGACGATGCCCAGTATGATTCGGGCATAAAGTCGATCATCCTGACGCCCGGTGTACCGCCTGTTAACATGGGACTCAACGTAGGAACGTTCGCACCGGGTACCGCAAAGGTTGGCTTCATCGTCTGTATGATGGATTCGACAAAGAACGGTTCGATCTCCGTTCGTGCGACGGACGTCGCGGGCAATTTTACGGATACCGTTCTTACGTATTGCACAACACTCGATACGAATTTGCCTATTGTGACGGTTTCGGCCCTCGCCGGTTTGACATGGCATGTAACGGCCACCGAGCAAAAGTCGTGGGATCGCGGTCTCGATAGCGTGATCGTCTCCAATGCGCTTAATGTGACGATCAATCCCGTTCCGACCCATGCAACGACCGTCGGACAAACATTTTTCGCCTTCGATGTTACGATCGTCGACTCGACGATGAAGGCGGGCTTCTGTGTGCTTGCAACCGATCTCGCCGGACACCGCACGGCGCTCAATTGTTTGCAGTACAATCCGGAGTCCGATATCTGGTGCCCGAATGTTCTTATGAATCCGCCGCAGAACCAGAATCCGAATAAAGTGACGATCGATGTCAACGACATCCATTTGATCGGCACCGACACGATCGGTTGGGATAGTGGCATCGATAGTGTGTGGCTGACCTCGGCAAATCTCGGCAGATTTATCGTGCCGCCTGGTTTCCCGATTCACGCGAATTTTGCGCACAAGGTACCCTCGTTCAATCTCGCGGTTCTCGATACGCTCAATACGGATTCGGTCGCGTGTATCACGATCAATGCGAACGACATCCATTGTACGACGTCGATCACATGGTGCTATCCATTCATACCGGATAACTCGCCGCCGCTCGTTACCTCGACCGCGACTTCAAGGACGTCGCTCTCATTCCATGCCGCCGATACACTCGCCTACGACCGAGGATTGAAACATGCAACGCTCACCCAAAACACTAACTTCCAGTCATTCTCGATGGCGCTTAGTGGACCGACGGCTGACCTTACGCTCAACGTTGCAACGCCAGGAAAATCTGCGTTTGGATTGCTGAATGTTGAAGACGTATGGGGTGCGCTCTCGGCACTCACAACCGTGCAGCTTGCACATAGCGCGTCGGTCGAAGTCAGCAGCTGGGCGCAGAATTTTGGAATGAAGCGTTCGAACCTGTTCCAGGCCGATTCGCTGCCTTCTTCCGGACAGATCGTTGTGCCCGTCTATTTTCGGAGCACCGATTCATTCTCGCTCGCACGAAAGGGGATCAACGAGTACCAGTTCGCATTCGCGCTTTCAGGCGATCCACAGATCAAGTTCACCGGCGCGGATGTCACAAAAACGGCAAGCGCTGGATGGAGCGTTACGAGCAACACGGTTGGCGCGCAGACCACAATCCATGCGACTCACGCCGGGATGCCTGCGCTCTCGGATTCTACATTGCCGCTGATCAATCTCGATTTTTATATCGCGAAGGACCAATCGACGAGAAGCGCGACCGTGCAAATCGTGAATGATCCGATCCTGGGATCGATCATCTACAATGGCGCTCGGGACACTTCTGTGACTGGTCTGCACGCGACTGCAGTATTGCCTGCGCCGTATGGCACGATGGGCGGTACCCAGATCGTGGTCGTTGGCACCTGCGCGCCGAGTTTGACTGCCAACGGTACGCCAATGGTAGTCGGCATGGATCGTAATTTCCCGAATCCATTCTCGAAGCGGACAACCATTGGTTATCAAGTGCCTGCCGAAGCTCTCGTCACGCTTGTTATCTATGATGCGATGGGTAAGGAGATTTCGCGCCTTGTGAGCACATCGCTCAAGCCTGGCTACTATTCGGCGATCTTTGATGCATCATCAGTTGCGCCTGGATTCTATATTGTGCGACTCGAGACGAACGGAAAGGTTATTTCCAGATCGCTGGTGATTTCGAAATAACTGCTTGAGTGTTTCTTTAAAGAGGGCGGCCGGAAGGCTGCCCTTTTTTTTAATGCCGCTTGGCGATCACGACTCCCGTTCGCGTTGAATGAGTCACGCCGCTTAGGTCGGTTGCGTCGAGCATGAGTACATAAAGTCCGATCGGTAATCGTGTCCCGTCATCGCGTTTGCCATCGAAGGAGGCCTGACCTTGCCGGTAAAATGTTTGTCCGTTGAGGAGCGTCCTGACGGGTCTGCCGTTCAGATCCATTACACGCAAGGTTGTTGCCGCCTCGCCGTCGAAGCCAAACGCGAATGCGATATTGCTGACGTCATCACGCCCGTCACCATCCGGCGAAAAAGGATTGGGACTCGCGAGGAGTGTGAGTGATGCACTCACTTGAGTATGATCGCTTACGGAGTTCGGTGCAAGCGGTGTTCCGCCTTCGAGCGAGATGCTAGGCTGCCAATTGGTCGTATCGAGCGTTGCACGGGAAGTGGATATCCGTTCGAGTGAGATGCCGCCGAGCGATGACCTTCCAAGCCAATTAGCAGTGGATGCCAATGTATCGATGACCAAGGAATCGCCATTCGTTAGAGCGATTGTGCATGCGGTCCCAAGATAGAGACTGCTTCTACTGAGTTGCATCAGGCTATCGTGGAGCGACGGCGCACGAAATGATGCATAAAATAATGAGTCGGCAGCAAGCACTGCAAAGCCGGAGGCCGCGATTTCGATCGATGGCAAACTCGCCAAAAGATGCGATGCGCCCGATGTTGTCGATAATGTGATCGACGAAGTTTCGATAGGCCGCGTTGAATTGTTGTAGAATTCGATCCACTGGCATGAACCTGTCGCCGGTGCGTACATGATCTCGTTAAGAAGTAGATCGCCGCGTTCGATCGGCACGATCACGTTCTTAGACAGCGTATCGTTTGCTGCTACCTCGTCTCCATTTGTGGAAACCTGGGCGAGGATGAGATTGCGGCCTAATCGAACGGAGAGTATATCCGTTTGGACCGTCACGCTGTCGCCGCTCGTGATCGTTGGGAGCGTTAGACTCCCGAGTGGGGTCGTTGAAACGGGGAGAAGCGACATCACAGAGACCGAAGCCCCCGTTATCGTATCACGACCCAGATTTTTTACGGTTATCCAAAGACGCAGCGATCTATCAGGTAGTGAACTATCGCGCATCGAGGTGATTGCGAGATCGCACTCTCGCTCGCGGTTAGAATTCGCAAATCCCATCGTTGCCTTTGAGCTGTCGGTAGACCCACTCCAATTTGCGGAGTCATATCCGGGCTTGTCCCACGCAATTCGTTCGAGCGAGGCACCCGTTCCGCCTCCAAGCGCAGGAGCGAAGATTGCGCTATCGATCAGCTCGTCTCTGGCGTCGATGAGTGCGAGAGCGCCACCCGAGTTACTAAGCGATGGGAAATTCGACATTGAATCTACCCGCGCAATTGCATAGCGCACGGGACGTGTGACGCGCAGCAACGAGTCATGACCAGTTAGTACCAAAAAAGAATCGGCGTCGATGATCACGGAGGGAATGAGGTACTCGGTGCCATGCTCTCTAATCTTGCAGCCGGATAACACAAGCGAACCTGTTCCGGAGTGATAAAGCTCGATCCACTCGGGCTCCGGCGCAGTCGACGCGTACATGATTTCGTTAATAACTACATGTGATGTGAGGAGCCCCGCCGGAAACGAAATCGAAAAGGTGTCCTTGATCGCACTATCGCTCGTGAGTTTCACCCTTGCTTGCAACGTAAACTGTGCGGCAGGGACGTTTGCGATAATGATGTTTGTATCGAGTGTGAATGATTGTAGAAGCGAAGGTATTGTTAACGAAGTCACGAGCACGCTGTCAAACGCGATCGATAGGAGCGCTGTCCCCGAAGGATTCCGGCCGTAATTCGAGAATCGAAACGATACGTGCAAGGAGTCATGGCTAAAAAAATGCGAGACCGGTTTTATTCCGATCCCGAATTGCGGTGGTGTGATCGAGTTGATGGCGCCAGGAGTAGCCTTCTTTGATGACGAGCACGAGGCCCAGTTGGTGCTGTCGTTCGGCAGGTACCATTCTTTCCGCTCAAGCGAACGCCCGAGGGATCCGCCCCATTTCGGATCGTAGCTAACGCTATCGATCAACTGACCTGCCGGCGTTCGGAGCGTTACCGAAGAACCGGAATTACTTAAGGCGGGCAGCGCCAATTGAATTGCCAATAGTGGAGTGGAATGTTGTGACAAAACTTTCGATGTGTCCTTCGAGATCACAACAAATCCCTGAGACGGAAGTTGGAACACCGGAAGCGTGACCGATCGGGATTTCACCCAAACTTTCCAGTTCGTTAGGGTGATCGTTTGAGAGGCGGCATTGAATATCTCGATGAACTCTTCGCTCGTCGAATCGGGCGCGTACATGAGTTCGTTGATCCGCACGGAATCCAACGCAGATTGCGCGTGCGCAGCAGCAGTTATCGAAATTATCGCAATGAAGAGCAGCAGAGCCCTGTATAGCATCTTAACTTCATCTGGACTATAAAGCGTCTAATAATCACCGAATGATCCGACGAGATATTCTCGTGCGAAGTTACGAAAACTACTTTGCTCCCTGGTTCGGAACCGCCTGACCGGCCTTGTGTTTTGGAGGCTCATCCAACTACGCAAACCA
>JBBSDW010000050.1:0-19619 GCA_038240295.1 Kapaibacterium sp. (SeqCode)
AGGAAGCAATTCGAGGCATGGGTGACGCTTGCAGGAAACTCGAGACCCCTGTCACCGGCGGCAACGTTAGCTTTTACAACGAGTCACCAGATGGAGCGATCTTTCCGACACCGACCATCGGAATGCTCGGCATCATCGATGATGTCAGCAAGGTCGTATCGAGCGCGTTCAAAAATCATGGTGACGACATCATCCTGCTCAGGACTCCAGTATTGACCGTGGGACTCGACGGGCTTGGAGGCTCCGAATATCTTCGAATGATCACCGGCGAGATCACGGGCAACGCGCCGCTCTGCGATCTCGAATCGGAAAAAAATCTCATCGCGCTCCTCATCAAACTCGCGGATAAAGGTTTGATCAATTCGGCGCATGATGTCAGCGAAGGTGGCATTGCGGTGACGCTCGCAGAGTGTTGCTTCGGGATGGCGACCGAGCGTCCGCTCGGCGCGAACATCACGCTGCCACTCGAAGCGCACAATGCTGCGCAACTCTTCGGAGAGCGGCAGGGAATGGTCGTGCTTAGCGCTTCGGGCGAGATGATTGATCGGATATTGAGTCTTGCCAATGAGCTTGCAATTGAAGCAATGATCATCGGAAATGTTCAGGGTGACCGGTTAAAGATCAATGACTCGATCGACGAGTCGGTAAGCGATCTCTATTCGATCTATACTTCGTCGCTTTCGGCATTGCTCGAAACGGAAGATGCACTGATTGCTTGAACTCTCAGCTCGATCGAGCGCTCAGGTCAGGTGCGGCTGTACGCACGTTGAACGATTCGATCTTGAGACAGGGTTGAACTCAAAGTATGTTCACGACACTTCGCGCTAAGCTCTTTGCAGGATTTCTCCTCATCCTGCTATTATTGCTGGCGCTCGGAGGATATTCAATTTTTTCATTCCGATCGCTTGAGGAGATCACTTCTTCGGGACTCGACCAGAACTCCGAATCGATCCTTGCGAATCTTTCGATGTACGAAAGCATCGTTCGCATGAATGCGGCACAGCTTCGCCTTCTTGCCGGTGAGGGAAGCGAGGCCCATGCGGTCTTCGACGATGAAAAGTCTCAATTTTATCAGGCACTCGAACGGGCTCGCAGATCGGCCGCGCTGAGCGAATCCGAACTTCGCATACGCGTCGAGGCCTTGCTCAATGACCTCGATATTGCCTGGGCCGATTATCAAACGCATCTGCCTGTATTCGAAGCACTCGCCAAGCGAGATCCTGCGAAAGCTCGCGCACTCTACAATTCAACGCTTTCGCCCGAGTTCGATAATCTAAAAAATATCAACCTCGAACTTTCGTCATTCAATGTGCTCGCGTTCCGCTCCGGCAAATCGAATGTGATCGCGCGTGCGCGTAATGCAACTGTTGGTGTGTTGATCGTTACGCTCGTTGCTTTACTAATCGGGGCGATCGGAAGCTTTGTGATCGCCAGGCGCACGACAAGACCCTTGCGGGCGCTCACCGATTCGCTCAAAGGTCTCGAAGCGGGCCACCTCGATGCACGTATCACAGTCGAAAGTGCTGATGAGATCGGCGACCTTGCGTTTGAATTTAATCGGCTTGCAGAACGGCTTCGCGTTTTCGAAGCGCTCAATGTCAATGAGATCGTTCGCGAAAAGCAAAAGTCTGAAGCGATCATCGAATCGATCGACGATCCATTGCTGCTCTTCGATGCCGATGGTCAGCTTACGCTGATGAATCATGCTGCTGAGGACATCACGGGCCTAATGGAACAGGCAGCTCGTGGGCGTGCGCTCCGACAACTCTTTCGCGATAAGCGTCTACTCAAAGAAGTTGAAACTGCGATCGAGCATGCGGCTGCGATACCGCAGGAGGAGCAATCCTCACCGCCCATCGTGAGCATTATGCGCAAAGACAGGCAGCGTTATTTCCGGCTTCGGGTTGCCCGAATCGTCTATCGATCTACATCTACTCCTGCGGAGATCGAAACGTCGACGAAGATCTGGGTCCTCGTTTTCTTTACCGACATCACACATTTTAAAGAACTCGACAAACTGAAATCCGATTTTATTGCGAAAGTCTCGCATGAATTCCGAACGCCACTTACTTCGATGACGATGGCGCTCGATATTCTTCACGCTGAAATGCTCGGCAAGATGAACATCGAGCAGCACGATATCGTGAATACGTCACGCGCTGATGCCGAGCGTCTTGCGAAGCTTATCAAAGACCTTTTGCATTTATCAAGGCTCGAAAGCGCTCGACAATCGGCGCTCGCTGCGAGTTCGACAACGCAGCTTCACGAGAGCCTCAGCCAGCTTGTTCGATCGCTCACACCCATGTACCGCGATAAGCAGCTGACGCTCGATTATGAGCCTTCGGAGGAAGTCGTCCTGCGCATGCCGGAAGAGCACCTGACTTCCATCACGACCAACCTGCTCTCCAATGCGCTGATGCACACGCCGGCAGCGGGGACCGTCACGCTTCATTCAGAGTACGACCATGAACGTGCTACGCTCGTCATCACCATCAGCGACACAGGAATTGGCATCGCGACCGAAGATCAAAATCGAATTTTCGAGAAATTTGTCCAGGTGAAGCCCACCGATTCGAGTACCCCCGGCTCCGTAGGACTTGGGCTTGCGATCGTTACCGAGATCGCTGCTCGATATCAGGGGAAGATCGAACTTCAATCTGCGATCGGCGAAGGGAGCACCTTCACGGTGAAGCTCATTGTTCCTGAAGTGGTACCGGTCGAAGTTAATGGCGAAACTGATCTTTTTGACGCAAGCGCATGAAAGGAAATATCCTCATCGTCGATGACGAGCCGAACATCCTGAAAACGATGACCATCGGCCTCAAGGCGCTCGACTATAATGTCCGAAGTTTCGAGTCTGCCGAGGAAGCCCTTAAGGAGATCGACCGAGACATTACCGGAAGCCTGCAGTTCGATGTTGCATTCGTCGATCTGATGATGTTTCCATTGAATGGGATCGGGATGATGCAGGAGCTCCATCGCCGCATGCCCGAGCTAACGGTTGTTATCATAACAGCGCATGGCACCGTTGAGACTGCCGTTGAGGCCCTTAAAGTCGGGGCGTATGATTATCTCCAGAAGCCGTTTGATCTGAACGGCTTAACCAAGTTTGTCGAACGTGTTATCGAGTCCCATCGGCTAAAGCGATCAGCGCATACGAAAGGGAATTCGGCCGAGATCCTTACCGAGAATCCGACCTATCTTGGCGTCATTCGAATGGCCGAACGCATTGCGAATTCGCAGCTCACAGTACTCATCGAAGGCGAGACCGGCACGGGGAAAGAATTGCTTGCGGACCTTATTCACAAAAAAAGTGAGAGGGCAGAACAACCGATCGTCAAGCTTAACTGCGCCGCGCTTTCGGCGGAGCTGATCGAGTCGGAGTTGTTCGGTCATACGAAGGGATCGTTCACAGGCGCGATGAAAGACCGCGTCGGAAGAGTCGAGTCGGCGAACGGGGGTACGCTTTTTCTTGACGAAGTTGGCGAAATGCCGGTGGCGATGCAGGCTAAACTTCTGCGATTTTTACAAAGTAAGGAATATCAGCGCGTAGGGGAGAATGAGACTCGGCATGCCGACGTCCGGATCGTCGCGGCGACGAATCGTCACCTTGAGGAGGCGATCAATAGCGGTTCGTTTCGGGAAGATCTGTTCTATCGTTTGAGCGGTGTCCGGCTTATGATCCCGCCGCTCAGACTCCGAAAGGAAGATATCATCGCGCTCGCAAATATGTTCATTACCCAAGCGTCGGCAAGCAATCTTGCTCCCACGCTCGCGCCCGATGTCGAGCGTGCATTGCTGGAATATGAATGGCGTGGCAATGTTCGAGAGCTTGAAAATGTGATGTTCCGGGCGTCGATCCTCGCCGGGCCGCGGCGTACGATCGAGTCGCAGGATCTGCCAGAGCATATCGCCAACATCGACTTCCAGTTCAGCGAGAGTCCATTTGCAGACTCGATGCACGACAATGAAAAAGGGCTCAAATCGCTCGAGGAAGTCGAACGCGACTACATCGCGCACGTCATCAGCAAAACCGGCAGCCTCGAAGAAGCCGCAAAGATCCTGAAGATCGACTCCGCAACGCTCTGGCGCAAACGAAAAAAGTTTGCACTTTGATCAATGGTCAGGATGAATTGATTTCGGGAATGTTCGGTTTTCTTAACTATGGAAAGTTCATCAACTGCACCTCTTTTGCCTGTAGGATTCGAGAATTTGTTTGAACGCATTACGATCAGTCATGGCCAAATGCATGGCAAACCTGCGATCAGGGCCCTTCGGTACCCATTGAGGCTATTCTTGAACTTATAGCCTCCGGAATGACCACGGAAGAAATTCTTCTCGATTATGAGGACCTTGAAAACGAGGACGTCTTAGCGTGACTCCGTTTGCTCGAAAATAAGCTTTTCTTATTTATCCAATGCCGATTGAATCGCTTCCATCGAATGCTTTGAAGTTAGCCTAACGGTATATATTCCTCCAGCAAGTCCTGAACCATCGAAGCGGACAGAGTGACTTCCTCGAGTCATTTCAGCATTCATCAACGTCTTGAGCTTTCGCCCAAGCACATCGTAAATGTCGAGGTGAACTTGTTCGCTTGCCCTTAAGGTGAAGGCGAGGGAGGTTGAGCGTGAGAATGGATTTGGATAATTGTGCAAGCTGGAAATTAGCTGCTCGTGAGATTGCACGCTTACTGTGCTAAGCGGATCTTTCCACAACCCAAAACCGGACGTGCGCACGTACAGCGCGCCGTCTGTGGCGGTGATGGCAACCACCTGAGAATGCGGAGGAAGATCATTGCTCATGTCGTGCCAGGAAATTCCAGTACCTCTTGAATAGAAAAAACCTCCATAAGTACCAGCGAAGATCGTTGACCCTTCCGATTGTAATGAAAGTATCACTATTTGAAAGGAAGAAACAAGACCCGCAGATCGGGAGATCCAATCTGCGCCAGCATCCGTAGATACAAAAACGCAGCTTCGCTCGGAACCGGTAATCAGAGTAGTACCAATGGACGTCAAACAGGTCACGTATGCTGAAGCAAGACCATTCGTATCTATTTCCCAATTGCTGCTCATGTTCGTTGAATGGTACACCCTTGCTAAGCTGGCGCCAGGATAAAGAGAATTACCTATGTGGGTAAGCGAAACGATCGGCACATTGTGCAAGCCGGTTCCGACAGCAATCCACGTTCGACCACTATCGGCTGACACGTAAAGCCGTCCTATGTATTGATTGTTAAAAACGTAGGCAGTGACAGCAAACACTTCTCCACCCAGTGTAGTGATTGCTCGAACGCTCGCGCTCGGGGGAAGTCCGGCGTGAAGATCGGTCCAGGTGAGACCGTGGTCGCGAGACCGCTAGAGCCCGCCAGAGTCGGTACCAGCAAACACGTTTGGACCATCCTCATACATAACGTTAACCAGGAGTGACTCAATACCTGCTGCCTGAATCCAGGAATTCCCATTCGAAACTGAAACCCATAAACCGAAATAGGTAGGAATCAGAAGATTGCCACCGCTTGCGAGGGCCGCGATGATACTGGCATCCTGCATACCTGCATTCGACAAACCCCAGGATGTATCACGCGGGGCCCGCCTTAGCACTCCGGACATGGACGTCCCAGCGAGCATGTTTGTATCAATCGTAAGAAATGCGCGTACCGCTTTCCTGCCCTGATTACTGCTTTGCCAAATCCAGGTACTCCCCGAATCGGTGGATGCGAAGACTCCGTAGAATGTGCCAAGATATACCGTTGAACCCAAAATAGTTATTGCATTGATATCGCCAAATCCTGGCACACCGTCCGAGCGCTTCCAATTGAGAGCGTCATCAAACGATCGAAAGATCCGGCCAGAGTTAGAGCCTACAATGAGCAGAGCATTGTGCGCACCGATCGCGGTAATACCGAGACTATCAAATAGGCCATAGTTGATCACGGGCCAGTGCTGACCGACATCGGTAGTTCGGTAGATTTTTCCACCGTATCCATTGGAACTGGTTGCACCAACATACAACCCGCCGCTGTCGGGCGAGCTGAATAAGACCAGGTTATTTGCTGTGCCAACGTAGATCTGGTTGTCAATAACCTTGAAATCCACGACCCGGTTTAACTCGCTATTGAAGGTTGTCGTCTAGCTGTTGCCATAATCCGTCGAACGAAATGTGCCGTTGTTTGTCGATTCAACGACGACAGTACCTATGGCTGTAAAGGGCCTCAATGGAGCGGTATCGATTTGAATCCGAAAACGTGAACTAGGTATGGCCGCCGTCGGTGGAATGATAGAGATCCGCGTTTGTCCAAGAGTAAATAACATTGGCGCTCTTAGCAAAACGATTTACGCTTCCGCCGTTCGGCCCACTGACCTGAGACTATTGAGCGAAGGTAACATCTGTGAAGACCGCACAGATGACGAATGCGGCGAACGACAATAGGGCGATCTTCATATTCATCTATTTAATAATTATCATGTGTTGAGACGATTTTGTAGGACTCAGTTTTGCCTTGTGATCCTACAGAAAGTTCATAAAATCCTGGCGCAAGCGTTTGCACCGGCAGCAGTAGTGTTCCATTCTCGTTTGCTGGGGCGTCGGTGCTCATTCTTAGCGTTACATTTCCGAGCAGATCGATCAGACGAACATTGGCGTGGCCTACGAGTCTTCCACTAAAATGGATCAGGATGCCCGATTTCGTGAACGATGCCGACTTGATGCTCCATCCCTTTGATTGAGTTAGGGCGACCGAACGCGACGTAGTTTGGAGTACAAGATGTGTGATGCTTAACGCGGGCATCTGATAGTGCAACTGATTGCCAACGAGCGAAGAGAATGCAGGAGCCGTTGTAATAGCCATCCCCGATGCATCCACGACAAAAACCTGTGCGCTGCTGAATTGCTTGTTTGAAACGATCGACAGATCCGAGGGAAATGTGGTTGACAGACTTTTATTGATCAGGATCACATCGAGATGATCTGGGTCATCGCTTCGTGTGGCGGCGTAGATCGAGGTCGAGTCGATATTCGATGTTGTTGCACGAACGCTCACATTGCCGAACGTTGAGCCCTGACCGTCATAGTTACGATAAATCCTGTAAGCACTCCCGATGTAATTGCCGACCGTACCCCAGTAATTAGACATGTAAACGCCATACCTGCCAAAAATGCCGAGCACATCTGCGACCGCGATCGCGCCCGATATCTGATGGTCGCCGCCATAATTAAATTCGGAAAACGAAAGCTTTGTGCCGGGATTATACTTTTTGATGGCTGCATTGATCCAGGGAAGGATCGCAACCGGGCTATAATATTGCGCGATCCAGCTATTTTCTTTGTACGTCGAATCCCACAGCGTGCGCGGCGCATCCATGCGCGCACGCGCGATTCCCGCATCTGGAGCGTCGTTTGGAGTTATGCGCGTGAGTTGACCGGCAGTGCTCATGCCCTGCGCTTCCGGGTACCAATGAAGGTCGAGTACATCGAGCAGGCGCTTACCGGATGCATCACTCGCGCGCTTCATGTTTGCGAGATATGCATCGAGCCAGCGAACATAACTTTTATACGTATTCCAATCTGGCGCGCTCTGGTTCGTAAGATATTCTTCGAAGCCATAGGAAACTGGACCGAATATCTCGGCCTTCGGGTCGACCGACTTCACCGCTATGGCAAGTGCGCTATCTCTTGCAATGACTTCCGCACATGTCGTTGCATTAGGATGAATTCGCGGATGCGTATTCGGCCAGAGCGCCGGTTCGTTATCACAGTCGTACCCACGAATGCCGCCCGCGCTCGAAGAGCCAAGCTTTTGGACGAGGTAGTTGACCTCTTCATCCACGAAGACAAAGCCATCCATCACATCCGGAACTGCAGGGAAGGGTGGATCCCTCTGAAAAACCACTTTGCACCAGCGGGGCGATGGCGCCGTTTCGCTGGCACTTACAGTGCCATTTTCATCGCGAGCGACGTATCCCGCCGCCGGAAGCGTAACCAGCGAATAGGCGCCTGTCATTTGCGATGCCTGATGAAACTGGATCGGCACGATGGCTGGGACGCTCTGAACTGAAGCAGTCAAGCCAGAGGTAAGGTAATTATCACTGTGATTCAGATAATCGCTGCCGGCGTTCGAGGCATTGGTCTCCCAATTGTAGCCGGTCAAACGATTGCCGCCAAGCCGCCTCGCGGTCACATGCGCGCTCGTGTCATCACTCTGCGCGTTGCTGCCATAGATGAACGGGCTGATGGATAGCGTGTCGAGAGCAGTGTTTACCGTAAAGGCAACACTGTTTTTCTGCGCCATCGTGGGCACAGCAAGAAGCAAAAGTAGAGCAGCTAATCTGAAAGAATTTCTCATAAATGTCGCTATGATTAATCGTAGCGCGGCACAAAGCGCGCGGCACGACGACAAATATAAGTCCTTCTTAGCCTGGATGGTGTTGCTCTTTAGCGCAGAATCAAAACCCGACCGCCGTAGGTCGGAATTCATTCCGACCGGGATGGTGGAGCGGGCGGATCTGTGAATCGTTGTGAATATCTTGAGAACAAGGTCTTCCGCATTTTATAGATTCGAGGTCGGGTTGAAACCCGACCTACGTTTTGCCTTTGACCTTAGGCAAGATGCTTCGTCGGGCTCAGAATGACTGGTTTAAAAGATTTTGCAGGGAATAACAGTTTCGCGTTTTCGAGATTCGAGGCCGGATTGAAACCCGACCTGCGTAGGTCGGAATTTATTCCGACCGAATTAGTCATTGGCTCTCTGTGGCGCTATTCCCTCGAGCCATTATCAGGCGCATTTTTTCCTCTGTCTCGAGGATTAGCCGTTCGAGTTCGGCGATTCGGTTGGTAATTCGTATCTGCTCCGAGGCGTGTTTGGCTTCGTCCCTCAGCGTTTTTGCGGACTTAGGCCGTACGATCGGCTCCGTCGGCATCCCGAAATATCGGAGCCACTCCCTCAGTCGCTTCCGCTCGATGCCATACTTCGCAGCGACATCTGCCTCCGATTCGCCCATTCGGACAACCTGCTCGACGACCATGTATTTATAAGACTCCGGAAACCGCTGCTTACCGCCGGATGGAGATTTCGAAGGTCGATAAAATGCCATGACGTTGGGAGATTACAAGATGCGATCAATCTGCAAATCTAACACTGAATCGAAGCAGGGAAATGAGCGAATAAGGCTCAGACATAGGAACTTGTGCTTTATGATTGGCGTTTTACATGTTGCACAGGCTTTTGAGATGGGATCAAATTCATTTTTACAGACAACTTTAGGTACAGCGCTTCGGCGAATTATGAATAAAGTTTGTACACACGAAGCAGCGACCCTAAAAAATTGGGCGATTTCGCCGATTAGGTGCTTTTTTGGAACTGTAAGGGCGGTTTGGTTGTCTAATCGGCCATTCTACGTCGGTCGCACCATTTGGTGTGCTGTGATACTTTGCGGGAGTAACTCAGTTGGTAGAGTCACAGCCTTCCAAGCTGTTGGTCGCGGGTTCGAGTCCCGTCTCCCGCTCTTGAAATTTTTTGGATAATACGTTATCGAGATGGCCACACCGCCGAAACTTTGCGGAGATTGCGGAGCGCAGATGGAGGTCAATCCAGAAGTGTTCGCACTTCCTGGCCTGGACCGTGTGGCAACGGGCTGGGCGTTCAATCTGGATCGGGCAATGCCGGTAACGGCGTATATGTGCCCCGGTTGCGGCCGGTTTAAGTTCATTTCTGCCATGTTTTTAGGGAATTTAGCACCAGAAGAAGAGACAAGCAACAATGCGTGATATCATAACCTTAGAATGCACCGAGTGCAAAATGCGTAACTATTCGACGACGAAGAACAAGCGCACACAATCGGGCCGTGTCGAATACACAAAGTTCTGCAAGCGCGATAACAAGCGTACGATCCATAAAGAGACGAAGTAATCGTCTTTACGTGAGAATGGTCGCGGCGAAAGCTGCGACTTGCTTTGGGGAATCTATCGCAGGATAGTTACGTCAGTAGCTCAATTGGTAGAGCAGCGGTCTCCAAAACCGCAGGTTGGGGGTTCGATTCCCTCCTGACGTGCCACGACGCTGCAAACCGTTGATGAAGTTAGGCTTAAAGCATTGGCTTTAGCGTTTGCTTCAAGTATCGGATTGGAGAAGTCGAAATAGTCGCGTGTGTTCCGGGCGATGCGAAGTATGAGCGAAAGCTTGAGCTTCCGATAATGCCTGGGCGCATTCCCGAAGTGAGCGCAGGGAATGGTTGATAGAGCGCTCCAAATCAACGTAAGAACAATGGCAGAGACAGCAATTCAGTCGCCAGGGATCGCATCAGGATCTCCGGAACGGGGACTCAAAAACAAGACCTTAGGTTTTTTCAACGACGTCGCTCGCGAGATGCGTAAGGTCAGCTGGCCAACGCGCGATGAACTCAAGGATGCAACCATAATCACGCTCGTCGTCGTCATTGTGCTTGCCGCGTTCGTCTTCGGTGTCGATAAGATCTTCGAGGTCATTCTGAAGTTCATCTATCACTTCTGATTTCGTCACGCTTCGCGAGAGATCAGGTCACTGATCGCTGGGCTCGCTCTATTGAGCACCGACATTTTTATCTTCGCCCCGCTGCAATGAGATGCTTCGGGGCGTAGCCGTTAGTTAACCAAAGCTGCGATATCGAACGCAGCATCGAAACATCATGCAGACAGCAGCAGAAAAGACAGCCGAATTGCAAGGCACAAGCCTGAAGTGGTACGCCCTCCGTACATACACCGGCCACGAAGGAAAAGTAAAGGCCTACATCGAAGATGAAGTAAAGCGCCGTGATCTGGTCGAGCGGGTACCGGAGGTCATCATTCCGGTCGAGAAAGTGTATGAAGTGCGCGATGGCAAAAAGCGTACGAAGACGAAAAGCTTTTTGCCTGGTTATATTCTGATCGAAGCAGCACTCGATAAGAAGTTGATCGATCTTATTCTCTCGATCCCAGGCGTCGTCAGTTTTGTCGGCCCGAACAAAACGCAGCCGACTTCCTTGCAGCCCGACGAGATGCGACGCATCCTCGGAAAAGTCGAAGAGAAGAAGGGTACTGAGACCATCGAAGTTCGCTACCATCTCGGACAGCCGGTCAAAGTTATCGACGGACCGTTCTCTGGTTTCGGTGCGCAGATCAAAGAGATCAACGAGGACAAGCAAAAGCTCAAGGTCGAGGTATCGATCTTCGGCCGCAAGACTCCGGTTGAACTCGATTTCGTGCAGGTCGAACCCGAGTAAGATTCTCAACGATTCGAAACTGTCGCTCTTAGAGGGAGCGACAGCGATCTTGCTCGATTGCGAAGAATGTTTCGCAATGCCACACTGTTAATCGCCGCCAGAACAACTGTAGCGCGCGAAGCGAATCACGGATCGCACCATCACCTGTTCGCTAAATTTTTTATTCTCAAACTATGCATTCACTTCTCTCGATCTTGTTGATGACGCCGCCTGCGAGCGGCGCAAGCGGCGGCGCTGCCGGCGGTGGTATGATGTCGACGGTGATCATGTTCGTGATGATCGGCGCTATTTTTTATCTGATGATCTATCGCCCGCAGAAGAAGCGCCAGAAAGAGCGTGAGTCATTGCTCGGCACGATGGAAAAGGGCGACAAAGTCATTACCTCAAGCGGAATTCACGGCACGATTTCGCAGATCGATGATGCAACAATTCTCGTACAGGTCTCCGACAACACCAAGCTTCGTTTCGAGAAAGCATCTGTTACGACAGTAGTAACGAAGAAAGACGCTTAAGCGAGAAGTAGGAGAAGGGCAAGCGAAATGCTGAACACGATCGATGAAGCAATAGCCGATATCAAGGCGGGACGTGTCGTCATTGTCGTCGATGACGAAGAGCGCGAGAACGAAGGCGATTTCGTTGGCGCTGCCGACGCAGCAACGCCCGAGATGGTCAATTTCATGATCACGCACGGACGCGGAATGGTCTGCGTCCCGGTGACTGAAGCACGAGCATCCGAGCTTAATCTCGCAATGATGGTCGATGTGAACACGGGGCTTCATGGCACGCCATTCACGGTGACCGTCGATTATGTGCATGGCACAACCACCGGCATTTCCGCGAGCGATCGGGCAAAAACAATTCGCGCGCTCGCCGATAAAAAATCACGAGCATCCGACTTCGCACGTCCTGGACATATTTTTCCGCTGCGCTCGGTAGATGAAGGCGTCCTTCGACGCGCCGGACATACCGAAGCGGCCGTCGATCTCGCTCGCCTTGCTGGACGTGAACCTGCGGGCGTTTTATGCGAGATCATCAAGCCCGATGGCCAGATGGCGCGCATGCCGGAGCTGATAGAGGTCGCGAAAGAATTCGATCTCAAAATAGTCTCGGTGCAGGATCTCATCAAGCACCGCATGACGCGTGAGCACTTGATGCACAAAGTCGTCGAAATAAAACTTCCGACCGACTACGGCGATTTTCAATTGCACCTCTACGAGAACAAAGTCGATCGCAAGGAACACATCGCGCTGACAAAAGGCGATGTAGGCAACGGGGAGCCGGTGCTCGTGCGCGTGCATTCCGAATGTTTCACGGGTGATACGCTTGGCTCGCATCGCTGTGACTGTCAGGATCAGTTGCATGCAGCGATGATGATGGTCGAAGCAGCGGGCAGGGGAGTCGTGCTGTATATGCGTCAGGAGGGAAGAGGCATCGGGCTTGCAAACAAACTTCGCGCATACAAGCTGCAGGAAGAAGGCAAGGACACTGTCGAAGCGAACGAGGCGCTCGGTTTCAAAGCCGACCTTCGCGATTACGGCCTCGGTGCGCAGATCCTTGCCGATCTCGGTATCAAGAAAATGCGATTGCTTACGAACAATCCGAAAAAGGTTGTCGGGCTTGCGAGCTTTGGTCTCGAGATCGTCGAACGCGTCGCGATCGAAACACCGGCCAACGCACGCAACGCACACTATCTCGAAACGAAGCGCGTCAAGCTTGGTCACATGATCAAGCCGCACGGAGGCTTTGGTGCGACGAGCGGGACACCCTGAGCATCGCCGCGCTTCGAGATTATTACCGGAACAGATTGCCCGGTTTACAGCTTTGAATGAGCGAGCAAATTATGCTCGCAAGGTATCTCAGTCGTTGGACGAGATGCCTTCTTGATTTTTTAGAGGCGCATGTCGCTTTGCGGTTTGGGGAAATAGGACGATATGTCTGACAATTCGAAGGTTTACGTAACGCGTCAACGGCTTCAGGAGATCGAAGAAGAACTTCGCGATCTAAAATTCCGAGGGCGCAAAGAGATCGCCGGCAAGATCGCCGAAGCAAGGGCGCAGGGCGATCTTTCAGAGAATGCCGAATACGATGCAGCGCGCGAAGAGCAGGGCCTCCTCGAACTTCGCATCAACAAAATGGAAAAGATGCTTATGCGTTCTGCCATCATCGACGAGAGCGAAATCTCGATCGAAAAGGTAGGCATCATGACCTACGTAAAAGTGCTCAACAAAAAAACGAAGAAGACGAACGTCTATCAACTCGTCTCTCCGGAAGAAGCCGATTTCGAAGGCGGAAAAATTTCGGTCTCGTCGCCGATCGGCAAATCGCTGATGAATAAAGTGATCGGCGACAGCGTCCAGGTCAAAGTGCCAGCGGGTTCGCTCGATCTTCAGGTCGTCGAGATCTCTCGCGGATAGATTCGTATTTTTGCAAGTGTGCCGTTCGTTGCGGAATGGCCGTTGCCCGAGTGGCGGAATGGTAGACGCAGCAGACTCAAAATCTGCCGCCTGCAAAGGTGTACCGGTTCGAGTCCGGTCTCGGGTACTTGGTTGAGTTTGGTTAGTCCTTCCGATGAAACTTTCATTTTAAGAGCAACATCGATCTCCGAAATGCGCCGACCGAAGTTCGTAGGCAGTAAAAGTAAACGCCGGACGGCAAATTCGTCCCATCAAACCGAAGCTGATGCTCTCCACTGGCTAATCGCTTTTGAAGCAAAACAGCTAAGCGCTTGCAAACAGGAAGCTGTCGTTAATGACAAGCGAATAGACAAAACCGCTTAAATAGTCCCGCTTGATCGTCTCTTTCCAGTGATGACCATTGTCAGAGGATTTGATGACCAAACCAAAAGCGACATCAAGCGCTCCTGCATAGAGATATTTTCCGTGCCGAACGAATGAATTGATGGACGAGTAGTGATGCATGCTATCTACGGGAATCCAGTTTTTCCCGCTGTCCCCCGAACGGAGGATTCCACGGGAATACGTACCAGCATATAAAATGGAATCATCCGCAAAAATCGAAAAAACAGCTGCACCATCAAGGCCTGTGTCACTCCTCACCCATGTTTGTCCTTCATCCATCGACTTAGTTATATTTCCGGTACCCGCGAGTCCGGCGTAGCCCGCAAACAAAACATTGCCCTGCTTCGTGAGCGAAGTTACACCATCGGGAGGGTTAGGCGCTGGAACCCACTGCGCTTGCAGTGGGCCCGAACAACAAAGCAACAGTGCGCTAAGAATGATTATCCTCATTGATGTTTACCGTTCGATCACGAATTTCGGAGTAGAGGCAAAAGAACGCCCAGACAAAAGACAAAAATATGTGCCTGTCGGTAAAGAGCGAACGGAAAGCTGCGCTGAATATTTCTCCGAATGCACGAAGCCGAGCGATTTTGTTGCCATTTGTCTGCCAACTAAATCGTAAACGTGTTGATTGAATGGAAAAAATGATCTCCGAAAATTGAAAAGGTTAGAGCTAACTTTCGCAATGTAACAAATCCCAGAGAGCAACTATCCAATTCTGGATATGGCATTTGGAGCGATCAGATGAAGATTTGCATGTGAACCTTCAGAAGATCGTGGCGGGGAATATTCGAGGATACCGAAAACTTCGGGGTCTGACGCAGGAATCGCTGGCCGCCAAAGCGATCATTCACTCCAATCATCTTGCTAGGATGAGCGAAATGAAGTCGCGCCTTCGCTCGGGACACTCGCAAAACTCGCGAAAGCACTTAAAATCGAACCGAACGTCCTGCTCATTGCGGATTCGTTTGGAACTGGTTAGTTCAAAATTGGAGCCCCGTTGCCACATTCTCCATGACTACCTGTCTTTCGTTCTTGCTGCTCCCGACTGCCGAAGGAAGTGCTTCATTTATCGCCCTATATTTGCCGAGCTTCCGCATTTTTGTTACAGATCTTCTTTCGCACCCATTATGAAACAGCGCGAGTTTGTTGTTGTGGTTTTGAGATTGTTTGCAGTGTGGTTTGGTCTGCAGGCGATCATCAATTTTATCGACAGCGTAAGTTCACCTTCGATCCGGCAGCAGCCGGTGATGACGCTTGTCTTTATCGCTTTTGCCTTGATCCTGGTACTCGGCATATCAATGCTCGTTTGGATCAAAAGCGAAGCGTTCATGGAACGTGCATACGCAGGATCAGAAGGGTGGTCGACTGAACCGGCGGTGTTTGAACCGATCGATATGAAACAGGAAATGCCGGTAGATGCACTTTCACATGAGGAACTGGGTGACCAAACATCGACACTCCAAGCTGAGCAGTACAACTACGAGCCAGTCGCAAATTTCGCGACTGGGATCACCGCTCGCGACATTTTCATGACGTTTCTTATCGGCCTCGGCATCTGGTTGCTGGTCTCTTCTCTGCCCGGCCTACTGACGTTTATCGTCAAATATCTTCAATTGCCAAGTGAAGCCCTGGGCGACCCTGCAAATACGAAGATCCTGACCTTGCAGCTCGTTTATTACGCAACTCAGGTGATTATTGGGATAGCGCTGCTAAAGCCATCATGGATCGTGGATCGATTATGGTCTGAGCGGGTTGACATCGATCCTGCCGAGGTGAGCTGACCGTCAGAATCCTAAAAAATTCGACACATTTCGCCACACTTCCGCTTAAAATGTGCCGAAATCAGACCTTGGCAGCCCATTCTGCAATTTTGTTGGCTGATGGGCTTGCAGTTCGAGATCGGATGTAGTATCTTTGTTCATCGAGTCTCTTGTAGTCGTGGATAACGCTTGCCCAGCGCCCCACAGCTTGTTTGCTTTAATTAAAACCTTATTCACAATGTTTGGACGCCCAGAAGTCACTACTAGGCGGCTCTATACGGAGATTGCTTCTCTATTAGCGGTTACGATCGCTTTGATGCTGGTTTTGCAGTAACCACAGGTTTTGCAGTAACCTGTAGCACCACAAGCAGCCACACGGGATAGAACTACTTACCTAAGCAGCGTGAGCAATAGCTCGCGTGATGAGTCGCATCGAGGAAAATTCGGACAAGTGAGTCTCACGATCACCAGCTCGAACAATGATGCCCCGCCTTTTCAGACGGGACATATTTCCCATAGCTTTCATACCAAATCGAAGAGCAGAAGCTCGCTTTCGGCAGCTGTCCCCTCAATGGTGACAGAGGCCTTCACTTGCATGGCAACGCCATCGCCGGCTTGGACCTGCTCGCCGTTGACGATCGCCGCACCTCGCGCCATCTGAAGTCATCCGTGACGACCTGGCTTGAACTCGTGCGTTACACTGCTGCCCTTCGAAAGCAGAGTTGAATGTAGCTGCGCATCCTGCTGCACAAACATACAATCCCAACTCACACCAGATCAAGCAGCAAAAACTCGCTTTCTGGAGCGCTTACCTTTTATCGGGATTGACGCTCTTTCTTTAACGGCTTCAGTTCCAACGGGACCAAGTATTTTTTAGAAGCTGTTCCCTTAGACAAGAGAATGCGTATATTAGGGGGAACTGATACCGTGTTTACCCGCTATTGCTCTATTCGATATGTCTGACAATCATGCAAACGCGCTCCCATCCAAGGATGACATTGATGCACTTGAACGGCTTGCTGCCCTTCATAAAGCTGGAGACTTAAGCGATGATGAATTTGTGGAGGAGAAAAATGTCCTCCTGCATCATACCCAGCCGGAGGTTCCAATTGCGCAGGTCTCGAGGAAAAATTCCTCACGTAAGTGGATACTGATCGCGGCGGCGGTTGTCGTGTCTCTGTTTGGGCTGCTCGTTTATTTCTTCGCGTTTCATCGCATGGCTCCACGCGAAGAGAGAAGGGCAGATTTGCTTAAGGCCTGTGGCTTTGGCGATACTGCAGCGATAGGCCAGTTGCTACGGCAAGATTCAACACTCAGTGCTGGATCACCGAACTGCATCGCCGTGGCAATGCGAGCACGTAAGAGGGAGGCAGTTAAGCTGTTGATCGCCTTTCGTGTGAACCCAAATGGCGTCGATGACTCCGGCTACACGCCTCTGATGTACGCAGCTGCGATGGGCGACACTGCATGTGTTAGAGTAATATATCGAGGAGGTGCGATAGTTGACGCCGTTTCCAGCCACCCCAAAGAAGAAGGCACTACAGCAGTCATGCAAGCTGCAATGTATGGAAGACCCGAAACGATCAACACTCTGGCGGAGCTCGGAGCAAATCTCAGCTTGACGGATAACTCGGGAAAGACAGCCCTCGATTATGCCTCTGCGAGGGGAAAGGCGCAGGCTACAAAAGTACTTTTACAGCACGGTGCCAGTTCAACGTTACCCAGTATTGCTACCGTCTATCTAAAAGGTCGCTTTTTCGGAACCTCATCGAGAATGCTTATCTATTCCGACATTCCGAACGATCGTTACGCCGTCGACCTGGCAATGAGAAACCCATACAGCAACGAAAATATCGCCGTTCGAACCATTACGACTGGAGAAGATACCTACACCGTCAACTATAACCAGCACACCGTTGCGCATCGACTGCGTGATAGGTCGCAGGCCGATGTTGGTAAAATGATCGATCTGGAAAGCATTGTGGGGTCCATCGGAGACTACAGCCTGCTTGACAGTCACATGGATACGGTGTTATTCCTTGGCAAACCTTGCCAGGCACTCACCATTGGGACGTATGGATATCGTATAAAGTGCTGGCTGTGGAATTCAATGCCGCTAAAGATTGGTGTCTGGAGTGAAAGCGGTCAGATCGTGGACCTTTCTGCAACTAAGATTGATGACAAGAGTGGCATTGACGAGGCCAAGTTCAGAATTCCTCTTGGATTTGCAAGAGGAGATTGATCTCCAAGCTCCAATGAAAATGTACGCGCCCTATCTTTTAGCAGTGGTGATTGTGCTGTCCTTTTTGCGGTCTGATGCCTTAGGGCAATCAACTGAGCCAACATCACGGGCACAATTTATTGATACTGCCCTTACTTGGCATCCAACGCCACCAGGTATGATTGCAGGGGATAACATATGGCAGTTGCTAGGATTAAGCGTTGAGAATAATGACACAATATCCTATTCAAAGCCCAAACTACAAAAAAACGGTCACTGGCGAGTGTAGCAAAGATTTAATATCAACGTACAGCATCGCCATCAAGGGTTGGTAGGTCAAATCACTCAGTACGTTGAGCTATATTGCCACGAGGAACGGTCGAAAATTCTGAAAATCGAAGCTATGGAGGACGACGGAGCCATTCGGACTAATCCAGGCATGGATAAATGGGGCTATATAACTCCGGGATCCAGCCAGGATGAAATAAAACGGCTCGTTTGCGAGCCGTGATGAACGCTACAAACTGAAGGGCATATGATATACTTAGCAGCACATTTTGCACTAAACCAAATCAAACAGCAAAAACTCGCTTTCGGGCGCTGTCCCTTCGATTGTGATCAAAGCTTCGCCTTCCAGGGCGACTCCATCTCCAGCTTCGGCAGGGGTGCCGTTGACAATCGCCGCACCTCGCGCCATCTGAAGCCATCCGTGACGACCTGACTTGAACTCGTGCGTTACACTGCTGCCCTTCGAAAGCAGAGTTGAGTATAGCTCTGCATCCTGCTGAATCGTGACCAGCCCGCCGGCGCCTTCGGGTCCGGCAAGCTTCTGAAGGGAATTGAGCCGATCCTCGCGAGGCAATTTCTTCTGTTCGTAGGTCGGCGTGATTCCGCGTTTGTTCGGGAAAAGCCAGATCTGCAGAAGGTGTGTTGACTCGGTGTTCGAAGGATTCGATTCACTATGAGTGATACCACTACCCGCCGACATTCGCTGAATCTCACCTGGGTAGATAATGCCTCCATTGCCCATGCTATCTTTATGTTCGATAGCCCCTTCCAGGATATAGGTGATGATCTCCATATCCTCGTGCGGGTGCATGCCGAACTTTCCGCCAGGCATGATCGTGTCCTCATTGATCACGCGCAAATGGCGAAATCCCATCCGCTCAGGATCGTAATAATCGCTGAACGAGAACGTAAAGTAGGTGTCGAGCCAGCCATGATTGGCATGACCCCGGTCGCTTGCTTTGAGTATCTGAATCATAATGTGCTCCTCCGAGGAGTATAACATTTGACCGTTCCCTTTGTTGGTCCCGCGCTTTTTGGGCGTGCATCCTATCGGTGGAGCTGCCTTTTGGTCGCTAACAATTTTGAGCGCTGCCGAAACATCCGGGGGTAGGAAAGCCGAACCTTAGATTGGAAAAAACGATTTCTGATAGGCCCGAATCAACCTTTGCTACTGCCGATGAAACGAGTTCTTTTGACAGCCTCTCTTTCGATTTTAAGCATCGTCACATTCTCAAGAGCTTTCGCACAGCTTTCCCCTGAAGAGGGCGAGCGAGAATGGCGCGCAGGTGAGGAAATGCGGCGTCATGCGATAACC
>JBBSDW010000051.1:0-19555 GCA_038240295.1 Kapaibacterium sp. (SeqCode)
CATTTCTCCCTGATTAAAGAAGATGCCGCCGAGCGCATACTTCGCAGCGGTCTCGAGATCGGCATCCGCAAAAATGATATTTGGCGACTTGCCACCCAGTTCAAGCGAAACACGCTTGAGCGTTTTCGCTGCCCGCTTCATGATCTCCTTGCCGACTTCGACCGAACCGGTGAACGCGATCTTATCGACATCAGGATGATCGACAAGTGCCGCACCAGTGATATGTCCCATTCCAGTTACGACATTGAAGACGCCCGGCGGGAAGCCTGCCTGCTGCGTTAGCTCTGCAAACTTGAGCGCGGTTAGCGGAGTCTGCTCTGCGGGCTTTAGTACGATCGTGTTGCCGCATGCGAGTGCAGGCGCTACTTTCCATGCCAGCATCTGCAACGGGAAATTCCAGGGGATGATCTGACCGCAAACGCCGATCGGTTCGCGAAGTGTGTAGACAAGCGATTCACCGCCTGCCGAAGCAGGGATCGTCTCGCCAGCGATCTTCGTCGGCCAGCCTGCGTAATATTCGAAGCACTCTGCGGCTTGTGGAATGTCGAATTTGCTCGACTCCATGATGGGCTTACCGGTGTCGAGCGTTTCGAGTTCGGAGAGTTCTTCTGCGTTGGTGCGCATAAGTTCGGCGAGTTTCCAGAGCAACCGCGAGCGATCGCGCGGAGTCATCTTGCGCCACGGGCTGCCATCTTCGAATGCGGCACGTGCTGCTTTGACTGCGCGATCGACATCGACCGCGTCTGCTTCGGCGATCGTCGTTAGGACTTCGCCCGTCGCGGGATTGCGCGTTTCAAATGATTTGCCGGAAGCTGCTTCGACAAATTCACCATTGATAAAAAGCTTGCCATGCTCAGGCTTTGCTTTGTTCGGTTTGAGCGATGCGATGATCTCTTCGGATACGAGTGTTGCGTCTGCCATAGTGTTCAACGTTGATTTTAAACTTTTACGATTTCTTCGCGCTGCGTTTTAGCTTCGGCGCTGGTGCGGGCTTCTGAACGGGCGCACTCCCCTCTGTGGGCTTCTCTTTGGGCTTTTGCATTTCCTCGTTCATCTCTGCCAAATAATCATCCAACTGCTTTTGGAAATACGGTTTATCTTCCGGCGCAGCAAGATTCAACGCCTTCGTTGCATCCCCCACCGCTTCGGCCCAGTTATGAAGTTTCGCATCGACGACGGCCTTGGTGTCGTAGTAATTAGCTTCGTTCGGTTTTGCGAGAATTGCCTGTTGGACGAATGCGAGCGCGGAGTCGTACTTCGTAGTAAAGTTTGCAAGCTCCCATGCATAATCGTTCAGAAGATCGGGGTCGCGGGTGCCTGTATAATGAAAGATGCGCCGATAGAACGCGTCGACGCTGTCTGGCATCTTTTTCTTTTGATAGAACGCAACCAGATCGAGCATCGACTTCACCCACTGCGTGCTGTCTTCTTTAGACCTCGTGAAGGAATCGAGCAGCCTGCGAAGCGGCGCTGTTTTGCCTTCGACGTTCAGTTTCAAATAACTATACCGCAGTTCGGCTTCTCTCGAAAGCTCCGGTTCGCTTGTGATGGTGCTTAGGCTGACGAGATGCTTGAGCACGCTATCGTACATCGAGCGTTCTTCAAACCGATCGATGAGTGATAGGCGGAGCACAACGTCGGATGTGTCGCGCCAGAATGTGTTGATATAACTTGTGAGCGTGTTGCGCCCTTCGAGAATTTCATTCACACGCGCAATGAATTGCTGAGGGCTCAGCTGTTGCGGAAGAATGATCCGATCGATCTCTGTACCGTCGGGATTTACAAGCAGCACCGTAGGGCGAAGCACAAGACGATAGCGATCCTCGAGTCCGCTCAGCCTCAATCCGAGATTTCTCAGACTATCGAGGCCGACACTCATCGGCGGGTCTACGGAAAAATCATTGAGCGCGGTAACAAACCGGCTCCGAATGAATTGCTGCACTTTCGGATCGGAAAGAACGCTGTCGCGAAAGCGAATGCTGTTTGTATCGACGTAATCGACATCGAAGATCATCGCATCTTTTCCAGTGCGTTGCGCTTCGGCCAGTGCATCGTCCCACATTTTCGGCGGAGGAAATTTCCCGCTGGATTGCGCCGCACTCCGATCGCCGAAAGCGATAAGCAGCAGCAACACAATGAATGAGGCCGATCGAGCGAGATGCCTATGGGTCAAATGAGTGGGTCGATTATGGAATAAAAGCGAGTACGCCATTCGGCAAGCCAAACAGCACGAACCAAGAACCCTGTTCCAGCCAGGGAGTTGCTGGATGTTCGGGCGCAAGTCTCCGCGACAAAGATAGCTCGCAATAGCTTCGCGAAGCTAAGAACATGCGCGGACTTGATATTCGTGTCTGAGACTTTTCGTAGCTCCGTAGGAGCGGCCCAGCATTAGCCTCTTCACGTGATCACGCAACACCCCAAGCTTCCGCTTGGGGCTAATAATGGGCTGCTCCTCTGGAGCTACGGGAACCGCGTCACGATCGCTTGCACCGATCATAGCACTTAGGTTTTGTGTTGCTTTGTCCGCTCGATCATAAGCTCGCTGAAGCCTGCCTTGCGCAGGTTCTCTTCGCTTTCTGCGGCAGCGTGAATCAGATGGAGCATCGCCGTCGACATTCCCATCATGCTGTAACCGCCATCGTGAAAAAGATTTTGCATCGTCACCTTTCTCGTAAAGTCACTCAAAAGCGTAACGCAATAATCGCCGCATTCTTCCGCCGTAGCATTGCCGAGCGGGGAAAGCAAATTTGCCCATTCGAACATTTTGTCGAAATCGGTGATCCCGCTTCCGGCGCGCGTCCACGTCGGGCTTTGCGAAACCGTGTTCACCCGAATACCACGCTCACCCAACCTGCTGCCAAAACTTCTGGCGATCGATTCGAGCAGCGCCTTCGCATCGGCCATATCGGAGTAGGTGGTAAGCGAACGCTGCGCCGCGATGTAGCTCATGGCAAGGATGCTTGCGCAATCGTTGATCGCATCTTGAGCGAGGGCGCCGTGGATCAATCGATGGAATGACAACCCCGACACATCAAGCGTTTTCAGGTACCAATCGTAGTTCGGATTCTCGTACTGAAGCCCTTTACGGATGTTCTGCGACATCCCCACCGAGTGAATGATAAAGTCAACTTTACCAAAGGTCCCTTTGAGTTCTTTGAAGCATTGATCGACCTCGGCCTGGTTGCTTGCGTCGCAAGCAATGAGCGGTGCATTGCCGACGAGCTTTGCGAGTTCGGCAGGCTTGCCGACCCGAAGCGCGATCGCTACGTTCGAGATCGCAAGCTGAGCGCCTTCGCGATAGGCTGCAAGAGCGATCTGCCAGCCGATGCTCGATTCGTCCATGGGGCCAAAGACGATCCCCTTCTTGCCTTTTAGTAATCCGTAAGTTTCCGTTACCATAATCGTTTGAAATACCAGTCACAAATATACCGGTCAGCGGGCGGCCGTCTGGATGTCGAACTCCTGAATGACCAAACCCGAGAGAAGCTTCGGATAGAAGAAGGTCGATTTTTGCGGCATGAACGCACCCGCTTTCACTACTTCAACCATCTCGGCAGGTGTCACCGCGCGCAGCAGAAACGCCGCTTGAACATCGTGTGCGCCCTTCATTGTGTCAAGTTCTTCCAGCGTATGAGGGTAGAGCAGATTGGTCTTGTCGTCGATCGCCTGCTGCGTGAGACCAATTACACCTTTGAGAATCTCCTCTTGCAAACGCCAGACTCCGAGCGATTCGAGCGCGCCCAGTTGCTTCGGTGATTTATCGCGAACGGCAACGAAGTGCGGAGCTTCGCTAAATTCAATCATGGTGATCACAGTGGGATCTTGTTCGAGGAGTTTATTCGCTTTTTCGCGGCCGTCGAGCACCTCAAGCAAAAATGCGTCGTGCAGTTTTTCGAGAAATTTGTATTGCTCGAAATCGGGAACGCTATGCAGTGCGCGATGCGTCGGAAGGATGACCGTCCCTTCTCCGTGCACATTTGAAAGATAGGTCATCACATACTTCGCACCTTCGATCTCAGGATGTTGGTCTCGATAGGCGAGCGCCGTTTCGTAGCGATGATGCCCGTCAGCGATCGTCACCGGTGCGCGAGCAACGATCTGTTGCAGACGATCCATCGCCATCTGATCATCCAATCTCCAAACAATATGCCGTACATGTTCGCCGGTCGGAAGTTCTTCATCGACATCGATGAGTGGTGCGCGGACGGTTGCAAGTTCGAGCGTTTGATCGAATACGAGCGATTCATCATCAACAAGTCCGAAGATCGGACTGAGATTCGCACGCGTTGCTTCAAAGAGTCGAAGCCGGTCGCGCTTAGGGGCTGCGAGCGTTCGTTCATGCGGCCGGACTTCGCCCGCATCGTAGCGCGATAACTTCAACCGGCCGATCACGCCCGTTCGCGTTACTTGCTGGCCTCCTGGTACGCGAAAGGTCTGATAATAAACGTAAAACTGGTCGGCAGTATCGCTTGTCAGGACGTTCTCACCTTTCCACTCTTTCAGGAAATTGGCTGCACTCGCGTAGGGATCTGCATCGTGATTGAGGATCAAGCGGATCACATTGTGTGCGTCCTTTGCATAAAAGGCAGACTGTTGCTCCGGCGAAATAACGTCATACGGCGGCGCTACGACATCCTGCATCTTGACTCTGGCCGGATCGTATCGTGTGCCGCGAAAGGGTCGGAATAAAGGCATACTAAAGCGAATATCCGAATCCTCGGAGGGTTTGCTTGTTATTGCGCCAGTCACTGCGGGCGCGGACGTGAAGTTCGAGAAAGACCTTTTGATCGAGAAATTTCTCAATTTCTTTGCGTGCGTGTTCTCCAACTGCCTTTAACGCCGCGCCTCCTTTACCGATCACGATCGACTTTTGACCATCACGTTCGACGATGATCTCCGCGCGAATAAACCACTTGTGATCCGGCCGCTCGACGAATTCTTCGATCTCAACTTCCGTCGAGTACGGCACTTCTTCGCCGTATTTGAGGAACACTGCTTCGCGAATCAGCTCACTCGCGAAGAAGCGTTCGTTCTGATCGCTTAGTTGATCGGTATCATAGAACGGCACTTTGCCCGGAAGGTATTTGCGAAGTGTTTTTGTAAGCTCTGTCAGGTTGTACTTCTTCTTTGCCGAGATCGGGACGATCTCGGTGAACATTCCCATTTCGCCGTAGTGCTGCAGGATCGGAAAGAGGTCGGTCACCTGATGCAAAAGATCGGACTTCGATACGCCAAGAATGATCGGCTTGCCGTTGGTGATCTTGTAATATTCTTCCCATGTTTTTGGCAGCGCTTTGCTGAAGGCGACATTCGCTTCGGCGAGCACGAGTACAACGTCGGCGTCGGTAAAACCGCGGCGCACTTCATCGAGCATCGCATGATGAAGCAGATTCGTCGGACGAGGCATGATGCCGGGAGTGTCTAAAAAGATGACCTGCTCCTCGGACGTCGAATAGATGCCGAGCACACGTTTACGCGTCGTTTGTGGCTTGGCCGAAATGATCGAAAGCTTTGTGCCGAGCAACGCATTCATGAGCGTCGACTTGCCGGCGTTTGGTACGCCCGCGATCGCGCAATAGCCCGCCCGAAAGTTCGTTTCGAGGGCTTTTACTTCAGGTTCTTTTTCCGTTTCTTTCATGCGCCAAACGAAGCTCAAGGCTCGCGGAGAAGTTCCACGGTGCGCTGCTGCATACTTGCCATCGCCTGCTGAGAAGTTTCTTTCTGATAGAGCGCGCGAGAAACTTCATCTTCAATGATCGACTCGACCTCAAGCCATTGCGGAATCACGGGTGTCATCCGTGCATGACGAAGTTGCGCAGTAAAGACCGGGCCTTCCCTGCGTTTTAGATAAAAGGAATCGAGTTGCATCGTCGTATCGGCCGGGAACATGTTCACGGCCTTTGCAAAGCTCAACTCATTTTTCGCACGGGTGATATAGGTGAGGAAGAGCTTCGCCTCGCGCGCCAGCTTCGTCCTCGCATTGATCGCGACATACTCACCGCCGGCGAAAGATTCACCCACATGACCGTTCGCGCCCGGCACCGGCTCCGTATGCCATTTGAAACTTGCTTTCGAAAGTGGAACGAGCATCCACGACCCGCTGAACCATATGCCGAGCGAACCACGCTTGAATGCGTCATCGAGATTTTTTTGAAGATCCATCTTGCCGAAGGATTGCTGAGAAACGTAATATTCAAGTGCGGCTATGTTTTCGGGGCGGTCCATTGTGGGCCTTCCATTCGCACCAAACAGCTCTCCGCCGTTCGACCAGACGTAGGGCAAAAACTTTTTATACAATCGGTGCTCGTCCGGACCATTGACACCACAGCCGTCTGCCCCACCCTTGTCGATTGCGATAGCGAGTGATTTCATTTGATCCCAATTTCCAAGGATCGAACCGGTATCCGTTTTGCCCGCGAGCTTCACAAGACTATCGTTGACAAACATCACACGTGTGTCGAGCATCCACGCGGCAGCGAAAAGCTGACCCTTCCACATTCCGGGCGCGAGCGAATACCCTGGTGCTGCGTATGCTTGGCTTAGAAGGGTTGAATCGTTCGCAGTTGTCAGGTCGAGCAGTACGCCGCTCGAAGCAAACTGCGGAACCCAGTCGCTTCCGAGTTCGATCACATCGGGTGCCGTTTCGGAATTGAAACCGAGCATGAGTTTCGTTTTGCCATCGTTCCAGCTTAGCTCCGTTACGTCGACGACGATCTCCGGATGCTCACGTTTAAATCCTTGCAACAGCGAATCCATCGCGGCACGTTGCGCGGGTTCCGCCCAAAAATGTGAGAACCGGAGATGCGTAGTTGGCTCCGATTTGCATCCCACCACCACCGTCACGATGACGAAAAGTCCCAGCCACCCGACAGCACGCATCACTTCGCGGTAAACGAAATAAAGTTGATGAGTGCTGTGACGATCACCATGATATTCGTGATCACACTGACGGTCTGGAAAAACACATCAAGCGCGCGACCGCTCACCACGATCGTATCTCCAGGGACGAGATACGGATTCTGCGAAAGATCGCCATGCGTGATATAGGCTTCGATGTTGTAGATCTGCTCGCGAAATTCACTGTTCGTGTCAGCATGAATGATGCGAACGTCGGTGAGCCTCGCTTGCGGCGTCGGGCCGCCTGCATAGGAAAGCAGATCGACGAGCGTCGTTGAACCGGCAACATCATAATGCCCTGGGCCTCCGACAAACCCCCAAAGGTTGATCGGAATGACGATCTCACCTTGCTTGAGAATGCGGTAGACCGGCGCGTTCGCGCCCTGCGAGGTGATCAGGGGTTGCGTCCCTCCAGACGAAGCCTGCTGACCTACGCCCTGAGCAAAAACTCCGGTGGAGAAAAACGATACAACAAGGAAAGCAGCGGCAGAACACAAGAAACGAGAAACAGGCATGGCTGAAGCGTTGAAGAATTCTTCTGCAAACTTACGTCATCACTTGACCGAGAAGTTCTGCCAGTTGGATGAACTTCCTCTATTTGTGCCGATCTTTTTCACGCGCCACTGATATTGCTGACCTGGAACAAGCTGCTCGGTCGCAAGACTGTCTGAATCGTAGTTGGTACTCAGCGGCCCGGCAAGCAAGAGATTATTACTACCCCAGACGATCTGCTTCGTATCGGCTTTGCGAACAATGATCTGGAATTGCCCGCCCAAACCGATATCGTTCCAGCTAAACGTTGTACCATCCGAGTTGTCACCGCTCGGCGAATTGAGCATCGGTTTCGGCAAAAGCGCAAATGACTCGACGCTCGATGGCTTGCTGTATGTTTTCACGTTCGAGCCAGCAGTGTGATAGGCCTCGACCTGATAATAATTCTGGATCGAATAATTATTTGTGCCGAGCGAATCGATGAACGTCGTGTCGAGCGTTTCAACAAGCTGATTCGGTGACTCTATCGTGGCGACCTGCGACCGGTCACGCAACAATCCATCTGAGCCCAGCGTATCGTTCTTCGATCTAAATACGACATACCCGGTCGTGGTTTTGCCCGGATCGGATGTCCACTCCATCACGATGAAATCGAGCCCTGGGTCCGCGTAGATACCGTGATCGATTGGATTCGGTGGATAGCTCGTCGGAATAAAATTAGGCTGCGGCGGCGTGACCGATGGCTCGATACTGCTCGGGCAGCCGTTCAGCATGCAGAACATTGCCAGGAGCGGAAGCAAGTACGCTCTTCTCACTTCACAACCTCCGTTGAATCCGATGGCGGATTCAGAATATTATCGATGTCGACACCGAAGCTTAGACGGTGTTCGGGTCCGAGATCGTGAAGGGACAATGAGTAATCGAGTTTGAGTTTTTTCTGCCAGACGAATCCAGCACCGGCGGCAAAATCGCCTTGATCGAGTCCCATCCTGACAGAAATATTTTCGCCATACGTAACGTCGAGTCCAAGATGTGGCTTGCCCGCTTCATGTACGGCAAAGTCGCAGGCAAGCGTTGCGACCGAATTGATAAAACTGAGTTCCTGCGTGTATGCGGTACCGGCCAGGATTCGCATCGGGATCGTCTGTTGATGCTGCGTCGACCAGGTAAGCTTTGTGCCGCCGATATCGGTGAAGTTCGTGCCGATCGAAACTTTGCCGAGCACAGGAATGAGCAGGTAATCGGCAAGTGAAAATCGGAGCATGATGCCGGCATCGACGCCAATGCCCTGGGCGGTGCCAAAGGTACCGATCGACTGATGAATGTATTTGAAGTTCACACCGATCGGAAGTTCGATCGGGTGCGAATAATAAAGCCACCCCCAATCGACAACAAATTTATTATTACGAGCGACCGAGAGCACGACGGCATCCTGCACATCGCTAAAGATATCCTGATTGCCGTTGAAGGAGTTAAAGACCTGCTGCTCGCGCTCGGATGTGATATTGATGCCAGTGAGATCCGGAGTATGAGACATATCGCCTACACCAAGTCGTACCCAATTGAGCGCAACCGATGTGTTCGCCATCGGATAGGTCATCCCGAGATGGAAAAAATTTGCGAGTGCCGAGCCGGGCAATCCAAACTCCGAGGAATACATGAACCCGAAATACTTATGATCGAGGAGTGAAACACCGGCAGGATTCCAATGAAACGCCGATTCGTCGTTGGCGATCGCGCTGAATGCTCCGCCCATCGAAAGCGCGTGCGCTCCGACAGGAATCTCCAGGAACGCACCTGCATATTTGTCGTCCTGCGCCGCAGCTTTTTGAACAACCGCAACGCAAGCCATCGCCGCGAGTGTCGCGGCCAAAAACATCACATGCAGACTTTGCTTACCTGACACGCGCAAATTTTCCGGTAAGGTCTTTCTCGTCGGATGGAGTCTTTACGATCAGCTTATAAAAGTATGCACCGTTCGCAACTTCGGAGCCACCATCATCGTGGCCGTCCCACCACACTTCGTGATATCCAAGCGAAGTCGGAACGCCGGTGCCGCCTTTGAGAAATCCGAACGTCTGATTCGGATCATCCGAAGGAAACTGCAGGGTGCGAATGAGCCGGCCGCTGACCGTATAAATCCGGAGCTGCACCGACGATGCGAACGGGATACCTTTGATTTCGTAAGCAAGGAACATCAGCAGGCTGAACGGATTCGGATAGCTCCCAAGTGTCTGAATAACGAAATTATGCGAGACGTTTACGGTTAGCGACTGCGCAGGTGCGATGTTGCCATTATTGTCTGTACCTTGTACCGAAAGTGTATGGGTGCCGTCTGTAAGATTTGGCTCGAAGTGCAAACTCGCTGTTGTCGGAGTGCGCAAGGAATCGAGCATCGCGAATTGCCCGGAATTCAGCGATCGGCCATCGACTTTAACAGTCGTCTTGCCTGGCGTAATATCAATGCCGTTCGCATCCTGCAGCACAGCGGTAACATGCGGATGATCTGGCACATCGCCATTGTTGACGAAGACCTGTCCCTCGACCGTGATGTCGATGACAGGAGGCGTATGATCGGTGTGATGGGCGACCGCAAAGTTGCCGAGATTTGGCGAGGTCGCTGTCAGGAGATCGCCATTACGGGTCGTCGGAAGGATGCTCCATTGGCGTGACCGATCGTCCTGACGATAGATAAATAAATTCGAAAGGTTTGTCGCGGTTGCAGTGTCGGTCAGATCGATGCGGAGTGTGACGAGTGCCGGCTGCGCGAGCGGAATGGCGCCGAGTGAATCGCTAACGATCCGGACTCCTGCGTAATGTTGTTTCGCCTGAGAGATCAACCGGACAAAATGAATATCGGGCTCCTGATTTGCATATTGCTGCAAGATCGGCAACTGCGGCAAGCGTGTCACGCGTAAGACATCAGTCGGCACATTGCCTTCAGCACCCGCTGGTAGCTCGATGCTGACAGAACCCCCATCGAAGCTCGCGGCCTGGTGCGGCCCCGTGATCGTTGTGCCGATGGTTTGAAGATAGGCAGCAGCCCCGCGAGCGAGTGGCGTTGCGTGGGATGAATCGTTGCGAAGAGAGCTATCGCGAAGCGAAAGAGGTGTCGTCCCCGCTTGGGCCTGCACGATAAATGTAATGTTCGCTGTATCAAGCAACGAACCATCGATCTGCAAGTTTGTCAGTTGCGATGAATGTGCGGCAATACTGGGGATCGTAGCCGTTGCCAGCGTTAGCTTCGATGTTGTATCGCGAAGTGCGACGCTTACATTTTGTGCAATATCCGAACCCCAGTTATACACGCCCTCCTGCCATACGAGTCCGTTGGGAGTTGCGCGATATCTACCTACGATGTTCGCGTGCAGCGGATCGCGAAACGCCGCGGGATCGGAAGAAGCACCGATCGTGAGCTTTGCCGAATCACTTGTGAGTGCAAGACCCGTGGTTGGAAAAAGATAGGCTCGGCCGGCGACGATCATACTCCTGGCGAAGTTCGTACCGGAGATCGCAGGCGTCTGGTAGCGATCCCCCACCAACGACATCTGCACAGAGTCCCTTGGCCGTGCTTCTGTATTGTTGCCAGCAGCATCGGTGAGATAATAGTGGATCACTGCCCACACCGATTGGACACCGCCTGGCGACTGCACAGCCGCCGAAAAGGTAAGATTTGTGCCGACATCCGCTGGATGCGGATCGAATTCAAGTTCGGAGATGCGGGCTGCCGTGAATGTCAGATCGGTTGTCGCACGTCCCCACGTCGAGTGATCGCTCTGATAAACGACTACGTGATATTCACCGGTCGAAAAGGTAGTTGTTGCTGGTATGACATCGGTAGTGTTGAATGCCCCATTAACTACTGGCACATTGTCGATGACGTGCGGCGTGGGAAATGGCTCATTGCCATCACCCATAAGTTCGATTCGCGCGAGGCCCGTTTTGAGTGTGGTTGTGCCGATGATCGTCAGTGACTGGCCTGGTTGCACTGCACGCGTCGAGAGTGTCAGTCCGACCTTTTGATCCGGAAGAAACGGCGAAACGAGTGGATCGCCGAGAAAGAGATAGGAAAGCATGAGCGTCGGATCGACCAGATTACCGATCGGATCGTTCGAAACATAATAATCGATCTTTCCGGCAGTGATCCGCGCACCATACGTGGCCGGCATGGAATCGAACATTCGCACGAGCAGTGCGCCCGCAAGATGCTGATCTTCGGTCCTGAATCCAAACGAAGACGCGCCAAGTGCTCCGATCGCGCCTCCCTGAGGAGCGAGCAACAGCGCGGGGAGCAATGCCCCTTGCGTAGAACCATCGAAAGCGCCGGTGAAACAGGTTAGACTCGCAATGAATGGCAGATGTGCATCATTCGTAAGCCGGCCCGCATCTTCGGCAAGGAAAAGCGAGCGGCCAGTAAACGGAATCGGATCTGCCCAAACGCCCAAACCGCCGTGGCCCATGAAATGGACGTAGGATACGCCGCTATTGATCGCCGCTATAAGCTCCTTATCGGTACCGTAATAGGGCAACGTAAGATCGAGCCCAAGACGCTCGACACCAACATTTTCGGGCAAAGCAGTGCCAAGCAGATAATTGACCTGTCCGTAAAAATCATTTCCGTTCAAATGCTCACCCGACACAAAGAGCGCCCGATCTTTCCAAACGCCGGGCGATACAGGATCCTGACCGAAGCGAATGACCTTGTTGACGTATTGTTCGTCCTGCAACGTCGAAGTCGAAGGCAGGCGTCCGAGCAGAATGTCGGGGATGAGATCGTCGCCATCGAGCAACGTGAACCAGGTATCCGTCGAGGTTGCGCCAAAATCGTAACTCTGGAAGTAGAATGTCGGCACTTGTTCTGGCGGAGCAAATTTTACGCTGTCATCCGTTCCAAGATGCGTGGTACCAACGAGCAACACGGCCCGTGGCGGATCCTGCCAGTTGTTATAGGCGTATTGGAGAAAATCCTTGATCGCCTGTGGAGAGCGTGCACCAAAGTTAAACTGATCGTAGATATTCGCAACATCGATGAGCTTCCCCGACATTCCATCGCGCGTGCGGTGCTCGGCAATGAGTTTTGTTAGCGCAGTCGGACCGATATCGCCCTTGTCGTTCTTCATCAAATGATCGTGGTCTGTAATGACCACGTAGGCGCCAGCATTGGCGGGATCGCGAAGATCGACCCACGAATCGCGCCGATATCGCGCCGGCTTCAGCTTCAAGCTTTCAACCGTTGCATAGAACTGATCGGCATCCGAGGCGACGTTCAGTTGAAAGATCGCTTTGATGCCATTCTGGCTCGGGCCACCGGCATCGATGAACATGTTGGATATTTTCGAAACGCCTTTGCGATAGATCGAAATATCGCTGCGTGTAAAGTTGCTGAGTGTGAACTGATACAGGCCTGTCGGACTTGCCTTTGGCACCGAGAACTGGATCGCATCCTGGTAGGCGGCGTAGAGCCTGTCGTAATCGAGATCGAACCAGTTGACATCGAACTGACAGTATTGCTCGTCGGTCTTGACCTTGCTCGTCACGCGAATCTCCAGCGGAAAACTTACTCGGGTCGAAGAATCGGTCGAGATGAGTGTCTTCAAAATTCCAGGTGGCGGCGGAGCCTGCAGAATTCGCTGGCTCAGCGTATCGGTCGAAAGAAATTTCAGGACCTGACTATCCCAGATCCCAAAAAGTAACTCCGTCCCGTTCACACTCACATCAGCCTGATTCTCGTTCGGGACATCGGGCAGTACTTCGCCGTGACTGCCGACGGTGCCCGGATCGAAATGCGAAACGCCGTGAAAGGCCATGCGCAAGGTAAACGGTTTGCCGTTCTCAAGATCGGGATAGGGAGTGACCGTATCGAGCGTGATGCTCTGCGCCGTACGCACTTGCGCCGTAAAGGCATGATCTCGCAACGAAGAGAGATTGTTGATGTCGGAGATCTCAAGATTCTCGAGATAGTTATCGTGCTCGTAATGCAACCGCGTCCGAAACGAGCTGTTGCGCAAGTCAGTGAACTTCGATTTATCTGCCTCACGAATTTCGCCGGATTCCTCAACCAATCGCTTGACTCCACCCTGAGGCAGCGGCGAATACTTTGATCCCCAAACGAGATAGTATACGTTGTAGTGGGTGAACGGGTCGTAGTACTCGTCGCCATACGGGCTGTTGTACTTCAACGTTTTTTCCTCACCGAAGAACTCGAAATAATCGTTCGGATCGAAATGCCCATCCTGATGGTCGAAGACGTAAACCGGGACTTGCTGACCTTGCGAAACAATGCGAAGCGTCGCCGGATCGACCGTCGAGGCATCGAGTCCGAATTGCTTCAGATCGTCGAAGGTGATGTGATAGATGCCGTCCTTGTTGACGTACATCCGGTAGATGTACCCATCGTCGGCGCGAATGCCTGCGATCTGCTGAACGTCATCGACAGCTGCAGTGCGGAGTTTGCTGCCGGACGCCTTTTGTGCAGCGAGCCGATTGCGAAAGGTCGAACTCGCGGCGGTGTAAGCTTCGCGCGTATTCGTGATAGCGATGGAGGGATCGAGGCCCTTCGGATCGGAGATCGTAACAACAATTTTCCTGGCGTAGGATAGCGAGTGATGCGCCGCGTCGTAGTCATAACAACCAACGAGCAGAGACCCGATATCGACAGCGCGTGCGCGGCCGGCATATTGGAACTGCGCTACACCAAGCGATAGGTGGCGAAAGGTCGTCTTTGAAGGCCTGACGACCGTTTGCTTTGCCGAGCCATCGAGAACGACCGGCATGGTCGCCGACGGAATAAAAAAGTTTGATCCAACCACCATCGAGGCGCGATCGACCGAGACAACAGTAACATTTGACCTCGCAGACGCACGTACCGTGATCGAAGCCGGAGCAAATAGGTCGCCATTTTGGCGTTGCTCTTGCAAGGCCGAAAGTGTGATACCGGCCTGCGAAGTGTCGAACTGCGGACGCGGAAAATCAAGCTCGATCGTGACAGAATTCGCCGAATGAGCAAGCTCGATAACTTTAACAGCGCGTACGGGAGCACGGGACGATTGCGCGAGCGCAACATCCTGCAATGAATGAGTTAAGAGCAACAAGACGAGACATACACTCACGAGAGTGAGTACATGGGTCTCTACAAAAGCTTTCACAATCCTATGAGCAATCAGGCACCGGTCGGGCAAGTGCTTCAGCGTTCAACACCGAGGCGAGACCATTTCGTTACCTGCTAAGTGTAACAAAATAAGACAATTTGGAGCCATTTCCAAGAAACTGGATGAAAAAGAAAACTTCCGCCCCTCATTTAGTGATTCTGTGTCAGGCGATTTAGGAGGTTAGTGTAGTACGAAAACGATTCGGAGTTCGACGAACCTCGCGGGGGGTCAAACCTTGACGAGAGCTTTCCTGCCAGAGCGACCTTCGAGATGTCACCATACAATTCTCGAATTGTATGATCATAATTTGCTGTGCTGGTTTCCTCCACTGCTGAATAGTAACTGTTTCCTGAAGATTGCCGAACAGCATCTGTGTCGGCAAGCAGCCAAGATTCAAGCTTCTTCTTCGCGACCACCAGATGCAAAAATCTGAGATCGCGCCCAAGCTGGAATTCAACGCGACACTCTACGGAGAATTTTGATCGGATAGCCGTGACGCAAGGCTCACGATCTGCGTCGAGAAGTATGATCCCTGCTTCGTATCGAGCATTTCGAAAATTATTCAGGCGATCGGAGGCGCGCTTAATCAGGTTTGGCGTGCCTTCATTGCTGGGATGTCGAACTCGCAAGTTGGAAAATCCCATCGACCGTCAAGCTACCGTTCATGACCTTCGAGCTCGAACGAGAGGTTTCGACATTGACGCTCAAAAACTTCCACAGGTCGATCGTATCTCTTACTATGAGTGCTGGAGTCTGCTCAAATGCTGTCGCGAGAAACGTTCGGTTGCGAACGCTCTTATCCAAATAGGAGACACTTCCGGAATCCGTGATATCCCCTGACCTCGTCAAAGAATCCATCGAGCGGGTGATCTCGAAAGCAGTCGGGCTGGCATCACCTTTAGAGAGAGGGAATCAACAAGTGCTCCCGGAGAACATTAGGCGTTGGTTCAAGAGGGTCGAATTCAAGTTCATACTCATATCCCTTGAAGTGATACTCCCCCAAAGCGGCGTGACGATCCACGAAATTGAGTGTGTCATCGCCAACGATCCCAATTGAAACTTCTGGCGAGCCAACGGATTCAGCAGATCGCTCGGTTTGGTTGAGAACTGCCTTCGCGCCTCCAAATTCACCGACGGCAACCCCAATGGGTACCCGGACACTCGCTTATAAAAACTTCAGCGCCGAAAGGAAATTGCTCTTGCCAGATTCATTCGCACCAACAATTACATTTAGTGGCCCAAGCGTAATCGGGGCGGAGTCGAAGGCAACACTTTTGAATCCGCGGATCTGAACCTTCGAAAGCATTGGATCTCAGTTTAGCGCATTAGTCTGCCCCGTGACAATTCTTGTATTTTTTGCCGCTGCCGCAAGGGCAGGGATCGTTTCGGCCCACCTTTGGGCCGACCCGGACGGGTTGGATCGAGGGCGGTGCATCGGGCTCCTCGCTTCCACCACTTAGGGCGGCAGGTGCTGCTTCTTTCGTGGCAACGAGACGCTGGCGCTTTACTGGTTGCGACGGCATCATTCGCCGTCCGCTCGTCGCAGGCTGTGCGCCGCCTTCGTTCGAGACCTGCATGGGATAGAGCTTAAATGCGAGTTCCAAAACACCATCGCGTGTGAGCGCAAGCATCTCCTGGAACATCCGATAGCCTTCCTGCTTGTACTCGATCAGCGGATCCTTTTGACCATACGCCCGAAGTCCGATACCCTCTTTGAGTTCGTCCATCTCGCGAAGGTGTTCCTTCCACTTCTCGTCGATCACACGGAGCGTCGCATAACGCTCGAGCCCCGCCATGGTGTCGTGGCCGAGTTGCTCTTCCTTCCGCGTGTAGAATGCTTTCGCTTCTTCGATCATCTTTGCGGTCACACCTTCTTCGCCGAGTTGGGCGAATTCATCGCGCGTCATCGCAACGTCGGCCATGAAGCGCGTCAGAATTTCGTTGCGGAGTTCTTCGAGTTCGCCCTGATGATAATGGGCGTGCGTAAGCTCGGTGATCGATTCTTCGAGCATTTCATAGATATCATCTTTGAGACGCTCGCCATAGAGGGCGTGATGCCTGCGATCGTAGACGACCTCGCGCTGAGAGTTCATGACGTTGTCGTACTCGAGCAAGCGCTTGCGCATTGCGAAGTTATTCTCTTCGATCTTCTTCTGTGCGCGTTCGACCGACTTCGTGATCATCGAATGCTTGATGACCTCGCCCTCTTGCAGCCCAAGCTTCTGCATGATGCCCGCAATTCGTTCTGAGCCAAAGAGTCGCATGAGATCATCCTCGAGCGACAGATAAAACTGCGTCGAGCCCGGATCGCCCTGGCGGCCAGCGCGGCCGCGAAGCTGGCGATCGATACGCCTTGCATCGTGACGCTCGGTGCCGAGAATATGCAGGCCGCCCGATTCCTTCACGCCCGGTCCAAGCTTAATATCGGTACCACGACCTGCCATGTTGGTCGCGATCGTGATCGCGCCAGGCAGTCCGGCATTGATAATGATCTCGGCCTCGCGAGCATGCTGCTTCGCGTTCAATACATTATGCGGTACACCGGCTCGCTTGAGCATTCGGCCGATCGTCTCGGAAACTTCTACCGACGTTGTGCCGACAAGCACCGGGCGGCCAGAGTTGCGCATTGACGTGATCTCTTCGACAACTGCATTATACTTCTCGCGCTTCGTGCGATAGACCATATCGTCGCGGTCATCGCGGACGATCGGTTTGTTCGTCGGAATGACGACAACGTCAAGCTTATAAATTTCGAAGAACTCCCCTGCCTCGGTTTCGGCAGTGCCAGTCATGCCGGCGAGCTTCTTATAGAGTCTGAAATAATTCTGGAGCGTGATCGTCGCCATCGTCTGCGTGTCACGCTCGACGTGTACCTGCTCCTTGGCTTCGATCGCCTGATGGAGGCCTTCCGAATAACGGCGACCCGGCAAAATGCGTCCCGTGAATTCATCGACGATCATCACTTTGCCTTCCTGCACAACATAGTCAACGTCCTTCTCGTAGATCGAGAACGCGCGCAGAAGCTGCGAGATCGTGTGAAGTCGATCGGATCGATCGGCATAAAGCAGGTTGATATCGTCTTTTTTCGTCTGCTGCTCTTCGGGCGAAAGATGTCCAGCTTCGAGTTGCGAAAGTTCGGTCGCGATGTCGGGAAGCACGAACAGGCCCGGATCGGATTCGCCGGCTGCGAGGAAGTCGCGGCCTTTGTCGGTCAGGTCGATGTTATGATTTTTTTCTTCGACGATATAATAAAGTTCGTCGTCGAGGATATGCATGTTGCGGCTCGAATCGCGCATGTATTCGAGCTCGGTCTGCTGCATGAGCTTGAGCGTCTCGCCATCTGCGACAAGCTTCAGGTAGCGCTTATTCTTCGGCATCCCATGATTGGCGCGCACCAATTGTTCGCCTGCTTCGTGACGCTTCTTGGAATCTTCAGATTTCAGAAGTTCTTCGGCGGCCGCGACAAACTTCGCGACAACGCTCTTCTGAGCATTTACAAGCGCCTCGACGCGCGGACGCATTTCGTCGAACTTATGATCGTTACTCTCGACCGGACCCGAGATAATCAGCGGCGTGCGCGCTTCATCGACGAGTACCGAATCGACTTCATCGACGATCGCAAAATTGTGCGGGCGCTGCACCATCTCTTCTGCTTGCGTGACCATGTTATCGCGCAAATAATCGAAGCCAAATTCGTTATTCGTGCCGTAGGTAACGTCGGCGGCATACTGCACCTTCCGCTCGTAGGGCTGCATCGACTGCAGGATCACACCAACGGTTAGACCAAGAAATTCGTACAGCTTCCCCATCCACTGCGAATCGCGCAGTGCGAGATAGTCATTGACCGTGACCAGGTGCACGCCTCGGCCGGGAAGCGCGTTGAGATAAACCGGCAGTGTCGCAACGAGCGTCTTTCCTTCGCCCGTTGCCATTTCGGCGATCTTGCCTTTATGCAAAACCGCGCCGCCGATCAGCTGCACATCGAACGGGACCATGTCCCACTTGACCTCCTGACCTGCGATGTTCCACGTGGTACCGACCAGGCGCTTGCAGCCTTCTTTTACGACGGCAAATGCTTCGGGCAAAAGTTCGTCGAGCAGGTCTTTCGTGAGTTCGTCACGTTCTTTGTCGAGCTCGATGATGCGGTCCATCGCATTCATTCGCTCCTGATGCTCGATATCCTCTTTTAGAAGGTTCGACAATTCTTCGCGCTCCTGCACGATATCGCCGATGGCATCATTGATGCGCTGACGGAATTCGGCGGTCTTGCCACGAAGCTCGTCGTCCGTCAGCGACGCGAGCTTTTCCCATTCGGCGTTGATCTCGTCAACGACGGGCAGCAATTCCTGCACGTCCTTGTCGCGCTTCGTCCCAAATATTTTCTCGATAAAATTCATCATAGCGTTCTCTTCTACGGGCGATCGAATATAGATTTTTCAGGGCTGCAAAAAGGCGCACCCCCGATTTTGATTCAGTTTACAGCACACAGGTCACCGCTTTCGCTCAAAACCGCCCATTTCGGCGCATTTCGAACAGCCCCACTTGAACGAGCCTTTTTTGTTCTCCGTTTCGGGATGATGATTTTTCTCGCTGGAACTACCGATGGTCAGGTGAATCTCCAAAGTGAAAGCAAGGGGCTAAACAAACTCTTTGGCGATAGAATTTGCACACTCGACTTGACTTACTGGCAAACAGCGAAGATTTCTGATCACCACAGCGAACATGTTCAAGCCTCGACTCTTTTGGCAGTGGACTCTGCGAGAGCCACGAAGGGTCTCCTTCGTGACCCTGGTGCAGCGTGATAGCCTAAACATTCAGCATCAAACTGGCGGCTCAGGACTTGCGCCCGCTCGATCGCTATTGTGCTCGATGGAGTGCTCAGGTAAGAGTTAAACGTAACAGAAAGCGGACTGCCATCGTACTTCTTGGTTCGACTATCATACAGCGTGTCGAAGTCAATTCCGTTGGTAAAGAGCAGATCGAGTGTCCCTCGATCCTCGCGCGACACCACGCTCCAG
>JBBSDW010000052.1:0-19361 GCA_038240295.1 Kapaibacterium sp. (SeqCode)
ATCGGGATCGGGTCACGAAGGAGGCCCTTCGTGGCACACAGTCGAGATTCAGCACACACTTGACTGTGTGGCGTGAAGCGCCTGCTTCGCGACCCTGACTTTTTCAGATGAGGAAAGATTTGAGGTCGGGATCGGGTCACGAAGGAGGCCCTTCGTGGCACACGGTTAAGATTCAGCAAACCCGTTCGGTTCTCCTTCGTGGGATACGGTCGAGATTCAGCACACACCTGTCTGTGTGCCGTGAAGTGCCTGCTTCGCGACCCTGACTTTTTCAGATGAGGAAGGATTTGGGGATGGGGCAAGCTAAAGCGTACCCCACATGCGCTTACTAAAAAAATGTGGGACATGCTTTAGCTTGTCCCAATCACTCTCCGGATCAGTACTCCGCTGTTCATGGGTCATCACTTGTTCCGGCTGGCTCCTGATGTGGGGCTGCCGAAATGTGAACCGTGTGGAGTCAAGCGCCGCCTTGACTCTCTTTCGATCGCCTCGGTTCATGACTTCGAGTACAAACCCAACGTCATTGACTGAACTTCGAGAGTGAGCCGAACCCACCATAAGATCCTTCGTCGGGGTCAGGATGACTTGATTGAGAGTGAATACTTAGAGCCAGACTCGATAGCCCTAAAACGGTCATTCTGAGCCCGGCGAAGAATCTTACCTTTCGCTCGCATCGCATCAGGACTTCGAGTACCAGAGTCATCGACTAAACTTCAGAGTGAGCCAAAGCCACCATAAGATCCTTCGTCGGGCTTAGGATGACTTGTTTATAAAAAATGAATTTAGGCCAGCAGATACTCTTCTTGTGCTTCGAGCGCAGCAACGATCGGTGCGTGGTCGACAACTAAGCTGGTTGTGAGGTAAACAGGGGCAGTTGTAATCATCAAAAATAAAAAAGCCTCATCATTGCTGACGAGGCGTATTGCCAAAACTGATGTATCGGATCACCACCATCCACGGCGGTTGCCATAGCCTCGGCCTGAGGTGTCGGATGCTTCCGCATCGTCGAGCGACTGATGGTTGAATGCCGGACGATTGTTGTTGCGGCTGTTGTTGTTGTCGCGGTAGTTTCCTGCACCGCCACGATCACCGCCTCCGCCGCCACGCTCTACATGCGGGCGTGCCTCGCGGACTGCAAGCAACCGGCCTTCGATCTCTTTGCCGTTCAATTCGCCCATCGCCTTCTTCGCTGCTTCGTCCGTCTCGAGTTCGACGAACCCGAATCCCTTCGATTTGCGTGTCGCCTGATCGGTGACGATCGCAGCCGATGTTACGCGACCATACGTCGTGAACAACTGCTCCAACTGCTCCGTGTTCCAGCTATAGGGTAAGCTGCCTACGTACAATTTCCTCTGGCTTACCGCCGGTGCCGCCTGCTCGTTCTCCATTCAATCTCCTTCGACTGTCGCTCTCGTAAGAGCGGAGCCCTCTGTGGTAAAAAATAAATGACTTACTTCCCCTTTTTAAGGGAAATGCGTAACGCCTGGCTGAGTGGAGAAGTTCGAAGCACTCGTACCCTCCCCACCCATTGCCATCGTCTTACGGGATTGGGTCGATCGCCGGTAGAATCTCAGTTCTGTTTTTTAACGAATGCCCAGTCGCCAGTCCAATGACGAAAATGACAAGTCCGACAGCGCCTGCGGCGAATATTGTGTCACCCGGCACGCGTAACCAGCGCAAAACCTGCATCGTAGGGGTCTGCAGGAATTCCGCGCTGCGAGCGTACCAATATCCATACTTCACGGAAGCCCAGGTTTGGAGCAATCCCACGGGCAGGAGGCTTATCGTTATCATTGCTGCAAGGCCGATATTGATGCTCCAGAACGAGAATCGGATGAGGCCTTCTTTCCATGGCGCTCCCGGCCGGAGTGCGCGCAGGCAAAACAGCATCAAGCCGATACCGAGCATCCCATAAACCCCAAAGAGTGCGGCGTGAGCATGTACCGGTGTCGTGTTAAGTCCCTGCATGTAATAGAGCGCGATCGGTGGATTGATCATGAAACCAAATAGACCCGCGCCAACCATATTCCAGAACGCGACCGAAACGAAGAAATAGATCGGCCACTTGTAGTTCTGTACCCATGCACTGGCTCGCGAGAGTTTGATATTCTGCCACGCTTCATAGCCAACGAACATCAACGGTACAACTTCGAACGCGCTGAAGATCGAGCCTAATGCGAGTACGATCGTTGGCGTACCGGAGAAGTAGAGATGATGCAAGGTGCCGATAATGCCTCCGGAAAGGAAAATCGTAGAGGCAAGTACGGTCGATTGGCCGGCCGTCTTGAGACTGATCAGCTTCAGCCTCGCGAAGAGGAATGCGATCACTACGGTGGCAAAGACCTCGAAGAAGCCTTCAACCCAAAGGTGTACAACCCACCAACGCCAGTATTCGGCAATTGCGAGGTTCGTGTGCTTGCCATAGGCGAGCGCTGCACCGTAGAATCCAGCGATTGCGATCGAACTGATCGTGAAGAGAATAAGAATCGGGCGTTGCTCATCTTTGCGCTTGAGCGCCGGCCAGATCGAACGAGCGACGAGAAACAGCCAAAGAAGCAGCCCTACAAAAAGTGCTATCTGGAATGCGCGGCCAAGGTCGATATACTCATACCCGCTATGACCAAAAAGGAACCACAAACTATCAGGCAGCTTGTGCATGATACTCATCCACTCGCCAGCCATTGAGCCGAGCACAACGACAAGCAACGCACCAAAAAGAATATTTACGCCGAGCCGCTGCCCCTTCGGCTCTCGACCACCGACGGCGGGTCCTATGTAAAGCCCGGCCGCCAACCATGCGGTCGCGATCCAGAAAATACCGAGTTGGGTATGCCAGGTTCGGGTAATAACGTATGGAAGGTAGTCAGCGAGCGGCATCCCATAAAAGCCATTTCCTTCGACGCCGTAGTGACCGGTGATGACGCCCATCAGGATCTGCACAAGGATGAGTCCTGAGACCGTCCAGAAGTATTTAACGATCGCACGCTGCGAAGGTGTAGGCGTCGATTTGAGCAAGGGATCATTCGATGGAACATCGCCAAGATGAATCGTGTGATCTTGCGACGCGTACCACCATGCCATTCCGCCAATGCCCGCCAAGAGCATGAGAATGCTTACGCCAGTCCATACGACGGAATCGCTTGACGGTGTATTGCCGATAAGCTCCTCATGCGGCCAGTTGCTTGTGTAGGTTAGATCTTCACCTGGTCGATCCGTGGACGCTGCCCAGGATCCCCAAAAAAAGAATGCAGCAAGCTGCTGCAATTTCGCAGGATCGCTCAGAGTGTTGCGGGGCATGGCGTAGGCATCCCTGCCATTCGTAAAAAGCTCGGCATAATAGGCGGCATTGGCTGCAAATGCCTCCGCACGAACAGGATCGATCACGATCACATTCTTTGCGGCATCGAACGTGTTCTTTCGAATCATCACAGTGAGCTTTTCGCACAACGAAGCTTGATCCGGCCTGTCGATCTGATCATAGGGCTTTCCGAATTGTGCACCGCTCCATTTGTTCAAAATGAACATCGCTTCGCGGTGCAGCCAGTCGGCCGTCCAGTCGGGGGCAACGTAGCTGCCATGGCCCCACACGGAGCCAACTTCCATGCCCCCGATCTGCTGCCAGACATTCTGTCCTGTCTGAATCGCATTGCCATCGCAGACCAGCACTCCGTCGCTCGTCACAACTGCACCAGGAATCGGTGGAGCTTGCTGATAAATGCGGGTGCCGACCCAAATGAGCACGGCAAACGAAAGGATGATCACGGATCCGAACCCCAACCAGAGCTTCTTCATTATTTATAATTTAGATGACCTATGATGAACACCACGGCCCAACGTTGAGCGATGTGTCGTAGAACATAACCGTGCGAGGCACAGCGGCCTCGGTTTAGGCACGCTTGAGTTAGGTACCTGCCTCAAGCTTGATCGCCTTTGGAAAGAGGATCGTGTTTTCCAGGTAGACGTGCTGATGTAAATCCTGTTCGAATTCTTCCAGCTGTTGTAATGCGACGCGAAAAGTGGTGCAGGCATCTCCGGGTATCGCGTAGTTGGAGGTCAGATCCCGGATCTCCTCAAGCGCGGCGCCAACAGACTCATGCTCGCCCATCATCATGTTGACAGGATTGCGAACGCTCCCAAACGGTGACGACGGCGTGGGCAATTGCTTGTTGAATGCTTCTTCCAGAAATATGATGTACGGAAAAAGTACCTCTTCCTCGCGACGCATGTGACCATCAAGTTCATCCATTATTGTCTGAACCAGTACAGCGACCCGGACCATCTCTGGGTGATTCGCGCCATGGACCGCAGCGACCTTCTTAGTGTTTGTCAGAAGCGACGGCGCAACACTGCGAACGTAATGGTGATGGTTCTCAACAATGTAATCGGCAAGCACCTTCATACTCCAGCTGTTAAAACGCGGATCGGCTGCATTTCTGCCAATGGTAATCGCTTCGAGTTCGCGTTCAACCAGTTCGCTATCAACTCCTTTGGCAGCGCAGGCATCGGCAAGAGACCGATCGCCCTTGCAGCAAAAGTCAAGCCCGTAACGCTCAAATACTTGAACGGTGCGGAAATCTCCTAAAACGATGTCGCGAAGTGCAGTAGCAGATCGATCGGTACTGGTAATAGTAAGGTTGTCCATAGTAGTATTAAAGTAGATTGAGTACGGAGCGACACAAGTTCGATTCCGACAATTGTGTCAACCGATTCTTCAATAGTGAATATCGCCTTCGATAATTGAAAGTTTGCCTTTGGCTTCCATAGCCTTGATCGCTCGAATAACGGTCTCAACGCGTAAGCCTGTCAAGTCGGCCAGTTGCTGCCGTGTATAGGGTACGGAAAAGTCAGATCCTTTTGCTGCTCCGCTTGATTTACGGAGATAGTTCATGAGCGTCGCCAGCCGATGCTCGGATTCCGCAACGGCAGTCTCATTCAACATCATCGACTTATAGATAAGCCGCTCGCTGAGCACTTCGCTGAGCTTCAGATGAATCTCAAAATGATCGCGAAGCAGTGCAAGGAAATCGTTACGATGAATCTTCCAGACGATACTTGTTGTCACCGCGACTGCCGAAGCCGGATAGGGTTTTCGAGTAAAAAACGGTGGCTCACCAAAGCTCTGACCCCGAATAAAATAGCCCTGCACGAACTCGCGACCGCTTTCAGAGTAGTTTGTCATCTTCACGCGACCTTCACGGACGATATAAAAGGAATCTGCCGTGTCACCTTCGTGAAAGAGTATTGCATCTTTCGCAATCTCAATGGAGACTGCACGATACTCTTCATCTAGCGCTTGTTATTCAAGTTCATGTGCCATATGTTTTCGTAGTCAAAATTACTAGATACTGCGCAGCCGTCCTTATGACATAGGTCATGTTTCCCCAATAAATTCAAGGAAATATTTTGTTCGACTCTGCCATGCCGAAATTCTAACTGCTCATTCCGGACCGATCTCGGTCCACGTTTGCTCAGTTGGTCCTGCCCATCAGTTCGGCGTCGAGAAGTGGAAAAAGCTCGCGCTCCTCTTTGCGGATGTGTTGTTCGAGGCGTTCGCCGAGTGTGCGGAGATGGGTTTTGGCTGTGGCTTCCGGAAGATCGAGCAGGTTGGGGAGGTTAGCGATCATTAGCCGGAGGTCTTCATGATCTTTCAGGAGGGCTTCGACGATCGGTTTTGCCTGGTCGATTATATTGCCGAACACGAAGATCGTTTGCTCTTCGATCGCAAAATGCGGCAGTATCTCACGGTTGGCGTATTCGCTCGTCCGTTCGATCTGCTCTGTCAGGTCCGTTGGCCAAAGATCCTTCGCAGTTGTCGGCCCACCCTTCTTGAGGCGAAGCGCAAGCACGAGCGTGTGATGATGCTCGTGCGATAACGGGATGAGCGATTTGTGTCGTGGCATTATCGGACTTTCCAGATCGTCATCGCACTGTTGTCGAAGAACGGAGTCGCGATCTGGCGGGGATCGATGGCAAGATGTTGACCGATTCTCTTATCTTCGATGACATATTTCACTCTGCGACTTTGTAATGCAAGCGCAACATTCCGGACATCACGCGAGAGATAGATCGAATCGATCGTGGCTCTTCGCTCTGCAAGTGTACGGCTTGCGATCGGGACTCTGTGTAATCCCTTCGCCTGATCGATCGTCGAGACTGCGCCCAGCAACGCTCCATAAGCCGCACCTTCTGAGATCACCGGCCGCTCACTGAAAGCAGAATAGAGAAAGAACGACTCGTCGTTGGGTGTATCCGATTTCGCGAGATCGTATCTCCTGGTTGCGATCACATTCAGAGGCGATGAATGATCGCGCAAGTAATGCAGAGCACCGATTTCGTCACTGGAAATAGTTGAGGCCGCAGAGTTTCTTTCACTCGAAAGTGCGGCTGTGTTACCGATGAAGCAACCGAGAATCAAGATCGCCGAAACAGAGAGGAAAACAGTGCGATGCTTCAATTCTCGATTTTCCCAAACGGATGATAAGATCAAGACGGTTAGCAACAGCGCTGCCATCACACTCACGAGTGGCGCATAGAACGAAAACGCAAGAGGATACCACGCAGGCGAATAGAGCACCGGCAGTGCAAAGCCGATTGGAATGAGCGCTAATAATAGCCAGAGCAATGGACGTGGCACGTCCTTCAGAATTCCGAACAATCGCTTGCGAAAGAGCACGATTGCGATCAGAACGATCAGCATTCTTCCATCCGTCACTACGAATCGGATGAGATGAAAGAGAAAGTAAGGAATGATAAGAAGTGAACGGACTGACATGGACGAACCATGCCCGACTGGGTTCAAACTCTCGATAGGCATGTGAAGTATGTGCGCAAGACGATTCGCATAACCAAGCAGCGGCGCGCCGGTCAGAAAATCATCGCCTGGCATAAATGGATTCTTGCCGCTGCTCGAAATCGCGAATGCGACGAGCGACACAAGCATTGCGCCGGCAAGATGTGCGAAGTCCACTCTTCGTTTATGCAGCAGCAGAATAAATTCAACAACACAAAGCCCCGCAATGAGAACCGCGAACGTGCTGATCTTCGAACGCGAAAGTATCATGAGCAAGAGCGCGATGAGGACTGTGCAATCAATCCGCGGGAGTGTTAGAGGCTTTGCAAAAAACTTTGAGACGAGTTGTAGAAGATTCAGGAAAAGGATCGTACCCCACACGAACGATGGACTCAGCGCAAAGCTCCCCTGCTCTGTACCGGTGAAGGAGCCAAGTAAAAACACGGACGCTACGGCCAACCAGGAAATCCCCCTTTTGTTGGTAAGAGGATAAACAAGTGAATAACTGGAGATCGCGAGGAGTAAATAATTGAAAATGGGCGCGGCGTATATCGTAAATGTGAATAGGTCGGTCCTCGAAAATTGCTGCGCCGAAATAATGAAGCGATAGACATAATCATGATAGTACATCGGCAGCGCGAGTTGATGCAGATCGCGAAGTGTGTCGTAGCTTTTGAGGCTCGAGAATTGTCCGACGAGATACGGAATGTCGATGCCGAATAGACCGGTTGCGCTGAGATCGCCGTTCGATGTGAAATGAAGCTGATCGAAATTATAAAACTGAAGGAAGACCGAGATCAGAAGAAGTGAACCCCATAACACGACCCACGTACGAGTGAAGCCAGGGATGGTGGTCTGTGATCTACCCCGAAGAAGCATTGCGACGAGAAGCAATACCGTGTTGAGTATCGAGACCGCGACCGCTGTCTCACTCGATGAACCAAAGCTGCCAAGAATTGTAAATAGCGCGGGTGTCACTCCAAGCCCGAGCGCGCCGCCGATCGAGAGGATCTCAAGCCATGAGAAATTCCACTTGCGAATTTTTGCAGCACAAAAAACGATCAGCATGCCTGGTAGCACGCCCAGCCAGATCATCACGAGCACATCGGCAGCGCATGATGCGGGAATATTTCGGAGCGTGAAGATCAATACAAGATTGATCAGCGCGAGAACGGGAAGGATGACCGCGGCCCACGCAAACGATCTTCGTGAGCTCGGCTTTGCCACGATTGAGCGATCAGGCAGTCGCGGCAACTCGCTTCTCGGTCAGTTCAGCAACGACGCTTTTCACTTCTGCGATCACGTAGTCGATCTCTTCTTGCGTTAGCACCGTGTAGAGTGGCAGCGTAATCGTCGAATCGCCGATGCGCTCGGCATTCGGGAACGTGCCTTGCGGAACGTCGAAGTACTCGATGTAATACGTGAGGCGATTGATCGAACGGAAATTCACCGCGACCCCAATGCCGCGATCCTGCAACACCGAAAGCGCTTCGTCACGAATTTCCGGATCGACTTGTATCGTGAACAGATGACGGCCATGAATGGAATTCGGCAGCACCTCCGGCATCATGATCCCTGGCGTGTTAGTGAGTCCTGTGGTATAGAGCTGGCAGATCTCTTCGCGGCGAGCAAGTCGTTCGCCGAGTCGCGGCATCTGCGGCAGCAGGATCGCCGCCTGAATGTCGAACATGTTGCACTTGTATCCAAGCATCTCCATATCGTAGTGCTTAAACCTAACCGAGTAACGATCGGCAGCCGACTTATTCATGCCGTGAAGCCTGAGCTTGAGCAGCTTGTCGTAGAGTGCTTCGTCATTCGTGGTTATTGCGCCGCCCTCGCCGCACGCAAGATTTTTCGTCGCATAAAAACTGAATACCGCCATATCCGAAAGCTCACCTGGCTTCACGCCATCGCGTTCACCTTCGACGCAATGCGCGCAATCTTCGATGATCGCCAGGTTATGCTTTTTCGCGATCTTGTGCATTCTGCGCATGTCGCACATTTGGCCATAGAGATGCACCGGCAAGATCGCTCGTGTACGCGGTGTGATTGCGGCTTCGATAAGCTCGCAGTCGATGTTGCCAGTGCCCGCCTCGATATCGACGAAGACTGGCGTGAGGCCAGCTTCAATGATGATGTTCGCGGTCGCCATGAACGTCATCGGGGTCGTGATGACCTCGTCGCCATCTTCAAGACCCAATGCTTTGAGCGCAATAAATCCGCCCATCGTCCAGCTCGTAACGCCGGTACAATATTTCGCACGCATGTACTCGGCGAACTGCGCCTCGAATGCTTTCGTCTTCGGGCCGGAAGTCAAAAACGTCGAGTGGAGAACCTCCGCTACCGAATCGATTTCTTCCTGACCGAGTGGATGCTTGTAAAATTCAACTTTCATTGGCGACAGGGCTAAGATCGTTTTCCCGAACAGAATGCAAGAGCATAAGTAGAACGGCTGATTCCGAGTAGAAAGTTTGCCGGATATGATCCAAACATCCTCTTAACTCGCTATCTCAGCTGTTCTACTTTCGTTAATAACGATTCGTCCTATTAACGTTTTTGCTAAGCTGCGTTAATTAAATAGTGCAAGTTCGGGAATTCGATAATAAGGAATAGAGTTATTAACGCAACGATCAGATTTCGTTAACACCATAATGAAAATCGAGGAAATCACATCACAAAGGGCAGGCATTGCGGAAAGGACAGATCACGACTATGTCGCATTCTTTCCGGCACCGCTCTTCCCTTCCATTGAATTTTCATCGGAATTGATCGAGGCGGTCTCCAAGGCGGATCTTGCAGTCGGCGAATTGGCAGGAATTGGAAGGGTGCTGCCGGATCCGAATCTGCTGATCAGCGCATCGCTCAAAAAGGAAGCAGTCTTAAGCTCGAAGATCGAAGGGACGATCACCGAGTATGATGACCTGTTCGGCTTCGAGATCCTTGGCGATGGATCGAAGGCACCCGAGGATGTGAAAGAGGTGGTTAACTATATCGAAGCGACCCGGTTCGCAGTCGAACGCTTTCACACGCTTCCGATGAGTTTGCGGCTCGTACGTGAGATCCATAAACTTCTGATGGCTGGGGTCCGTGGAGAGATCGCGACGCCGGGGGATTTTCGAAAGTCGAAGAATTGGATCGGAAGGCCGGGTTCGACACTGGCGAACGCGACGTATGTAGCGCCTTCGGTCGAAGCAATGATCGAAGCGCTCAAGGATTGGGAGTCTGCGCATCACAGGGAGTCGAGTTTGCCCGTGATCGTAAAGCTCGCGATCCTGCATGCTCAATTCGAAATGATCCATCCATTCATCGATGGCAACGGGCGAGTAGGAAGATTGCTCATCGTATTGCTGCTAACGCACTGGGGGATACTGCCAGCGCCGATCCTCTATCTCTCGGCATATTTTGAGAAGCATCGCGATGGATACTACGCTGGATTACTCGGCGTCAGCCATCGCGGTGATTGGGAAGAATGGATATTGTACTTCGTTCGAGCGATCTGCGAGCAGGCAAAGCGTGCAACCGCGCTTTGCAAATCATTGCTCGAAATGCGCGACCGATATGAGCATTCGATCCCGCCAAAACTTCGTACGAAAACGGTGATGTCGCTTCTGGATCTGCTCTTCAAAAATCCATACATCGATGTGAACTCGTTAAAAGATCATGCTGGTGTCGGATTTCCGACGGCACAGCGAGCGATCGATAATTTGGTGAACCTTGGCATACTCCGCGAGATCACAGCTCGTAAGCGTTCGCGACTCTGGGAAGCAAAAGAGATCTACGCCCTATTAGCATCCGATTGATCCTGATGTGAAGATTCGATGGGGCAAGCTAAAGCATACCCCACACGTGGGACATGCTCAGCTTGTCCCAAACACTTTCTCATTTGAGTTAATGATGATCAACGTGCTCACTGTATCCTAAGATGTTCTCATTATTTGAGATTCGATGGGGCAAGCTAAAGCATACCCCACATGTGGGACATGCTCAGCTTGTCTAAATGACTTTTCTCTAATCGCCTAATCCAAACACTCTGGAACGCGGGCCACGAGACCTCCGTCATGTCCAAGCCGCGTCATGAAGCCGGCCTCGATCTCACGTGCGAATTTCGAGTGCAACCGCTCAAGTGCAACGACCTCATAATTTTGGGCGCGAAATGAGATGAGCGGATGGTAATCGCTGAACCGAGGGTCGTGCAGAAGTTCAAAATAGTGTGACCCGATGACTCCATGACCATACCGAAAAACGCGTCGACACGAATCGTCCTCTGGTCTTGGATAAGCGACCGGAATAAAAATTAAATCGGGTGAACGCTGCACCAGCACCTGCGCAACTTCCTGATACGAGTGGGCAGCAGCCAGCGCGTTGTCATTCAGGCCAACGAGGTCAATATTCTTGAGCCCTGAGTAATACGGGATGATGCCTGCATCTGCCCATGCGAAAGAGATGCTGTCATGACTTGGAAGATCATGAAGGATCGTTGCAATACCGATGTAATTCAAAAAATCGTCATCCTGCGTGTGAAGTCCCTCGCGTGAGCGTGGTGACATCAGCGACGTGTAAATATGTATCGCTGCAAAGAGCAGCACGATGGAAAACTGCGCAACTTTCGCGCGCCCTCTTGTAAGTCTCCAAAGACCGACGCCTGCAAGTACGAAAAGGAACACTTCCACAGAATAGAGGAAGCGATCGTACATCCCCATGATTGGGACCGGGAATAAATAAAAGCCGAGTACCAAAACGCAAAAAACGCAGATCGGAGTTGTCAGCCGTTTGCTCATGCGATGACGAAACGCAAAGAGCGCTGCGATCATCAATGCCGCCGTCGAAAGTCCGAAGCCAAACACATACGCCCTGCCCTGCAAAAGCGTCGTCGAGTCGTGATTCAGGACCTTGATTAAAAAACTGTTCGGTAGCAGCTTCCCAAAATAGACTAAACGCCAAGCGTGATAGGCTGTGAGAGGGAGAATAAATGCTAAGCCATCCTTCCAGCGTTTGCGCCGAGTGTAAAGTAGCGTGAGGCAAAGTACCCCGCCTAACAGTGCGCCCTCTGGCCGTGTAAGCGCTGCGAGCAAGGCCAAAACAAACCCGACGACAAATGAGCGCTGATCAATAAAATAAAAGGTACGGGCAAAAGCGAAAACACTTGCAAGCAGGAGAAATCCAAACACCGTGGTCTCCATATCGGAGAGCGCATTGAGCCAAACGAGCGGGGTAAAAAGAAAAAGTAGTGAGACGAAAAAAGGAATGTAGCCTGGCGGTGCACTTAGCTCACGCTTAAGTAAGAGCGTCGTTAGCCGATAGATGAGTAATGCACTCGCCAGCAGCAGAGCGATATTTACCGCCCATGCCCACACCAACGGGTTGATCCGTAACCAAAATGAGGGCGTCATGATCAGGACATACAGAAAATTGGTATAACCCTCCGTCGGCGCACCTCCAATGTTCCAGACAAGCCCCTTCCCTGCCGCCAGATGTTGCGCGTACCTGAAGGTAATGAATGAATCGTCGAATGGAAATCGGTAGCGCTGGGGCCAAACCCCGAACGTGATCGCAACGCCAATAACGAGAAGGATCAACTGCTGGAGCCTTGACGAACGAAGGCCTCCTGAGACTTTCTCTACACCGGCAATGGTATTAATGGAGGCGTTATCTTGGATCATCTAACCGATAGAGCTTCATGGTGTCGGCCATTGTCAGGTCGGGATTAACATAGCTGCGTTTCATATCAAACAAAATGCCGATCGCACTATCGACTAACACGGCATGCGACTCAATGTAACGAGTAAGTTGCGGAGCACCCGTCGCACTGTCTCGCAATACTTTCGAATCGTAGAGCATGGCGTAGTGAACGTGATAGCGCGCAAGGGTCGTGGCGATCGGCTCTTCCAATTTAGGAAATGCCGGAAAAAGCGGTGACATGAGCGTGATAGAGCTATCAAGCTCGAGTCCATAGGCGGCGGGGCTTTCAGCAAGGACAACAGGATGACTCATTCCCGCATCTTCGTGAAGGCGAGTCTGCAGTTTTAGGATCGCGCGATGATTCTCGTTTGAGAATAGTCGGCTGGCAGCAAGCGTCAAATCTGTCTCGGAGATATGCATGACGATGAGAATTAATGCGGCGATCCCGACGACCCATTGCACGAACATCGTTGGCGCGCTTTTAAAAAATGCGCGATCAACCACCACAATCATGACAAGCGTCGCGACAAGCAAGAAGTGCGGCAGATAATAACTGATGCTTCCCTGCAATAGAAGCCAGCTTCCCGCGACGATGCTCGATAGCACGATAAGTGCGCGGATCCGTCCCTCTTTCGCATAACGATGCCTCTTTCTTATCGCCTCTGCAAGTCCGGTAAATACTGCAACCGCGAGGAGTATAAGGAAAGCCGGAGCTCCATCCCAAAGCAGGACGACGCGTTGGACAAGATTATTCCACTGAACCGAGCGACTCAGCATACGCATGATCGGCTTTTGCGCAGTTACATCCACAAACTGGACGTGTTGACCGCTCGTGCCAAAGAGTGAAAGATCGTGCGTGAAAAGATAATACGTCCCAACAAGAAGAGTGACGACGACAAGGACTCCAAGCATGGCATACGCCGTCCGGTTAATCTTTCGAAATGCACCGAGTCGAAAGAGCAGATAGATCGCAAGGGGTAGCAGAAGCGTGATAAGGTGGATTGCGAATAAGAACGCGGTAAGCGTCATTGCGCTTCCAAATCCAAACCACCATTTCGAGGATCGCTCATGCGAACGTGAAACTTCATTTGCAAAATAAGCGACAGCAAACATCACAAGCAGGGCTACGAGTATGTCCGATCGCGCCGAATGTGAGGCAAGCGTAATTGCTGGTGCAGTTGCAAGGAGAATAGAGGCGAATCCAGAACCGACAGCACTAGCGCCAAGCTTTCGCGTGACAAAGTAGATAAAAAGGACTGCGAGCAGTGTCAACAAAAATGTTACGGTCCGCCCGACCGCGATCGCTGGAAAACTTTCGGCAAACACCAACGCCGGCAAACCATAGAGCAGCGAGGATCCCCAGCTATTACCGAGGAGTACGCCAAGTTGATCGTTGAGCGTCGCGCCATAGGCGTAGGGATGCCGAACGATCCCTTCGCTCATTTGCGTCCTGGCTTCGAACATCACCCACGATTCATCGCCGTACCAGTAATTGGCCGAATCGTGTATCGGGTAGATATAAAGTGACCGTCCCTGCCAGAAGAGCGCGAAGACTGCCAGCAGCAGGAGCACTCTGCCAAACGATGCATCGCCCGATGTTCGCTTCTGCTCGGTCACGGCTTCATTCGATAAACCGTGAGCGTGTCGTTCTCCGCTGTCTTTACATCCTCGAAATATTGTTTGCCGATATCGGTCATCGGCTGGATCGCGCGAACGATCATCGTACCTCGGGTGCTCGCCGCGCGGATAAGCGGATCTACTTCGCGCATATAAAATGGCTTCGCGCCTGAGCTATAGAGCAGCATGTACCCAATATGTTGTTGCTGCATGATTTGATCTGCGCTAAGATTCGTCGCAGGATATTCGATGAACTGCGTAGTCATGACGTGAAAGGAATGTCCAGCATCGGCGGCAAGCAATCGCAAAGCTTCATCCACCGCAGGAGCCTGCACGAGGATCATGGGACGAACGACATGTTGCTCGGCAGCATCCTTTTGGATCGCCTGAATGCTCAAATCAATTGCGTTAAGATTATCCGACTCACGCATCAGGCCTTTGGTAGCGGCGAGCTTCGTCTCTGTATAACTATAAGCCGAGAGTGCGGCGCTGATCATGAAGAGGAGGATCATCGACGCGATCGCAAGCCCGGCCGATGCGTTCGTGCGCTCCAGCATTCGCGCAACGCTCGCAACTCCAGCAACAATAACTATAGGCAAAATGTAGATCAAGTACGAAGTCGGGGCAGAACTTTCGAGTGCGAGCCAGCTGAGGATGATGAGGAGTGCCCCGAGGGTTAGCGAACTAAGCTTTCCCGCGCGCGCCCGAACGTTGCGAAGCCTCGCCGTTAGCCAGAGCATCACTGCCATCACTGAAAAGCTGAGTATGAACGGCGCCATTTCGACAAGCACTTTCCATCGCTGCACCAAATTTGTAAATTGCACCGAGCGTGAGAATGGCCTTAACAGCGGTACGTCTTCCAGATTGCGATCGAATCCGGTGCCGGCAGCCCCCGAAAGCAATCCACCCGATTGTCCCACGATGAACGTTGCGAGATAGAGTACAACCGCGCCCAGAATAATCCCCACGATCACGAGCGATGCATCCCTAACCGCTCTCCAATAACCACGCAAATAGCAACCGAGCGCCCAGAGCGATGCGCCAAGTACAAACACGTGCACAGAAATAAGCAGCAGTGCAGGCAACAACAATCCAAACAGAACAGGATGGAGCTTGCTTTTTCCCGAACAATAATAGAAGAGCCACAAGAGCACGAGCGAAGTCAGAATATCATATCGTGCCGAGTGGCTCGTAAGGATAAAACTTCGCGCAGTGATCAGCAGCAGGAGTCCGAAGATCGAAAGCAGATGCGGCGCTTTCGTTTGACGCAGCACGTAGTACATGCTTGTCACAAGCAGGATCGCACAAAAAGCGGTGATACATCTACCGATGGTTACGGGATCGCTCGAAGCACCGATGAGCACCTGCGGCAGACCGTAGAGCAACGCCGTCAGCCATTGACAATTCAGCAGCGAGCCATTTCCGAAATGCATCGTAGCGGCGAGCGCGTAGGGATGCCGAAAGACGCCATGCAGGATCTGCTCCTTCCATTCGACCATCAGCCACGATTCATCGCCCCACCAGAGATAGGAATCGAAGACCGGCAAATAAAACAAACTACGAAGCTGCGCAAAGAGCACGACAAGCGAGATCCCAAGCAGCGCAAAGCTGAAGAGACGCTCCATTTTCTGAAACGCTTCTTCCGTGGCCGATGGATCGAGTGCGGGTTCTACCAATGGAGTTTGTAAAGTTTGAGCGTATCGATCCGTGTGGAGTCAAGCGCAAAATAATTGCGATTGACGTCGAGCAACCGACCATGTTCTGTCGCGATCAGTTCGCCCAGCGAATCGGTCACATGCTTCATTGGTGTAACTTCGAACGAATAGTTACTTTGTCCAGATTCGGTATAACTCAAAACGTATGCGACCTGCTCACCCCGCATTACTTCAACGTCGGCGCGCTCGTTTAGTGGGAATTCAAGAAAATGAGGCGACATCACCGTCAACTCCGTATGGTAAAGCAACCATGCCAGGGCAGGATTCTGCGCGAGGATAACACCGCGTGGGTTGATCATGTTTTGCATGGTATGCCGTAGCGCCTGTTCATTGACTCCCGTGATCCTTGCGCCCGACGTGCCTGCCCGCGAAGCGTCGGCGATACCGAAATAAAAAATAACGATGGCACCAAACGATAGCGCAAGACGAGTCTCAGATTTTAGAATCAGTCTCGGAACGGCACGAGAAATAACGAACGTCAAAACAAGCGCGATAAGCGGGAGCACTTGCATATAATAGTACATCGCATAGCTCTCGAATAGCAACCAGGAAAGGACGGCGAGCACACAGGCCTGCACGGCGAATCGCTCGCTAAGGGTCAATGCGTGGTGCTTGAAGCGAAGGATGCATACTGCAACCGCGACAACGAGAAGCACGAACATAGCTGGTGCTTCGGCGATAAATCCCTCCCAGCGTTCGAGCAAATTTCCGATCTGTGCGTTCGGACTAATAAGCTTCGTGATCGGTATCTCATCGATGACGCTGTGGAATTGCGTGTGAAGCACCGTCGTACCAAAAAGCGTGATCGGTGCGCCCGATATCACGTAGATGGCAAAGAGCACTGCCGCTACGGCGAGAACACCCCCGACGGCAGCGCCCAGATGTGAGAGATGCTTAAACGCACCAAAGTGATAGAGCGCAAGCAGTCCGATCGGCGCAAGCAGCGTTAGCAAATGGATCGAGAGCGTTGCCAGCAATAACATCCCGGCGCCAAGTAGAAAAAACCAGCGGGCGGAGGGCTGACAACTCGCAAGCGTCCACCTTTCAAAAACCTGGCTCAAATAAAAAACGCATCCAACAAGCGCGAGTCCTGCTGCTACGTCAAGCCGTGCCGCATGACTCGCGAAGAAAAAGCTTCGAGTCGAAATCAGGAGAAGTGTCGCGAAGAGCGCGAGCAAACGATCGACACCGAACGCTCGCATAGCGTAAAAAAGAAAACCGACCAAGACAACGGACAGGATCGCCGTTACCGTCCGCCCAATCGAAACAAGATCTGCCAGCGAGGAAAAAACGATGGCAGGCAAACCATAGACGATCGCGGCAAGCCACGAATTACCCCGCACGATTCCATTCGTCACAGCGACGGTCGAGCCAAATCCGATAGGAATATGCGCGAATCCATCGTGGAGTTCGGCTTTGAGTTCGATGATTTGCCCCGTCTCGTCGCCCCACCACCTTGCGGAATCCGGCATCGGGAAAACATACAGCGACGACATCTGCCACGCAAGCACGCAAACGATGCAAGCGATCAGCGTAACCGATAGAATGCGCTCCAGCGTGGATTGAGGCTTGCGCTCGGGCGTTGGCAATGCGTTGTCGCTGTTAGTGGTATTCGACCTTGCCGCTCGCAGTCATGATCGGCACATGACGCATCCAAAGCTGCTTCTCCCACCATGCACGATTTTGTTTATACCACTCGATCGTCTCGCGAAGTCCATCCTCGAACGAACGCCCCGGCGTGACGCCAAGAATTCGCTTGCTCTTCTCGGTGCTCGAGATATGGTGATGCACCTGGCCTGGCCTGTCGCCGATATAGCTCACAAGCGAACTCGGCTTGTTCATGATCTCGAGGATCATCTCGGCGATCGTCCGAACATCAAGATCGAACCCGCTGCCAAAATTAAACACTTCGCCCTGAATGTCTTTGATCGGCGCATGCAAGACTTTGTCGATACGCTCGCAGGTATCCTGCACGAAGAGCCAGTCGCGAATCGCGCTGCCATCGCCATGCACCGTGAGCGGCTCATCGAGTAATGCCGAGGTGATGAATCTCGGGATCACTTTCTCCAAATGCTGCTTCGGTCCGTACTGATTGAACGGTCGCAGGATGCAGGCTGGCATATTGTAGCTCGCGATATAAGAATAGACGAGACGGTCGGCGCCCGTCTTCGCGCTTGCATAAGGCGAAAGCGGATTGAGCGGATGATCTTCCGTCATCGGATTCGATTCCGCTGTTCCATAGACCTCGCTTGTCGAGATGTGAATAAAGCGCTCGATGCCTGAATTCTTGATCACCGCATTCGCAACCGCCTGCGTGCCAAGTACGTCGGTCACGTAAAAGATCTTGTTATCGTAGATCGAGCGTGCAACGTGGCTCTCGGCCGCGAAATGAACCACGCAATCGCAGCGGCTGATGAGCTGGGTGATGAGGTCGTCGTTCGTCACGTTGCCATACCAGAATTCGAAGCGCTTCGATTTCTTGATCGCTTCCGGAATGTTGTCCGGGCTTCCTGCATAGGTCAGCGCATCGAGCACGATGAGATGATAGTCTTCGTATTTCTTGAAGAGATATTCAAGGAAGTTGCTGCCGATGAATCCGGCGCCGCCGGTGATCAGGATCGTCTTGGATGCCATAGGTTATAAGAGCTTAACTATCTGTCGAATTCTTACCTCGGGTGCTAACTATCGCAGTTTTATTAGCTGGTGCTTAGGGCGTAAAATGCAGTGTGAAAAAACTTTCGCTCAGATCTGCGCCGGTATGAAGCCAGGTGTTGATCACGCGCTTGGTCGAGATTTGCGTTCGTGTCAGCAGCGCACCATTTCGCATGGCGACATAATGGATCGAGCCAAGTACCAGCGCGCGAAAGATGCCCTTGCCACGCGCTTCGGGCAGGATCGCGTTTAAGCTGTCCTGCCAATAACCTGTCTCTTTCGTCGGGCCGTTCATTGTTACGAAGCCGCACGCTTCGCCATCGAGTTCGGCAATCAGCACTTCGCCTTCGCTCGATTGCTGCTTGCGCACTGCATTCCTGAACCACTCCTGAAAGAGATCGCACGCTCGGGCATGATCGATCGAAGGCTCAAGAAAAAAACGATCTTTGATCTCCGCCGTGTCGCTGAATGCTTCGAGGGCAAGCTTGAGCATCGACGGAAGATCGCGAACCTGCAGCGGCCGCACGATGACCTTTCCATCGATCCTCGTTTCTAACTCGCTTAAAACTTCGATCCGGGCCTGATGCCGCGTAATCGCCTCACGGATCCTTCCGGCGTCCATGCTCATCGTCACGAGCATGTCGACCATGTGAAAGCCTGCTTCCTCGAAGGCGCGAACAAGAAAAAGATCGGTAGTCGAGATCTTGCAATCGGCAAGCTGGATGTTGCGTTCGCGAAGTTCGGCCACAAGTTCGGCGATCATTTCTCGATCGGCCTGCATAAAATTTTCGGGGCGTCGAAGTGGCGAAGCAATTGGCGTAACGCGCGCACATTTTATCCCGAGAAGCTTCGTGTCCCATTCAAGCTCTTCGAGCACAATAGCTGCAAGATGCTGTGCCCTGTCGCCA
>JBBSDW010000053.1:0-19291 GCA_038240295.1 Kapaibacterium sp. (SeqCode)
GACAGATCTTTTTTTCTCGAGCATCGTCAGCGATTATATGTTTGCCAAAGACCGGATCTTCGCTACGATCAATCTCACCGAGGAAGAATTAAAACTCTACGATCAGATCGAACGCGCGCTCGGCAAGACGATCCCGTTGCCGGACGTGATCATCTATCTGCAATCGAGCGTTGCACATCTCGAAGAGAACATCAAGCGCCGTGGAAGACCGTACGAAAAAAATCTTTCACGCGAGTATCTCGAAGCACTCGTCCACGCCTACAACGATTATTTTTTTCACTATCGAGAGTCACGCTTGATCGTCGTTGATATGTCAAGCTTCGATTTCATGGAGCATCCCGAGCACCTCGAAGAACTCGTACGAACGATCATGCGCGCGCCGCATCCACCCGTCGAATATATCAGTATCTCGCGGGATCAAAAGCCTTTCGTGCTGGAAGGATAGGTGTCCGGTGTCGGATGTCGGGTGTCCGGACTTGCCTCAAATTTGTAGACACTACCCTTTATGCTCTGAGCTGGAGATTGTTGCCTGTGCCTCAAAGGCTTCCGGCGTCATATAGTTGAGGGCCGAATGCATCCGTTCGCGATTGTAGAAAACTTCAATATACTCGAAGATTGCTTTGCTTGCCTCTTGCCGTGTCTGGTACTTACGTCGATAGACTTCCTCGACTTTCATCGTTTTGAAGAAGGACTCCATCGGTGCATTATCCCAGCAGTTGCCGTTGCGTGACATCGATTGTATCATGCCTTCGTTGCTGATGATCTCTCGGTAGTCCCCCGCGCTGTACTGCGATCCACGATCGGAATGCAGCAACAGTCCGGGCGCCGACTTGCGTCTGTTGATCGCTTGTTCGAGCGCATCGCAGACCAATCGACTGGTCATGTGCGCTCCCATTGCCAGGCCGACGATCTCTCGCGAGTAGAGATCCATCACGGTCGCTACATAGAGACACCCTTGAGCTGTCATCACGAACGTGATATCACCGGTCCAACCGCGATCACGTTTTACAAAAATCATGAAGTTGCGATCGAGCCGGTTTGGACTCGCCAACCGCTGTTCGACCGCGTCGTTACTGTATGGGCGCGACGCTGGATCGCCTTGATGGCATTGGCGTTCATTAGCGCGCCGGCCGGCCCCTCGAGCAGCGATAGCCCAACCGTTGCAACTCCCTGGTCATCCGAGGTGCACCATAGCATTGCCGGGTGCGCGCATGGATCTCGCGAATCGCCACACTCAGCTCCTGATTGTACACTCGTGCTGCGCAACTGCCAGGCATAAAAGCCCGAACGACGCTTTTTTTAAAATATCACACTCCATATCTGTGGGTGAAGAAGTAAGGTGCATCTTCGTCGTCATCGTCGGTCGGCGGAGTTGAGGAGTCGAAGAAGATGCTGGCACTGCGAAAGGAGAATGATCAGCTTCGGATCAGCCTCTCACAGTTGAGCCCGAGATCCCGCGCAACATCCACTGCCTTACGCCATCTTGCACTAACCCAATCGCATTCCTACGGAATGCATCATCATACTTGCTCGATTGTCCCATCTGATCTTATGTCTGTTCGAACTCAGAATCCAACCAAGGGAGGTGTCTATTAATTTAGGGCAAGGTCGCCGTCCCCGTTCCCTGCTTCCACCGCTAAACGAAGGAACAAACCGACCGAAACGCTGTTTTACGGCACTTGCGAGCGGAGAATGGACTCCGCGATAGTAAACAATAAACAACATGGCATCAATGAATCCGCGTCCGGCACCGGGCGCAGTTAAGAATACGAAGCGCATTGGCCGCGGTCAGGGATCGGGTCACGGTAAAACATCAGGTCGAGGCGAGAACGGCGCGAAGTCCCGTTCGGGCCATAAGTTCAAGGCCGGATTCGAGGGGGGTCAGATGCCGCTCGCACGCCGACTTCCAAAATTCGGCTTCCATTCCCCATTCCGCGTAGAATACCAGGTGCTTAATGTCGAGGCACTCGAATCATGCGTGAAAGTTGGCCGCCTTCCCAAAGACGAGCTTATCACACCCGACACACTCTGGGCAGCTGGGCTTATCAATCGTTCGACGATGCCAGTGAAGATTCTTGGCAACGGCGAGCTTTCGCTTAAGCTTAACATCGAGGCGCACAAGATCTCGAAATCGGCGATCGAGAAGATCGAAAAAGCAGGCGGAACAGCCAAGCAGCTTTTCGTAAAGTCGGAAGCCAAAGCTGCCCCAGCTAAAACAGCCTAGGCAAAGCTGCGGAATGCCAGCTGCTTCAGGCAAGCTGTATTTCGTCAAAGGGCAGGTGTATGATTTTGGCCTTCACGTTCAGGTGAAGGCGTAACGTTCAGTTCTTTCGCAAGAAAAATATTCATGAGTAGCTTAACAGAAAGTTTTCGCAATATCTTCAAGATCGAAGAGCTGCGCCAACGCATCATCTATACCATCGGCTTGCTCGTGGTCGTACGACTTGGTTCGTACATCGTGCTTCCGGGTATCGACGCTGCAAAACTTGCGTTGCATAACGCAGGCAGCAATTCGAACACGCTCTTCGGGCTTTATGATACGTTCGTAGGAGGCGCATTTAAAAATGCAGCCATCTTCGGTTTGGGCATCATGCCCTACATTTCGGCTTCGATCATCATTCAGTTGATGGGCGCGGTCGTGCCCTATTTCCAGAAGCTGCAAAAAGAAGGTGAAGAAGGGCGCAAGCGGATCACACAGCTTACGCGTATCGGTACGATCATGGTTGCAGCGTTGCAGGCACTTGGAATTGGTGAGTACCTCATCAAGCAGGGTGATGCATCGTCGGCCGTCGGTTCAGGGCTGTTCCTTATCAGCACGATCGTCTGTTTAACGGCAGGCACGATGTTCATGATGTGGCTCGGCGAGCAGATCACCGATCGCGGCATCGGCAATGGAATCTCGCTCATCATTTTCATCAATATCATCGCAAGATTTCCGAACGCGATCGTGGGTGAGATACAGAACATGCACAATCCGATCATCGAACTGGCGCTCATTGCCTTCTTCGTTGCGATCGTTGCATTCGTTGTGTTGATGACGCAGGGCATTCGTAAGATACCGGTGCAATACGCCAAACGTGTCATTGGTCGAAAGGTCTATGGCGGAGTGACGCAGCATATTCCAATGCGCGTCAATACGGCCGGCGTTATGCCGATCATCTTCGCGCAGTCGATCCTCTTCGTGCCAGGTACGCTTGTGACGTTCTTGCCCGATAACGATTTTGCAAAAGCAGTCCAGGCGTTCTTCGATTACCGTTCGGTGAGCTATTCGCTCGTCTTCGGTATCATGATTATCTTCTTCACCTATTTCTACACCGCTATCGCGTTCAACCCGCGTGACGTTGCAGACACAATGAAGAAGCAGGGCGGCTTTATTCCAGGCGTTCGCCCGGGCAAGAATACGTCGGACTACATCGACAACATCCTGACGCACATCACCCTTCCGGGCGCGATCTTCCTTGCGATCGTCGCGGTGCTTCCGGCATTCGTAAGCTATCTTGGCGTGACGAGCGCGTTCGCACTCTTCTTTGGCGGCACAAGCTTGCTCATCATGGTCGGCGTTGCGCTCGATACATTGCAGCAAGTTGAGTCGCATCTGGTAATGCGTAACTATGAAGGCTTGATGAAGAAGGGCCGCATGAAAGGCCGCGCACTCGGAGGCTACTAAGCTCCGGTACCTTCGGGTTGATTGTATATTAGCAGGCACGCCGAAGGGTGGTGCCTGCTTTTTTTTGAGGGCCTTCCAACAGAGGAGGATTTTTCCGAATAGTCCATTTATGCTGGAGCCGACTGGTAGTGTGCAAGCTTGCGTGCGATATCAAATCATGAATTGCTACGAAGCGAAGAAGTGATAGGAAAGATTTCTGCTCATTTACCAGCAGTGAATGTCCTTGCTTTTTTGCTGCTTATCATCGTGTTCATGATCGACCTCAGTTCAGCGGGTGCGACCCGCTTCATTGAAGTACCTAAAATCTGTGCTCGCATCCACAACGATACTGGTTTATTCTCTCGACACATTGTATCCTGATCAGTTTTATTTGGGAATCCAGGATTCTATCGCCATCTTAGGGAAGGATTACGCTGGCAATCCAGCCTTGTTGTCGACGAAATACGAAGAGAGGACGTCGGATACCAGCGGTATATTGACACAGGGTGTCCCGCAGGGTCTTTTTGCACGTTCGATCGCCACCTACTGGTATTCGTCTAACGTCGGTTTTTACACCAGATTTATGTTACATGATCCCCACGGCTACTTTGATTTTACTCTGACTTCTTATGCCAAATAACGGTGCTCACGGTAGTTGAACTGCAACCATCTGGGTATGTGATTTGGAGTTGGTAGGAAAAGAAGCACCCCTCGTATAAAAGGGACGAAACAGTTTTCGCAAGTGTTGCAGGCACGCCGAATGGTGGTGCCTGTTTTTTTTAGCGAGAAATCGATATGGCGGTCTTTAATTCGATGATCAAAACGGAAGCGGAGATCGCGAAGATTCGTACGAGTGCGCATCTTGTTGCGGAGGCGATCTCGCTTGCGGGGGCAATGGTAGCGCCAGGCGTCACTACGCTCGAACTCAACGAAGCTGCTGAAAAATTTATCGTTGAGAACGGAGCCTATCCTGCCTTCAAGGGCTACAAAGTCGGTAAGCAGACCTATCAGTTTGCCGCGTGCATTTCGACGAACGATGCGGTCGTGCATGGACTTCCGAATACGACACCTCTCAAAGTAGGCGATATTGTTTCGATCGATATCGGTGTCGAAAAAGACGGCTGGTTTGGCGATGGCGCCTGGACCTACGCGGTCGGCGAAATCCCTGCCGAGTCGAAGAAGTTGATGGAAATCACACGCGAATCGCTGCTAATGGGCGTCGCGCAGGCCCGCGCCGGTGCGCGGCTTTATGACATCAGTCGTACGATTCAGGAATACTGCGAAGCGCACGGCTATGGCGTCGTTCGCGAACTCGTAGGTCATGGCATCGGCCGTCGTCTGCACGAGGAGCCGCAAGTGCCGAACTTCGTACCCGGCCGCTTCGAAGGAGGTTTTCCGAATATCGAACTGCAGGAGGGGATGACGCTCGCCATCGAGCCAATGGTCAATCTCGGCACCGCTCGCGTCAAGACCGCGAAGGACAAGTGGACGGTGATAACTGCCGACGGTAAGCCGAGCGCCCACTACGAGCACACCATCGTTGTGCGAAAAGATCGGGGCGAGATCCTCACGAAATAATGGAGTGGTCGAACGACGGATTTATTCTGAATGACGAGCGAGAACGGATCGATCTCGCGCGCATAATTGAGGGACTTCGAACGACCTACTGGGCAAAGGACCGTACCAATGAATTGATCGAGCGAGCCTGGAAAAATTCGACGTTCTGCTTTGGTCTTTATCACAAAGCGGATTTAATCGGATTCGCACGCGTAACCTCCGATCGAGCGATCATCGCTTATCTTTCCGATGTCTTCATCTTTCCGGAATATCGCGGCAAAGGTCTCGGCGAATGGATGTGCCGCACGATCATCGAAAGTACCGAGCTGTGTGATCTACGCTGGCTGCTGAACACCCGTGACATGCACGGCCTCTATAAAAAGCTCGGTTTTATAGATGGCGACCCAACTTCGATGATCCGTCGAAATCCAGTGATCGCTGCACCCCACGAAACTTCCAGACCAATCTCACCCTCGCCAACGCTTGAAGATGCGAGCTATGATGCAGCGCTCGGTGAACTGCTGAAGCTCGAGTTCTTCGGCATGAAGTTTGGGTTGGAGAATATTACGAAGCTGGTTGAATTTCTTGGTCGTCCGGAGAGAAATTACAAGACGATTCACGTTGCGGGGACGAATGGAAAGGGGAGTGTCGCATCGATGCTTGCTGCGGTGTTTCAGACCGATGGCAAAAAAGTCGGCCTCTACACGTCGCCGCATCTCATTGATTTTCGCGAGCGAATCAAGATCAGTGGCGAAATGATCCCGCGCGAATCGCTTCGGGAGATCCTCAAGAAGATTTGGCCGCTGGTGCTTGAGCTCAATGCTACCTTCTTTGAGGTTACGACTGCGATCGCATTCGAATATTTCAGTCAGGAAAAAGTCGACATCGCGATTATCGAAACAGGATTGGGCGGCACGATGGATGCGACGAACGTGCTCGAGCATCCCATTGCGACGGTGATCACGAGTATCGGCTGGGATCACATGGAGCAACTTGGCAATACGCTCGAAGACATCGGATGTGAAAAATCGGGGATCTGGAAAGAAGGAGTGCCGGCGGTCGTCCATGGGCCACCCGAACTCGAGGAGTTCTTCGAAAGCTTCGCCTCGTTGAGCGAAACAAAACTTCATTGGTTGGACGACTTCAACGAAACCAAGAAGCGCACGATCCATTCTACACTCCCCGGCGAGCATCAGGAACAGAATGTGCGAACGGTGCTTGAAACGCTTCGCGTAATAAAAGAAAAGCCATCACCTAAAGCGATCCGTTATGGGATTCGACATGTGGCCGAATTAACCGGCTTGCGCTCGCGGCTTGAAGAATACAACTCGCCCGCTTTTGCAAAAAGGGGTGTGCGGCTGCTTTTGGATGTGGCGCATAATTTCAATGCTGTCGAGGCGGTGAGTCTTTATTTCCGGAATGCGGATGTGCGGCCGATCGTCGTTGCAGGATTTATGAAGGACAAAGAAGTCGCTGCGATGCTTCATCAGCTTAGCCTCGTTACCGATCTCTTTATCGCAGTTCAGGCCACAGGAAAGCGCGCCCTCGAAAGCAGTGCACTCTGGAAAAAAGCCGAGCGAACGACGATGAACTGCCGCGATGGGGGCGACGTGATTTCGGGCGTTCAGCTGGCGCTGAATCAGGCGGAGGAGGGCGATACGGTGCTGATTGTTGGCTCGCATTATGTCGTTGGAGAATTTTTAGCGAACGAATCGCGAATCATTGCCGTTTAACATCCCAGCTAGAGTCCCTCTGAGTAACCGTAACATCCCAGATAGAGAGGTCGTCATTGACCAATTCAGAGTAGATTCCTGTGGTATTGTTGTATTAAATTGATTCGTATCTTTGACGGGCCGACAACCAATGTTGCCAGCCGTCACTTCTTTTCGAGGCTGCCGCTCGCGATCCCACTCCTGCCGGTCACCGTGCTTTAGAGCAGGAATCGTGAACATTAACTGATCGCATTCGCATCCGCTTTCAGTGTCTGAAAGGATCCCCGTGTCGTATGCTCGCCACGAGCGAGCAGATAAGTGATCTTCGGATCTCGGATATCCCGTTTTGCGCCGACAGCCAAATTCTAACATTCCTGCGAAGTTGCAGGGACGCATCCATCAAAATTTTTACCCGGACCCTTACATCGCACCGAAATGACCTATCGAGGTTCATCCCGAACCCGAACAGGACACTCTGTGGCAGAATGTGAATCCCCATCCATCGTTACTTGAATACCCACCTACCGTTTGATGTTATGGCATTAAGTGCAGTTGACCTCAAAACCAAAAAGATCGTAGAACTCAATGATCTCGCTCGCAGTCTCGGAATCGACGGCTTTGCCGACCTTCGTAAACAAGAGTTGATCTTTAAGATCCTCGAAGCTGATTCCGCTAAATCCAAAGTCGGCCAGAACGGCAAAGAAGATGAAACCGGTACGCTCGCGTCCGGAGTACTCGAACTTCTGCCGGACGGATACGGATTTCTCCGCTCACCCGATTACAACTATCTGCCTTCGCCCGACGATATTTACGTCTCGCCTTCGCAGATCAAAAAATTCAATCTTCGTACCGGCGACACGATCGAAGGGGGAGTGCGCCCACCGAAAGAAGGCGAACGCTTTTTCGCATTGCTCAAAGTTGACAAGATCAATTTCGTCGCAAGCGAGCTCAATCGCGACAGGCCGCTCTTCGACAATCTTACGCCGCTCTATCCGAATTCGCAGCTCATTCTCGAAACTTCGCCAGGCGAATATTCGATGCGCATCATGGATATCGCTTCGCCCATCGGCAAGGGGCAGCGCGGCCTGATCGTCTCTCCGCCAAAATCTGGTAAGACGGTTATCCTTCAAAAGATCGCGAACTCGATCGCAAGAAATTATCCTGAAGTAAAGCTTATCGTTCTGCTCATCGACGAGCGTCCGGAAGAAGTCACCGATATGGAGCGTTCCGTCAAGGCCGAAGTCATCTCTTCGACATTCGACGAACCGCCCGAGCGTCACGTTCAGGTTGCCGAAATGGTGATCGAGAAGGCGAAGCGTTTGGTCGAAGCGAAGCTCGATGTTGTGATCCTGCTTGACTCGATCACACGTCTCGCACGCGCACACAATACGGTGGTGCCACACTCCGGAAAAATTCTTTCTGGTGGTGTCGATGCGATGGCATTGCACCGTCCGAAACGCTTCTTTGGCGCTGCGCGAAATGTTGAAGAGGGCGGCTCACTGACGATCATCGCGACGGCCCTTGTCGAAACAGGCTCAAGGATGGACGAAGTTATCTTCGAAGAATTCAAGGGTACGGGCAACATGGAAATCGCACTTGACCGCAAATTGAGCGATCGCCGAATTTTCCCTGCGATGAATGTCAACTCGTCAGGTACGCGTAAGGAAGAATTGCTTCTCAGTGCCGACGAACTCAATCGCATGTGGATCATCCGCAAGTTGCTTGCGGATATGAATCAGGTCGATGCGATGGAATTCCTGCTCGATAGAATGCGCGGCACGAAGACGAACAAGGAGTTCTTGCGCTCGATGTCGAGCTAACACGCTTGAGCGACAAGCGAATGGCAACAAGCAAGGCAAACGAGCCGATACCCAACCGGTTCATCGAGACGGACCCGAGGATGTTCACGATCACCAAATGGGAAGATCTGACATCCGAGGTGAAGATGCAGGTGAATCCCGAGAGGGCGCAAGCCGAGCTTGATTCCGCCGGCAACTAATATCAGGCGGCGATCACCTGTAGTTCCAAAATTAGTAATGCCCGGCGTCATTAATGCCGGGCATTTCTTTTAGCGTTCACCCTCGATTCAAATTCACAGTGCCTCGCTAATGCGACACAGGCTTGTTTGAAGGCTGCGGTTTTGGCGGTTGCATCGATGGCAGATCCGAATGAGGTATCGCGGGTTGAGACGGTGGCACGACTGGAATCGGGGTGGTTGGCGGGACTTGCGTGACCTGCGGTATCTTATCTTGAATGACTCCCGAGGTGTCGGGCTTTGGAGCCCCGCCGCCACTCGATGGATGATTGCCAGGTACTGCAGAATAATTTGTCTGGAAGTAAGTGATCTGCGGCTTGAGCGCCTCGTAGGTGTACTTCATGAAGAGGCCCCAGATCGGCGCTGCCTCACGGCCACCCTGAAAATCGGCTCCGCCCAAATTGACACGCTTATCGTCAAATCCCACCCAAACTCCAGCAGTGTATTGCGGGGTGTAGCCGATGAACCACGCATCGGCAGAACTTTGCGTTGTGCCAGTCTTTCCGGCTGCAGGAAAATGAAACCCAAGTGAACGAATACGAACGGCGGTACCTGAATTCACGACATCCTCCAGTGCGCTCGTCATCATATGAGCTATCCGCTGATCGAACACCGTTTCAAGTTCCGGTTTGGAGCGATAGAGAATTTTTCCGTTGTGATCCTCTACGCGCAGGATCGCATAGGGCGTTGCACGCGTACCGTCATTGGCGAACGTGCTATAGGCGCTCGTGAGCTCAAGCGGATTTACTTCAGCTGTACCGAGCGCGATCGAGGGATACGCCGGAATGTTCGAACGAATACCAAGCCGCTTCGCCATGCGGATGACATCCTGGGTGCTCGTGATCTCAAGCATTGCGTGGATTGCGCATAGGTTGATCGAATATTGTAGTGCGGTTCTGATCGATCGCGAGCCGCCTGTTGCTTCGCCTTCGAAGTTGCCTGGCGACCAAACATGATCTCCGTCGGGAATCGAGATCGGCTGGTTGGAGACCACTGTTTCTGGCGTCGCACCTGCTTCGAAAGCGGCCGCATAAATGATCGGCTTGAATGCGGAACCGGGCTGACGAACGATCTGTGTCACATGATTCAATCCATAGCGGGCTTCATTATAATTCGAGCTACCGACCATCGCCAAGATCTGTCCATTCTGCTGATCGAGGCAAACAAATCCGCACTGGAGCGTGATCTCAGCTTCTTTGACGCTGTCGGTAAAATCCTTATCGCCACGAAGCTCGACGTTGACCTTGTGCTTTTCGATCGCATTTGGAGCTTGCCGATAATCCTGATCGGCGCGAATTGCTTTTGCCAAAAGCGAATCGAGCAGTGGCTTATGCTGCGCCCAGTTCCAGCGTTTGTCAACGAAGTTCTTCTGATAGTTCGTCATGTGCTCCGTGACCGCACGATTCGCAGCGCGCTGCATCTGGGCGTTCAGCGTTGTGTAGACGACGAGACCGTCGCGATAGAGATCGTACCCGCTTAGCTCCGGCCGCTTTGCCAGATCCTGCCGGATCATTTCGGCAAAGTGCGGCGCAATGCCGTGATAGCCCTGGATCGCCTGGACCTTGAGGGGCTCCGTCTTGAATTTCTCGGCCTGCACCCTATTGATATATTTCGCGTCGACCATATTATCGATTACGGTATTGCGGCGTGCGACGGCGTGTTCGTAATCGTCATCCGGATCGTAATTTTCGGGGCCTTTGAGAATGCCAACGAGATAGGCGCTTTGTGCGGGCGTTAATTTTTCAACATCGCGCCCAAAATAAACTTGCGCAGCCGCTTCGATGCCGTAGGCACCACGGCCGAAATAGGCGACGTTGAGATACATCTCGAGGATCTCGTTTTTTGTATGCGTTCGCTCGATCTGCACTGCCGAAACGACTTCGCGAAGTTTGCGGAGCGCCGATTTCTCCTGCGAGAGATAAAGATTGCGCGCAAGCTGCTGCGTGATCGTGCTGGCGCCTTGTCTCGGCGAGAGCGTGACAACGTCCGTCCAGGCAGCGCGAAGGTTACCCCAAATGTTGACACCCCAGTGATGATAAAAGTCGCGGTCCTCGGTAGCGAGCAGTGCGTCGATCAGATCTTTCGGAACATCTTTCAAATGAACCGTCGTCCGATTTTTGATGAAATATTGATCGAGCAATTCACCATCGGCCGAGACCAATCGTGTCGCGAGCTCCGGTTTTGGATTCTCCAGTTGATCGAGCGTCGGCAATCCTTTGCTCACCACGATCCAAAGCCAGACGCAAACGCCCAAAAACAGGAAAAGGCAGGTGAGCAGGTAATGCCACCACCGAAATCGTTTCAGGAAAGGCTTGCGCTCCTCCGGCGGCCCTGCGGGATAATTATAATCTTCAGCGCCCTCGGGGATCATGTGCGGGCCGTTGTTCGTATACGCGCCGTCGTCCCACCAATGTTTTGACATAAAGTATTTTCACTGCCTAATGACGATCCGTTCTCGGACGCCAAACTACAACAAAAGTTACGCACGGGAAGGTGCACTCGGATATTCAACAGATTGGATGAAAGGTATGATTCTTGAGAAACACAATTTGCGGGTCATTGCGAGGAGGCACCAGCCGACGAAGCAATCTCCATGAGCGGGGTACCCGGTCTTCGCATTCTTCCCCGCTCTTGGAGATTGCTTCGTCGATTGATTCGCTAAGCGAATCAATCCCCCTCGCAATGACCGGTTAAGTTTCGATTAACGCGGCACCGAATATTTCTCACGTAACTTCGTCTTGTCTCTATATGCATGACAGATGGACGCAGCGATTGTATTTGGAGTGACAGCAGCAGCCGGGGGAGCGGGCGAGAGGGAGTCGGTTGAGGCTCGGCTGACGCATGCCGTAAAGTCGGCGGAAAAAGGTCTGCTCGCATTTATTCGAAAACAGATCGACGATCTCGATGAGTCTGAAGATCTTTTGCAGGACGTGTTCTATCAACTTGCGGTCAACTACGATCCAGCTGCGCCGATCGCGAATATCACAGGCTGGTTGTACCGAGTTGCTCGAAACAAGATCATCGATCTCTATCGCAAACGCGGTTCGCGAGGCACCGATCTCAATCTTGAACACGCAGCTTCCGCTTCGGACATGCTTGACAATGCCGACCTGCCCTACGAGCAGGAAATGATGTGGGAAGCGTTCAACGAAGCGCTGGCCGATCTGCCGAAAGCGCAACGGGAAGTTTTTGTCATGAACGAGATGGAAGGTTTGAGCTTCAAGGAAATTTCCGCGCGGCTTTCGGTGCCGGTCAATACGCTCCTTTCGCGTAAGCATTCAGCCGTTGTGCAGCTTCGTGAATCGCTGTCGGAAGTTTACAGCGAATTGTCAGACGCTTAAGAGCAGAACGTACCGCCCTCAGATTCAGAATTTATCTACAAACATATCAGGAGGTTTTATGGGCTTCGGACCATTCAGGATCATAAAAGGAATCATCTTTTTAGCCATTGGCTCATTCATTCTCGGGGGATTTATTTCGCTCTTATGGAATGCGCTCGTACCTGATATTTTTCATGGCGGACAGATCAATTATATTCAGGGCGTCGGACTGTTCCTGCTATCGAGGCTGCTGCTCGGGCATCCTTTTGGCGGCGGTGGGAGGCCCAGGGGACGCGGGCGCTGGAACAAAGGCGGCTGGCAGGACTGGGCAAAAAACTCCGGTCAGCCGAAAGGCAACTGGAACTGGTCGTGGTCGAATGACTGCGAACCGAACACTACCATAGAGGGCGAAGTAGTCTCTTGAGTGGTGGGCTTCCGCGGCCCACTCGACTCGCCGATTCTAATTTAATCCCAGAATCCGTCGAAGAGATTTGTTTTGAAAAGAACTCCGAAGGATACGCGAGCCTGATCTCCTAGTTGTCCGTCGAAGGTCGTTGGGATGAGCAGCATACGATAGAGTCCAGTCAACTCGAAGCTTAACGCATCGCTCGCATGCAGCGCGATCCCGAGCGAAACATCGCCGCCAAGCGAAACTCCGAATGCGGCAAACGAAGTAGTGCCACTCGTTGCGTGCGTCGTCTTATGAATGAGCACGGCAGGCTCCAGGCCCGCTGCGACAAACGGCTCGATGATACTGCCATAGTCGCAAAACCTTGCGAGCAGTGGAATTCCGACAGACGAGAGACTATAAAGCGCTGCGCCTGAGAGCTGGTTTTGTGTCTCTTTTGAATTGATGTAAACAACTCCTGTCTCGATCTTGATAAGATTCGACGATGCAATGACGCCTCGGAGTCCGAAATGGTAAGATGTTTTTTCAGAGGAGGATCCCGTCTCCTGCGCTTGAAAGTTATTGCTCGCAAGGATGGAAGGAACGGCCAGATTTGTCCCACCCGTTAACCCGAAAAAGCTCTGTGCAGGCGCTAAATCCGGCAGAACAGTCATGCCTGCGAGAATTAACGTTGCCCAAAAGAAGCGTATGGCTAAATTCTTGCATTCAGCGTGCACGCATCGACCGATGGATCGTATTAGCATATTTAAGCCAATTCGTTTGAGCATGAAAAATTCGTTTCGCATCCTAATTCCGATCGTTGCAGTCCTCGTTCTGCTGTCTGCCAACACGGCCGAGGCGCAGTTCGTCAATGGAAGTTTCTATGTAGGGCCCGAAATCGGTGTTCCGAGTTATGGCACCGGTGCAGCAGCCGGATTGCTTGCCGAATTTCCACTGACAGACGCGAAGTCGTTCGGCCCGGGTATCCTTGCACTCGGGATTCGTGGTGATTATTGGACGACGAAGGATCCCAACTACCTCTATCATTTCCTGGCCATCAGCGCCATGGCGAACTACCATTTCCCGCTCGACAAAGGAAAGTTCGATCCCTTTATTGGGGCAGGTCTGGGTTACGATATCGTAGGTACAACTCAAACCGGGACCGCCCCGGTGAGCTATAAAAGTCGGCCATTTTTTACGGCACAAGTGGGCTCAAGGTATTTCCTGACTTCACGTTTCGATTTCCGTGCCCAGGTGGGATTTGGCGATTGCTACCTCGCACTGGGGTTTGACTTCAGACTTTAAGAGTTCGAGCGGAGACTTTAAGAGTTCGGGCGGCCGCGCTGCGGAGGGGGAGCGCTGCATAGCGCCACGTAAGAATCCCGCCCCTGTTCGCTGTTCCCCGTTTGCTGTTCCCCGTTTGCTGTTCCCTGTCCGCTTGAACGGGCAGCGTCGGAAGCGTCCCAGGCGGGAGGAGTCAGAACAATCGTTATTTCAGCACTTCGATCTTCATGACCGGATGAAGTTCGCGGGCATTTGGGGCTGCGCCTTCTTGTGGGATCATGTGCTTCTCGTCAAAAAATCCGATGCCCTCGAGGTGGAGGTGCGCCGGTTTTGGCAGCCAGTGCATTCGGGCTTGCGGTTCGCCGATGAGGCTATCGATCTGCGCACGAGCAGCAATAAATCTTGATGCAAACGGAGAATCCTTCGCTTCGGGACCGGCTGCGTTTGGGATCTCTGCGATCATCGTTGCTTTTGAATATGGCGAACGAATGACAAGATGATAATCACCGTCGGTCTCCTCTTTGACGCCGAGCAGGTAGGCATTGAATCCATAGAGCGTTCGCTCTTCTTTGCATCGCGCGGTTTCCGCGCTGATCGGAGGCCGCCGAAGGCTATCTTGAAATTCGATGCTTGAATGCACCGCTACCTTACACTCGAGCGTGTTCGTATCGCAGTCGCAGACCGTCTTCACGAGCCACCGCTCGGTCTGTTTCTCGTGTTTGAAAATAGCGCCGAGCGCGAGCGGAATGAAGAGCGCTGCGAAAATAATTGCTGGCATAAAAGAAAAGAATGCAGCCTCAGAGCTGCATGTCAGATAACGACTTCGGTTCGCAGTCGTTCCAGAGATTCGGTTGATTGCCCTCTCATTGATCCGTCCAGGTAACGTTCTGGAAAACTCCGTTAGTGATGGTCTTCTGATTGAGCGCAGTGTTGACAGCATTGAAATAGAAGGTGCCGGAGATCACTTTGTTGACCGTATCGAACGTCGTTACAGTCGCGACGCCCGCATTGAAACCTGCCGTTGCCCAATATTGGTCACTCTGTGAGCCGGTACGATAGATACCTTGATTTGAAATGCCCAACGTATCGACTCCTTTACCGAAATGCGTAAGATTGATGGTTAGTACCTGCTGGTCGGTCGTGCTGTTGACCTTCGTGCCGGCAATGGTGATCGTGCCGAGTGAAAGTTTACGGACGGCTGTAGCGCCCCCGGTCACGAGCGGGATCGAGGTACTTTGCCAGTAACTGCCATCAATCGTTGCGGACATAGAATTGTCAGGTACGCTGGTCGTGTTTGTGGGCGCAGTTGTTGAGTTGCAGCCGAATAACGATAGCGAAGAAAGAAGAACAATCGAGAAGATGCGTAGACGTTTATTCATAGTTCAAGTTAACAAACTTTCATTCGAGACTAAAATCCTATTCGCGCCGTTTAGGAACGACATGAGATTGCAAAAAACAGGCCCAAGATGACCGAAGTTACCGTCGAGAAAATTTCTGCCTATTATCTCCCGATCCCGCTGGTCGATCCGTTCGTGCTCTCGCTGCGCAGTGCCACCAACGCGAATCTCGTTCGCTATGAGCTGCAATGCTCCAATGGAAAGACCTATTTGGGTGAGTCAGTGCCCGTGCAATATGTGACAGGGGAGACGGTGGAGTCAGTGTTGGCGCTTGTACCCGCGATCGAATCAAAAATGATTGGCGCTGCGATCGAGGCGCCGGAAGTGATGATGGCTGGATTGCAATCGCTGCTTGTGAATGACCCGGCAGCGCGCGCTGGAATCGAGATCGCACTGTCGAATGCATATTCCGATATTGAAGGGACATCGCTTTGGCAAATGCTTGGTGCCCACTCACGCGAACTTGTGACGGATGTAACGCTATCGAAAGTCGAGAACGTCGTAGAGGTCGCTTCGAGATATTATACCGAGGGCTTTCGGATCTTCAAGCTCAAAGTTGGCAGTAAGGATGTTCGCGATGATATCAATCGGATCCTCGAACTTCGCAAGAAATTTCCCGATACAACAATGCGGCTGGATGCGAATCAAGCTTTCGATCAGGAGTCGGCATTGAGATTTATTTCTGCACTTGAGAAAGAAAAGATCTTCGTCGAAATGATCGAGCAGCCCGTCCCGAAAGAAGCGATCGATCAACTTGCGTTTGTCGCAGAGCGCAGCCCATTCCCGATCATCGCCGACGAAGCATGTCGTACGATCGCGGACGCAGAAGCCATTCTGCAGACGGCGGTGCACGGCGTCAATGTAAAAGTAATGAAGTGCGGACTCTATCAATCCGTCGCGATAGCGAAGCTCGCGAAAGCCTCGAATACAAAGTTGATGATGGGCTGTATGCTCGAATCGACGGTTGGCATCGCAGCGGGCGCGTCGATCGCAGCCGGCCTTGGTGGTTTTGATTACATCGATCTCGACGGCCATTTCCTCCTCGCCGAGCGCCCGGAATCTGAACAATTTTCGAGTGTCGGGCCGTTGATTCGAATGGCTGGTTGAGCATCTGTTAGACTTTTCTGGACGCTGGTATGATAAAAAAGGCTTTTTTCGATCGCGATTTTTTCACTTGTTGTAACGCTCGGCTTCGGGATGACGGTGCACGCTCAAGGTGCGGGGACAGATGAATATGTGGTCGGCCTCGGTCGGGATCCGGTGCCGCTGCATAACATAATCTCGTTTGTGCAATACCCGGCAGCGGCGATCGATAGCAATTGGGAGGGGAAGAGCGCTGTGCTTGCGTTGGTTGATCTTACGGGGCACGTACGCAAGGTCAAACTCGATGAATCTTCAGGTCACGCGGTTCTCGATACCGCGGCATTGCGTGCTGTTGTTCAGTCTACATACACTCCAGCGACCAGCCTCGGAGAGCCTGTGGCGATGTGGTTTCGCGTTCTAATTTCATTCAAGATTTCGGATTCGGTTCGAACGCATTTAGCAGAAACGCTGAATGAAATGGATGCGGATCCCGAACCGCTCATTCCACTTCAATCTCTTGTGGCTTATCCCCCCGAGCAATTAAGCAACATTGGGAAGGGAAAACGATCATACCTGGACTTATCGATACGTCAGGAAATGTAATCAAGACCGTCGTCGAGCAAAGTTCTGGTCACATCATTTTGGACAAGGCCGCACAGGAAGCAACGGCACACACTAAGTTTAGACCTGCGTTAATGAATGGTAAGCCTATAAGGGTATGGTTGGAAGCGCCATTTGGTTTCAACGGGCATCCTTAGCAGATCTGCTACGATGCCACATCGTCATGTTGCGGATTCCTCGCAGCTTCCACTGCGAGCACATCGCAGCGTTCGTTCTCAACATCTCCTGAGTGGCCGCGTGTCCACTTGAATGTGACCTGGTGGCGCACAAGTTCTGGTATGAGCAGTTTCCAAAGATCGATATTGAGCACCGGCTTTTTATCCGACTTTTTCCAGCCCTTTGCCTGCCAGTTTTTCAGCCAGCCCTTTTCGATCGCGTGAACGACGTATTGCGAATCGCTAAAGAGTGTGACGTTGCAAGCCCGCTTGAGCGACTGCAGCGACGCGATCACCCCGCGCAATTCCATCCGGTTATTGGTCGTTCTCGTGTAGCCTTCCGAAAGCTCAAGTCTGCGGCCGCCCTCATCCATGAGCACGACGCCGTAGCCGCCCGGTCCCGGATTTCCGGAACAAGCTCCGTCAGTGTAGATCGTTACGTGTGGCTTTGGTGAGCTAGCTGTGTCAGGCACGAGTAGAAAGGTTAGGCAGTGTGGGCTGGCGGGTGAGTGTGATCTTCGTGATCTCGGGCGGGCAGTTGATCCTGATCGGCAAGCCAACGACGCCGAGACCGCGCGATACATAGAGTTGTGTCGCACTCTCGCTTTGCTTAGGCAAATACCTGCCTTCGACAAAATGGGAAGCGATCGTGCTCAGCGAGAGCACGCTATCGCCAATGCGGCCGAACACGATCTGACCGCCATGCGTATGGCCAGAGAGCATCAAGCCGACGTTCGTCTTTGCGAACGATTCAAATTCGTATGGCTTATGACAAAGCAGGATCGCAGCTTCGGGACGGTCGATGCCTTTGTAGGCAGCTTCGATATGTGAGGCCCGCTTCCCACCAATATATTGCTCGACTTCTGCGGCATCTTCATCGTCGACGCCGATCAGAAAAATTTTTTGCCCATCTTTTTCGATCGCGAAATTCTCGTTGCGAAGCATCTTCAATCCGATCTCCTCCGAAGCTTTTGTGACGGCATCGACGCCGCAGTAATAATCGTGATTGCCCGTGCAGCAGAAAACGCCGTACGGTGCTTTGAGGTTGCTCATCGCTTCGGCAAATGGTGGGATCTCGTTATGATGTGATGTCACAAAATCGCCCGGCATGACGATCGCGTCCGAGCCAAGTCCATTGATAAGCTTGACAACTTTTTTAAGATCGTCCGTGAGCATGAACGGACTCGAATGGATGTCACTTGCAAGCGTAAGCGTAAAGCCTTCGAAGGCGGGCGGCAGCGCTGGCATCGAGAACGTCCGGTGCGTGATCTCGACATCGCCGCGCGTTGTGATCCCGTGCATACATCCGGCAAGTGCAAAACCGGACAATCCGACGATGCCCGTATAAACAAATTTGCGGCGAGTCAGCAGCGTCGAGCTTCCCGAAGGATGAATCGAGGCTTGAATCGATGATTCAGGTTGAAGCGCAGACTCGGATTGTAAATTAAATTCCTCCATCAAACTTTGGATGTTGTTTTGGGCGTCGTGACGTTCCATTGATAGCCATCTGATGGCGTTTTGAGTGCGCCGGCGGCGCGAGTGCCGGACGCAAACTTCTGGTCGCCCCAGCGAGCGCGGATCTTTCGGTATAGTACTTGCGGCGTAAGAATAACCGCCCACATGAGCATGATAGCTTGCCAGACGGTGAAGGGATAGAAGAGAAACTTTGTATAAATGACCGGATCTGCCGTGAGGTGCTTGCGCAGGAAGAGTAGCACGAACGGGAACTCCATCGTGATGAAGACGATCGCCGCGAGGCGGATCAATCGGGCCGCGCGTGCGCCGAAATCCTTTTTAAGGGTTCGCCGAAGCTGCGTGAAGACGAAATAGTGTAACGACGTCGAAAGAAGGGTTACACCTAAGAAGAAAAAGAGATACGATTTTGCTGGCATTAAACGCAGAACGAACTACAGAGACTCAAAAACCACCGGCCGCACGCATCTGTTCACTTGACGGCTGAAATTAGCGAAGGGCTTATATTCGTATCCCAGACTTCAAACGATCATTCATGCAAGAAGGCGCACCCGAAGCATCTCAGTCAGGCTACACACCGAGCAACACGGGTCCGAATTCCACTCCGGAGCCTCAACGCA
>JBBSDW010000054.1:0-18885 GCA_038240295.1 Kapaibacterium sp. (SeqCode)
AGGCAGACCACCCCCGAACCGGCAGGACCTTCGATAAGATAGGTCTCGAAGCGCTCGCCATTGTTTACGTTGACGATCGCGACTTGCTCGTATTGCATCAAGTCAGCAGCGCGCATGAGGTCGCGATCCAGCGTCAGCGAACCCTCATAGTAGAGCTCAGCCTGGGTGACCGTTGCACGGTGGATCTTCGATTTAAAGAGAGTCCGCTTCATGTTGTTGTCAGCCGGAAGTTGTTGTGGGCCGGTCGATGATCAGATTATCGAGTAGCCGCGTCAACCCAAAACGGGCCGCAATGACCACTAAAAGCTTATCTGCGTCTTTAAACGAGTCCGTTTTGCGAAACGTTTCTGGATCGACGATCTCGAGATAATCAAGAGTTGCGTTAGGGCAAATTCTTGAAAAATAACGAGTTGCATCGAGTATTGCCTGCGCGTTCGTTGCTCCGGTCGTGATATCGGTCAGGACTTTAATGAGCGTTACGCAAATGCCGGAAGCTTCCTTTCGCTCGGTCTTGGAAAGGAATCGATTGCGGCTGCTGAGCGCGAGGCCGTCCGGTTCGCGCACTGTTTCGCCGATCTCGATCGCAATAGGAAAATTCAGATCGCGTGCCATCCGCTTGATAACGGAAACTTGTTGTGCGTCTTTTTGTCCGAAGTATGCGGTGTGCGGCTGAACTTGATTGAAGAGAATTGCGACGACGGTTGCAACGCCATCGAAATGCCCTGCACGGATCGCAGATTCGAATCCATCGGTAACGCCCGAGACCCGAATGGAAGTCGCAGCGCCAGCCGGATACATTTCCTCGTTAGGAGGCACGAAAAGTATATCGACTCCGGCTTTGCTGAGTGCTTCACTGTCGGAATCAAGCGTCCGCGGATACTTCGAAAAATCTTCCTTGGGCCCGAACTGCGTAGGGTTGACGAAGATGCTTACGACGGTGACGTCGTTCGATCGTTTGGATAATTCAACGAGCGATAGATGGCCTCGGTGCAGCGCTCCCATCGTTGGCACCAGACCGATCCGCTTGCCGGCACTTCGCATAGGGTGAAGCGCGGCGCGAAGTTCGTGAACCGTTTCGACTTTGAGCAAGAGGTTTGTTGCAGCTTAAAGAAATCGATTGTTGCAGCTTAAAGAATTCGTTGGCCCATCGCGCTTGCGATGAGTCCTGCCGCGACCTCGGCGCTTGCGTTATGCGTGTCGAGGATTGGGTTGACCTCGGCGATCTCGAAGGAAGACATTGTGCCCGTCTCGGCGATCGCTTCCATGAGCAAATGTGCTTCGCGATAAGTAAGTCCGCCCGGTACCGGGGTCCCCACACCGGAGGCGACGGAGGGATCGAGAGAATCGAGATCGAAACTCACATGCAAATGATCGACCCGTCGACCGAGCGACGCCAGCGCACCGGCAATGACGGTGGACATCCCGAGTTTGTCGATTTCGGTCATCGAGTACGCTTCGATCTGTAATTTCTTGATCAGCGACCGCTCTTCAGGGTCGATCGAGCGGAGGCCGATGAGCACAAGTTGATGCGCTTCGAGCTTTATGAAGTCACCGCCGATCGAGGTCAGCGCGTGATCTCCGAGTCCGAGCGAAACCGCCAAAGGCATCCCGTGAATATTTCCGCTGGGGGAAGTCTCGGATGTGTTGATGTCGGAATGTGCGTCGATCCAGATAACGCCGAGGCGTTTGCCTGCTTTTTGGCAATGCGCTGCAATGCCTGCGATAGTACCGATCGCCATCGAATGATCTCCGCCCAGCACCAACGGAAATTCGCCGTGATCGAGCGATGATTCGACTGCTTTTGCAAGCGCAGTGCAGGCCTCGCTGATCGCTGACAAATAACGAAGTTTCGGATTCTCAACCTCCTGCACTTCGGGACTACGAATATCGATGTCGCCCGAATCGATCACTTTGTAGCCAAGCGTTTGAAGGAGCGTACCGACGCCGGCGATGCGAAGGGCTGAAGGCCCCATATCGACACCGCGCCTGCCGGCGCCAAGATCCATCGGGAAGCCGATCAATCGTACTATTTTTTTGATCATCACAGCGGGACTTTTGCCCATACTAATTCGTCGGTGAAGTGCGAAGTTGACGGATAAGGGTCGCAAGCGTTCGTTTCAGTTCTTTGCGGTGTACTACCATATCGACGAAACCATGATCCTGCAGGAACTCCGAACGTTGAAAGCCGTCGGGCAATTTTCGACGGATCGTCTGCTCGACGACTCTCGGACCTGCAAAGGCGATCAACGCCTTCGGCTCGGCGATGTTGATATCGCCGAGCATCGCAAAACTCGCGGTAACGCCGCCAGTCGTTGGATCGGTAAGTACGCTAAAAAAGGGAATTCGCTTCTCCGAAAGTTGTGCAAGCTTTGCGCTTGTTTTGGCCATTTGCATTAGCGACAGTGCAGCCTCCTGCATACGCGCTCCGCCCGAACTGGAGATCACGATGAACGGCCGACGCTCGGCGATAGCTGCATCGACGCCGCGAGCAAATTTTTCGCCGACGACAGAGCCCATCGATCCGCCAACGAACGAAAAATCCATGACGCCGAGAACGATCGGCTCCGAATCGAGCGAACCCGTCGCGACGCGTATCGCTTCCTTGAGCGAAGTTTTTTTCGTTGCATCCACAACACGGGCAGGGTAGGGCTTGGTATCGACGAAATTAAGCGGATCGGCAGGGATCAGATTCGCGCCGATCTCCTGCTCGAAGATCCCATCATCAAAGAGTATCTCGAAGTATTCTGCGCTACCGATCCGGAAATGCTTATTGCACTTGGGGCACGTGTAAAGATTTTCTTCGAGCGCTTTGCGATAGATTATTTCCTTGCACTCCGAACATTTGACCCAGACGCCATCGGGAATCGCGTCGGAATCCCGTTTCGAATCGGAATCGATGTTTTGCTTCGAACGTGTAAACCAGGCCATGCATTCTGCGTTATGAGCGAGCCCAAACGGGATGTCGCTCAATGATTCATCTGAAAAAATATCTGAAGAAGTCTCTGTCGCCAAGCAGGTTGTCCGTCTGTCGGCAGTTCAATATAACTCCTCGATCCCTTCCTTAGAACTAAGCCGAAACAAGCAGAGTTGGAATTCCATACGTCTCGAACACTCGTTTGATCAGTTGAATATGCATACCGCGTCAGCATCGCTACATCGCTCATCGCTACATCGCTCATCGCTCATCTCGCTTTTCTTCCTCGCGGTGCTCTCGTTCGTGCTCGTTGCGCGATCGGCCAAAGCACAGGAGCTCGACGCACAGGTCGATCTCAACATCTCTGCACTTTCGGAGCAGGACCGCGTTCAATGGAATTCCTTCAAAGGTGACGTACAGTCCTATTTGAACAGCTATAACTGGACAACAAGTTTTACCGGCGACAGAATTCGTTGCACCTTCCAGTTCAACATACTGAGTGCGAACGGCAGCACCTTCAACGCGCAGGTCTTTATCACAAGTTCGCGGCCACTCTATAAGAACGATCAGCTAACAACGATGGCGCGCTTCTTCGACAACAATGTGCAGTTTCCCTACATTCGTGGCGAAGTGCTGCAACGGGGCGGGGGATATCGCGGGCTCGAATCGATGCTTGATTTTTACGTCTATGTCATTCTCGGGCTCGACTACGACTCCTACAATCGGCAGGGTGGCACACAGTATTTCCAGCAGGCCAACGAGATCGCGGCCGTCGCAACGGCGGCGAGTGGCATGGGATGGGAACGCTCTGTCTCGGCGACCGGCACCTATTCTCGCGTAGGATATATCGAAGACATTCTCGATGCGAACCAGCGAGCGCTCCGTGATCTCATGTTCGAATATAATTATCACGTGCTCGATCTCGAATCGACAAAGCCCGAAGATGCGCGTACCAATCTCGCGATGGTCGTCGATTCACTCGTCATGCTCAAGAAACAAAGTTCGCTCATGCAGCGTAGTCCGTTCATCAGGGCATTCTTCGAAGCAAAATATCCAGAGCTATCCGAACTTGGCCGCATGTTCCCCGATAATCTCGCAGCCTATTTCACGAAGCTCGTTTATCTCGACCCGCTTCACGAGACCTATTACGATCAGATCCGAGAGAAGTTGGGGGGGTAGCCTATCCTCAAAAAAAAGGGTAAAAATTTGTGCCCCCGGGTGTCAATTCTCCTTCTCAGGTGTTGCTCCTTTTTATCTACGCTCCCACGACTTTTGAAGGCGGGGCTTTGGGGGGCGGTTGGAGACAACTGTAGGGAGTTAGTCAACCGAATAGAGACGCTGAAAAAACTCGCTTTGTATTTTGTTGGATTCGCATTCTGCTTACTCATTCTTGGGTGCGCAGTATGTGCGGGTGCTCGTGCACAATCGGTAAGCAAGCTTCCGAATGTTGTCGCGCATGCTCCGCTCAAGCCAGTATCGATCGGCACGCCTTCCATCGTAAGAAGTACCGAGCCGATTTCAGCGACCGCTCCAGCCGTCCATAAGGTCATCAAGCCAAAACCAACGCCACGCGCCGGCGCGACACGAAAGATCTTTAATGGCGGAAAGCATTCGCTGATCAAAACGAGCACAACACTTTCGGGAAACACCGGCAAGATCACAGTTTCAATCGAGCTTGGAATGCCTTCGACCTCTGTGGCGAAAGTGGCGATAAAAAGTGCGCCGGCTTCCGTCAAATTTTCCGAACTCACATGGAGCAACCTCGATCTCGCACATTTGCCGACGGGGACTTCGCTTGCATTCAGTCACGATCCCGGCGCGCCCGATATTCCGACGCTTGCCGTTCGTCTTGCGATTCCTGACGGATCGACCGGGCTAAGATTAACTTTGGCAAATGACCGAACCGCCGATCTGACAAATGCACATCTGATGCCGGCGATAAATCCAAAAGACGAATCGCGAACCTACACCGCCAGTTACTCAGGCGCACACGCACCGAAAGCGAAGCTCGAAGATGCTGTCACCTTCCGGACGCTTCATTTCGTCACGCTTGAAATTCCGCTGGCCGAAGTGCTCGCAAGCGGTACACTTCGCGCACGGCGGTCGGTAACGGCGACGCTTTCATTTACCACGAACGGTGAACAGTTTGCCGCGACGCGCAAACTTCTCGATCCGATGTTCGAAGAAGCGGGGCTTCGCATGGTTGCCAACACATCCGATCTCTCGCGATTTCAGGCTAATTTTCATCGAGCCGCATCTGCAGGTACTCAGGGCAAGCTACAAACATTAGGAAGCGATTCTGCTCGAACATTCGATCTCTCGCGTATTTCATGGATCGATAGAAGCGCGCCTTATGCAAAAATGTCGATCACGCGAACCGGACTCTATCGCGTTACGGCGCTCGATATCGGATCGCATACAAATTCGGCAGCACTCGATCTGCTGAACTGGTCGCCGTCGCAAATTCGCGTTTTTAATCACGGTCACGAGATCCCGGTATGGATCGACACATCGCAAGGGGGGCACGTGCAAGCAGTCGAGTTCTATGGTGAGCGCTTGCCGGGATTTCCGCGGGAGTACTATAATGTAGCGACCGATACGAACGTATACTGGTTGACGAATAGTACAAAATTCAACACCGCGCCGCTCAGATATAAAGATCGGGCTCCTTCGGAAAGTCCTGTCCTCGATCTTAGCACTGGCACAATGATGCTCCATCATGAGAAGGATAAATTTTATTTTCCGGGTAAGCAAAACGATCCGGACGACGCAAAGACGGTGCAGCGAACGGAGTGGATTCCTTCGCGCAGGTTTGTCTGGGCAGAACTCGACCCGCCCAATGGAAGGGACACATCCCGGCTGATCGACTCGTTCAACGTTACCCTGCCCGCAGATACTGCTGGAAAGACTGCACTGTTCTCCGCGTTCCTCGATGGTATTTCCGCAGGCGGCAATACGAGCCCGAATCATCATTATCGCATTTCGATCAATGGTTTCGTGATTGCCGATTCAACGTTTACGAATTATGACTCGCTGTTCCTGCAACGAGCAATTCCGATGGGTCTGCTTCGAAATGGGACCAACCAATTCCAACTCGTTTCTGCCGGTACGTCGAACAGCCTCGATCGTTTTTTGGTGGACTTTTATTCGCTCTCGCTCAATGAATCGCTCGCTCCTTCTGCCGACACATCCATCGCGTACGGCCAATTACTCTTTACCGATCAACTTTCCGCAGGCATCACGAACCTCAATATTGCAAGTGTCGACAACGTGCAGTTATTCAGCCTCACCGACACTACAAGGATCAATGCCCGCTCATCGTCGAATGGCGTGACATCATTTCGCGATTCGACGAACGGCGCAAATCAGGTTTTTGCGGCCTCGACGGCAACGGGATTTCTTAAAGCCGACCAGATCTATGGCTGGAACGTTGGTGTCGCAGGGCAGGGATGGGAGATACTCGACTCGACAAAAGGCGCTGACTATATCGTGCTCACGCATCCGCTATTCAAAAGCGCTGCGAGCAAGATCGAATTTTTCCGCAAGACGCAATTGGGCATTCGAACCAGGCTTGTTACAACCGACGAAGTTTTTAATGCGTTTAATTTCGGATCGAACGAACCGTTGGCTATCCAGCAGTTTCTCCACTATGCGTACGAATTTTATCAGGGCACTCCGCCAGGATTTGTGACACTCGTTGGCGACGCGGCATGGGATCCGAAGAAAAATCTGAATACAACTATTCATAACTCCTACGTCCCAAGCTTTGGCGACCCGGTATCCGATTATGTCTTTACAGAATTGGAAGGAACAGGCTTCGAGACGCTCACACCCGAGATGGTCATCGCCCGAATCCCCGTAGAAGATTCAGGACAAGCGAACGACTATTTCAACAAGCTTCAGAACTACAGCCTTGCGACTCCTGCAGCCTGGAATAAGCGGTTCCTGTTTATCGTTGGCGGCGACGGTCCGCTGGATCAACATTCGCTTTTTATGAGCGAGGTCAACGCCTTCCTGCATGTTCGCGAAGATGGCGGGCTTGCGATGCCACCGATGAGCATCTCGGACAACATTATCGAGCGCACCGATTTCTCGCAGGTCGATTTTACGCATGAAGCCGAGATTCAGGAGCGTATTCGTGAAGGCGCATCGTTCACCTATTTCGCAGGGCATGGTGCGCCCAACATCACCGATGTTTCACTCGGTGATCCAAATCTTTTGCGGAACAATGGGCCATACACCGTTTTCATTTCGCTCTCCTGCCGCACAGGTGCCTTCGCAGAAAACGATCTTGTTTCGATCAACGAGCAATTTCTTCGCGCGAAGGATCAAGGGGCGATCATGACCTACGGTACGTCAGGATTTGGAGAGATCGGTTACGATCTCACCCTCTCCGTGCTGTTGTGGAATCTCATGGATAACGCAGACAGCTCGCGTGTAAATTATATCGGCAACCGGCTTAATCTCGCGACGGTCTTCACGCTCGCGAAAGTTGCGGCAACGTTTAGCGATGGGGGGCAGCTTCCGCTCAACTCGCTCAACCAGTATCTCATCTTAGGCGATGCCCTTACAGGCTTCGCACTCCGGCCGCACCCCGAACTTTCGGTCTCGCAGTCCGATCTGACGTTCTCGAATTCCGCCAGTATGACGAAGCAGACATTTTCGCTATCCGATTCCTCGATCACGGTCGCTGCAATGCTCCACGATTTTGGATATTCGACGGAGGGGCCGGTACACGTTCGCATTCGCGATCTCGGACCGCGAACATCAGTGCCGCGCGATGTTATTTTGAACCTTGCAGCACTTGATAGTACGGCGACAGTAAGCGCGACATTCCCGATCGATACATCGCTCGTCGGTCAGCACACCATTAGCGTCTTCGTCGATTACGACAGCCTCTATAGAGAAGAAAACGAGAACGATAATCTTGCGACCGTAGGAGTGCTCGTTAATGGCAGCAGTGTTACGACCCTCTATCCTCCGGAAGGCTCGCGTGACTTTTGCGATGTCTCGGCGGATTCGATCCATTTTGTGCTGCTTGCGCCTGTCATCGGGGCTCAATCGTCGGTCGCCGGCGTGATCGAGATCGAAATGGATACGACGAGCGCGTTCTCGAATTCCAGGAATGTCGTTACGTTAAATGTTCAGCGCTCGCCGGTCGAGATCGGTGTTCCGCGTGCACTGCTTCCGATCTCGAGTAGCAAGGTTGTTTGGATACGCATCCGCTTTACTCCGCCATCAACACAAGTAAAAGGCCCCTGGGTTGTCTTGAGTGAGAGTATCGACCAATCGACTGCTCCCGAATTTTCCTATTCGACTGGCGATCAACTTCGAACCACCATTCAGGATCATCTGACGCTGACCCCGCTTGGTGCGCTTACACTTCCGATATCCGACACAACGCGTATCGAAGTGGTCTCGCATGGCGGCAACGACACGACCAATGCCGGTGCGGGCGCGACAAGTCATTTGATCGTGGGCAAGGCCGATAGCAGCGTTATCGGTCCGTTCCTGACGGTTGCCTATTTAAGTCAGGATGGGACAGCGATCGAAAGTTTTGTAGAGATCCACGCGCCGCTCGATGGCAACGATTCTGAAAATCTTGCTGTCGCAGGGATCTTCGATTCGCTCGTCAAAACGATTCCATCCGGCAGGAGGGTAGCGGTATTCACAACACTGCAGCCTTTTTTCAATTCAGGCACGACTCCCTTCTATCGAAATGCGACGGTCCATGCAGACATCCTGTCGCTTGGCGGAAAAACAGGATTCGATTCGACAAGCTATTTTGGAAGTTATGCGTTGCTCGGCATAAAGGGTTCGCAGCCGGGAAGCGCGTTCGAAGGCACAGGACCTCGAGCTGGCGCGGGCGTCACACTTCGCGATAGTTCGATCAATTTTCATACTTCAGGAAACGCACAGACGCCCTTCACGGCTGTTGCATCGCATTACGGCAAGCTCTCATGGTCGGGAAGCTTCATCACTGCGCACACAGATATTCTCTTTACCGTTATCGGTCACAATCGCACGACGAGCGTTGACGACACGCTTGGTACGTTTCGTGCATCGAACGGTGCAAGCTTTGATCTTTCCCAATTCGATCCGCGTGCCGATGACGCGCTGAGCGTCGCCATGCATTTCATACGCGATTCGAGTGCAACGCTTAGCCCCGAGCTTTCAGCGATCTCGCTCGAATATCTGCCCGCTCCCGAAGTGACGATCGACGCGAATTCGTTCACAGCCTTGCCAGGCTCGGCGAATGAAGGCGTGCCGATCGTTTCAAGTTATACGATCAGAAATTTGACGTGCGTACCGGTAGCGAATCTCACCAGCGAACTCGAGCAGACCTATCACAACACAACAACGGTAACGAACACCCACGCGCAGATCTCGCTTGCCGCGCATGCTTCTATTGTCATACTCGATACACTACAAACATTTGGACTCAACGGGCAGGTGGCGCTGCTGGCGTATGCGAATCCGAATGAGTTGATCAACGAGCAGTTTCTTCTCAACGATCGCGCGCAAACTTCTTTCATCGTTGGTCGCGATACAGCCAAGCCGCTTGTTGATGTTACGTTCGACGGGCGGCATGTCTACAATTGCGACTACGTCTCCAATCGTCCGAAGATCTCGATCGCACTATCGGATAATAGTCCGATACGCCTGACCGATAGCACCTCGATCAGCGCGACCCTCCGTTCGAATAACGATCCGGCGAATCCGATCTATCTATCGAACACGCAAACGAATCCGCTGTTCGATCTTCAATTCGTTCGACTACCCTCAGGCAAAGTGCAGGCCGAACTTGTGGCGAAGCCAAACGCGACCGGCGCACTGAAGCCCGACACATGGACGCTAACTGCGTACGCCAAAGATGCCTCCGGCAACGCGGCCGATACGATCTCCATCTGCTTTGTGGTAGCCGCAACGAACGGGCTCGATCACGTTATGAACGTACCCAATCCGTTCAAAGAGCAAACGAGCATGACCTATCAGCTTCGCTCCGGCGGCAACGCCGATGTCAAGATCGTCATATATACGATCGCAGGACGAAAGATCAGAACGCTCACTCCAGATCCCGGTACGCTTCCACACGCTGGAATCAACTTCATGCTTTGGGATGGCCGCGACGAAACGGGTAACCAGATCGCGAACGGCACCTACTTGTACCGAGTCGTGATGAGCGGCGCAAACCAGGATGGAAGCGCCGCGAGCGACGCAGTGACCGAACGCGCTGTTAAATCGAGATGAGACCAGTACGTCTTGCGGTGAAGGCAATCATCATTGTTGACGGAAAAATTCTTGTTACCAGAAACAGCCATAAGAACGGAGATTACTTTCTATTGCCGGGCGGTGGTCAGGAAAATGGTGAGACAATACACGATGCACTTCGCCGCGAAGTGCGCGAGGAAGTGGGCTGCGAGACCGTGATCGGCGAGTTGCGTTTTGTTCGAGACTATATCGGGAAGAATCACGAATTTCGCGATGAAGACCCGGAGTTTCATCAAGTCGAATTGATGTTCGAATGCCAATTGATGGCGAGCACAGACGATGCTGTCGCTTCCTTGCCCGATCCCTCACAGATCGGCGTTGATTGGCTGCCCGTTGATGAACTCGAAGAAATGTTGTTTTATCCGCGAGCCCTGGCACCTTTGCTGCGAAAGGCGCTGCCAGCCACCGCTACTTATCTGGGTGACATCACTTAAAATCCTCATAAAATCCTGGAAATGAAGTTTGCGTGATTGGTGTTAGCCGAAACGCAAGGGATAAAAATTTTGACCGCAAGGAATAAAGATTTGAGATCAAGGGAGGTGCTTGCAATTTTTGGGCGCTTAGTCTCAGCTGGTTTAGAGCGCCTCGTTTACACCGAGGAGGTCGGGGGTTCGAATCCCTCAGCGCCCACACAAAGCTCTCTCCGAAAGGAGGGAGCTTTTTTTTCGCTCCTCCAAAGCTAAGCGGCAGAAGCACTCATTCAACGGGCCGCTCTGCGGTTGACCCATTTGATCGTGTTTACACAGCCTCGCTTGCCGTTGTCCGCAAAAGAAAACTTCTCAGAACTCAATTTTGCGGCGGGCCGAGAATGATTTTGTATTTTTGCACAAAGTTGTATCGCCGTTGTGGATGCTTAATGCGAACTCTGCCCGAACATTGCTGATTGATGGCTGACGAGACACCGCAAGGAAATAAACCATTGCCACCCTGGCTCCGCAAGGATCAGAGCGGCGCGAGCATCCCGCCTGTTCCAAAACCTGCTGCGGCGGCAACGCCAGTTACGGCGCCTCTTGGGGATGCTTCGAACGATGCGGTCGATTCCATTCTTGTCGTCGAGGCGATGGCCGAGACCGGTTCGACAACATCTGCGATCGCTGCACCTGCCGCGCCCGTAAAGAAAAAGAAAACGAAACTCATGGCGGTCGTCCACATGGAAGGCTGCACTGGTTGCGACGTGTGTGTGGAGTTTTGCCCGGTCGATTGCATTTATCATATTCCGGGCCCCGAGCATATCATCGAAGTCAATCCGCACGCTTCCGTCAATGGCGTCGTAATGATCGACGAAGATGTCTGCATCGGCTGCAAGCTGTGTGCGAAATATTGCCCGTGGGAAACGATCGAGATGATCGACAATGACGAACTTCAACTTGCCCGCGCGGCAGGCCTGACCTACTAACGTGTTGAAAGTGTGCGAGTGTATGGCTTCTAAAGAAGCTTGGAAGAAGTAAGCGAACGTTTATGCCAGAGGATTTTACACATTCAGATCCGCTAACTCCGTTGCCGTTCATCGAGGACGTCGCGCGGCCTGAGGAAGCGGGTACGCATCCAACGAGCACGCCGAACATGCCTCCGATGAAGGATGCGCCGGAAGAACTCCGGACGGTCGCTGCCAAAGTTGCCGCGCCAACTTCGAAGGAAGCAATGATGGCTGCACCGCCATCGATGAAAATTCCGAAGTCGCTGCCGAAGACGGAAAACGACCCAGGCATCTGGGCGTTCGGCCGCCGAAATTTTTTGCAGGCAGCCGGATGGATGTCGTTCTTCGGGTTCATCACGATCTCGACCGTCGGTGCGCTTCGCATGATGTTCCCGCGTATTCTCTATGAGCCGCCAACAACATTCAAAGCCGGCACGCCCAAAGATTATCTTCCAAACGCGGTCTCCGAAAAATATAAAGATACCGAGCGCGTCTGGATCTGCCGCGACGATGAGAAGATTTTTGCATTGATCGCGATCTGCACCCATTTGGGTTGCACACCGCGCTGGCTGCAGTCGGAGTTCAAGTACAAGTGTCCATGCCACGGTTCCGGATATACCTTCCAGGGTATCAACTTCGAAGGCCCGGCGCCTCGACCGCTCGAGCGCGCGAAGATCACGCTGACGCCTGACGGACAGTTGGTCGTCGACAAGGGTACATCCTTCCGCTACGAACGTGGCGATTGGGAAAAGCCAGAAAGTTTTATCACAGTGTAACACGAGTGTCAGTCTAATCGAGACGTATGAAGCTTCCTTTTATACCGCCGAAGCCGCCACCACTAGACAGGATCCGCAAGGATGTGACCCAGAATGAAGTCTGGAAATCCATCTTTAGGCATTCCTACCAGGATAACCAGCGAAATCGCGCGCTGCAGATCGTCGATAATGTGTTTCTCCATTTGCATCCCGTCCGCGTGACGAGGCATGCAACGAATTACGCATTCACCTGGGGCATGGGCGGGACGACATTCCTGCTCTTTATCGTCCTGACGATCACGGGTGTCATCCTGATGTTCTATTATCGCCCGACAGAAGCGTTCGCCTACAACGACATGAAGGCGCTCATGAACGACGTCTCGTTCGGACCTTTCCTTCGCAACATGCACAGATGGAGTGCTCACTTAATGGTGATCACCGTCATGCTCCACATGTTCCGAGTCTTTTTGACAGGTTCCTACAAACCGCCGCGCCAGTTCAACTGGGGCATCGGTGTGATCCTGCTTCTGCTCACATTCCTTCTCTCATTCACCGGTTACCTCTTGCCGTGGGATCAGCTCGCTATCTGGGCTGTGACGGTTGGTACGAATATGGCCCGATCGGTGCCATTGCAAGGAAGTGAGGGCCCATTTTCCAATTACCTGGGACTCCGGCCCGACAACGATATTCGCTTTATCTTGCTCGGAGGTACGCAGGTCGGCGAGCCGACGTTGCTTCGCTTCTATGTAGGGCACTGCATCTTCCTGCCGTTTATCGCGGCGACGCTTATGGCTGTCCACTTCTGGCGCGTCCGTAAGGATGGCGGAATTTCAGGACCGGTCGTCGATACGAAGGCGAGCGCAGGAGCGAAATTCATCGCGGAGAAAATGTCAATCGCACGTCTCGGTCAGATCGCAGGCAAGACGACGACCAATGGAAACGGTAAAGCTGCACCAGCAAAAGCACCGGTCAAATCGCTGGCCGATGCTGTACAAGCTGCTTCTCCGAACCCCGCAACCGAGGCAACGATTGCCGCCAAGTCAGCTCCTGCCGCTGGTACGAATGCGTCAACTGGCGCAGCACCAGTAACGGCACCAGCCGGCACGGCAGGGAAGCCGCTTCCGCCATGGCTCAAAAAAACTTGAGCATAAAAATCTTGATGTTGGATCACGTATGCGCATTCTCACTCTGATCTAATTCGCTTTCACATCAATGGAAGGTTTACATAATTTTCTCAAGATCTTAACACAGCCCGACAACGTGCCCATCATTATCATGATGGTCTCGGTGTTGGGCTATGGATGGCTCGGGGTCAAGCAGGCGCGGCGTAACGACCGCGAGGGCATCTTCGAAGCTACCCAATCCGACAAAGTACAGACGTGGCCTTATCTCGTGAAGGTCGAATTCCTGATGACGATCGGGATCATGATTATGCTGACCGTATGGTCGATCACCATCAACGCTCCGCTCGAAGAACCGGCGAATCCGACGCTCACACCAAATCCATCGAAAGCACCCTGGTACTTTCTCGGGTTGCAGGAAATGCTCGTCTATTTCGATCCCTGGATCGCGGGCGTAATGCTGCCGACGTTCATTCTCATCGGCCTGATCGTCGTGCCGTATATTGATATTAATCCCAAAGGCAACGGATACTACACACTGAAAGAGCGGCCATTTTCTATCGCGGTGTTCTCCATCGGATTTTTGATCCTTTGGGTTGCGCTCATTGTACTTGGTACATTCATGCGAGGACCGGGTTGGTACTTCTTCTGGCCATGGGAGTTTTGGGATACCCACAGAGTCGTCGCACTGACCAACGTCGACTTCTTCGAAAAATTTGGCATCGCCTCGAAGAATGTCGACGGATCATTCAACCTCTTGCAGGTGCTGCTTGGCGGTGTGATGGTCATTAGTTTCCTCGTTGGGATCCCGATGTTCATCTGGGAAAAATATAAAGAGAAGAAACCGGTGCTTCGTGAAATGGGAGTGATCCGTTATGCGATCACCGCAGCACTCTTCATGATGATGGTTGGATTGCCGATCAAAATGCTCCTGCGCCTTGCACTCAACATCAAGTATGTCTGGGTCTTTGGCGTCGGGCACGATCTCTTCTTCAATATTTGACGCGTTATATTCTTACCGCGTGCACGCATTCTGTCGCGATCACTGATTTTCACTTGTTGTAAGCTATGGCAGTAGTCCCTTCAACTCGTCCGGAGAAGGCACCGTGGTGGAACCCCGGGAAGTATTTCGCCGTGCGTCGAAAGACGCCGATCGAACTTCGCTCCTACACGAATATCTACGCGATCCTTTCGATCTTTCTCTTCCTGTTTACGCTATGGGCGGTGATGGACGAAGTCCTGACGCGCCGTCCGTGGAAGGGCATCCAGGAGGATTTCAAAGATTTCAAGATCACCCGTTTAAATCTTGAGATCCGGAAAGAACTTCATAAGCTGAACCCTGCCGATACACAGGCGATCCACAAGGAGATCAAGTCCCTCCAAAAGGAGATCGGCTCCAATGCCTACAAGGCGAAGCTTTCGAAGATCGAAGACTACGACACGAAGATCGTGACTGCCCAGCGCGATTATACCTTTACCAAGAGCCTCGCCGACGAAAAATATTACGTGCTCGACGAGGCCCGTACGGAGCATTCCGACACCACGAGCAAAAGCAAAACGCTTCGCGAACTCGAGCGAACGATGAACGGGCAGAAACGCGTGGTCGATTCCTTGCAAAAACTGCGTGCGGATGTCGAGGCACAGGTCGTGCCGACCGAACGGAGGTTGAAGGAAGTCGAGCACACACACGATTCGGTCTTCGCGCAGGTCATCGTATTGAAGCGCAAGCGCGAGGCCGCACAGCAGATGAATATTGCAGTGCGGCAGACGATGCTCGTCAACTACGAAAAGACGAACTTCAATAATCTCAAGATGCGCGTCGATCGATGCGTCACCTGCCATCTTGGATATGACGACGATCTCTTCAAGAACGACACGCTGATCTCGACCGACGCAGCGCAGATCAAAGCGTGGACGAAATCGAATAAGTATAACGACAAAAAGCATTACACCGTCGTTAAACTGGGACCGAATCAAGACACTGTTGTTGCAAAAGTGACGACCGTCTTCGCGATGCATCCCAACATCAATCTGCTCATCAAAGGACATAAAGTCGGTGAACCTTCCGGCAACGGCGTGCTCGGTTGCACATCGTGCCATGGCGGGCAGGGTGGCTCGCTTGTTTCGACGGAATTCGCGCACGGATTCGAACATCATTGGACCGAGCCGTTAGCGACCGGACATTATGTCGAGACTTCATGCCGCAATTGCCACGCAGGCAAAATGGATTTCGAGGGCGCGAAGTATATCTCGATGGGCAAAAAGCTCTTCACCGATTTCGGCTGCTATGGCTGCCACAATGCGCCAGGCTACGATGGAATGCCGCAGCAGGCGCCGTCGCTGCTCAATATTACAAAGAAGGTAACGCCGCAGTGGATGTACCAATGGATATCGAATCCAAGAGGCTGGGCGCACAATACGCGTATGCCGAATTTCATGTTCAATCAGCACGAGGTAACTGCGGTCGTTGCCTATTTGAATGATCAGGCGAAGACCGGCACGTACCGGCCAATCGCGACATATTCTGGCGGTGGGAATGCCGTAAATGGCAAGCAGATCTTTGGCGAGATCGGATGCTTCGGCTGCCATGCGGTCGACGATTACAAAACCGACAGCCGTGTAAAAGAGGCGAATAGCTTCGGTCCCGATTTGAATAAGATCGGAAGCAAGGTCACCGCAGCATGGATGTTCGACTGGATAAAAAATCCGAAAAACTATCACATGCAATCGCGAATGCCAAGCTTACGATTGAGCGATGGCGAAGCCGCAGATCTCACCGCCTATCTCATGCAGCACACCGGCACCAATGATAGCGTCTCGAGCAGCATGACCGAAGATATTAATAGTCCCGCGCTCATAAAAGAAGGCGATAAGCTCATTCGAACGTATGGTTGCTTCGGATGTCATGAGATCAAAGGCATGGAAGACGAAGCGAAAGTTTCGGTCAGCCTGAGCACCTTCGGAAAAAAGACACCCGGCGAACTCTTTTATGGCAACGTACCCGGCTCCGTGCTCGGGCATTTCCGCAGCGAGTTCAAGAAGATCGGGTTGCCGCTTGCGAAGGTCGATGAAGAAGCGATTCACGATAATCAGGATTGGTACACATGGGTAGCGGGCAAGATGAAAAATTCTCGCATGTATCAGACCGAGCGCATTCCGCAGCGCATGCCGAATTTCCAGATGTCCGATGAAGAAGCCTACGCGCTAACCGTCCTGCTCAAAGGCTTTACTGGGCACTACGTTTCTCCTTCGTATGCCGATCAGCCGGATGACCCGACTCAGAATGGCCTCGACGAAGGCAGAATGTTCGCCCATTGGAATAACTGCGTCGGGTGCCATCAGATCGAGAACGCGGGCGGGTATGTAGGTAAGTATATTCAGGATGCCATGTACCGGCCGCCGCTCCTGACGCCCGAAGGCAACAAGGTGCAGGAACAATGGCTGCGAAACTTCCTGAAAGGGCCGACGCCGATTCGTCCGTGGCTCAAGATCCGGATGCCAACCTTTGGCTTTTCCGATTCTTCGATCTCGGTTGCAACGCATTATTTCCTTGCGACGAAAGCACGGCCGTTCGTGCTGACCGATTATCAATTCGTCGCCGATCAGAATTTGCTCGGCGCAGGAAAAGAATTGTTCGATCAGCTTAAGTGCTTGTCATGCCATGTGCTTTCGACCGCAGGCGGAGCGCAGCAGATCGCGCCGAATCTCGAATTAACCAGACATCGACTGCGTCCCGATTGGGTCATCGACTGGCTGCACAATCCCGAGGGGCAACAGCCCGGCACTCGTATGCCCGCATTCTGGGGCACGCCGGAAAAAGGGATGGCTTCGCTTTATCCCGCCATTCTCGGTGGCGATGTTGAAATGCAGATCCGTGCGGTGCGCGATTATGTCTATTCGATCGGAATGGATAATCTCCTGCCGCCAACGCCATACGCGACGATCAACGGCAAAGATCATTACGTCTATCCGAATGGCCGATATGATGTCTACCTGACGAACGGTTCGATTGTAAACGATGGCCAAGGATCGATAATACCAACAAAGCCATCGACGACCGCACCCGCAGGACAACCTGCCGCGCGAGCGAAGCCAGACACCAAGCACGCATCCCGCGCCGGAAAATCCGGTAAGCCAACAGCAATGCGATAAGCATTCACGAATTTTTTGTGCAAAGCCTCCCAATCCGGGAGGCTTTTTTTTTCGAGCTACACGACTTCCTGAGATTCTGTTAGTTGCAGCTTTTGTGTTTGTTTGTCGAGCGCCATCCCATTCATCCTTCATAATTCAGCCTTCATCCTTGCCCGAACCCCCTCTCCCATTGGTCGGGCGAATGGGCGAGGGACTTTGAGGATTTATTTATTTAAATAAAAGCCCTTCTCCTAAATTGCAGATTTGACGAATGTCAAAACTGAATTTGGAAGAAGGGTTGGGGATGAGGGGGAGCCAGCTCGGAGGTGGGCATACTGCCTTGAAGGCGTGCGGCCTTGTATAATGTGAATTGTGTCTCCTGAATCTTGTTATATTCGTAGCATGTCGCCCAACGCCGGAACGCTTATGTTTGCGGACCGCCCCCGCCTTTCAAACGTCTTAAGAATTATAAGTATGGGAATGTTCATCCTGCCAAAGCGGCGCTCCGCTGCTCTAACGCTGGTTTTGCTGTGTTGTTCACTTGTGATTGCGAGCAGGGTGAGTTCGGTCTCAGAACTCAAACGATGCTCTGTATTTCTCGATAAAACACTCCCCGCGGGAATCTCTCGCGAGGGGTTCCCACGGCTATTTATAATTCTTGCTATGGAACGTGTTCTTCTTCTCCTTTTGATAGTACTCGCAACGTGCGGGAGATCCTCGCTGACTCTAGGGCAATCATCGTCCTCTCACTGGAAGTTTGTGCATCACTTCGCGGCACCCGAGTATCCTTCCGGTGACTCACTATATAGGCAACTATATGTCTATTTCTTGAATGCGAATCAAGGTTATATCTATGGTGGGCCAAGAGAGGGTGCATGGTGGGACCCTGTAATTTCTAATTCATACCTTTCTGGTTTACCTACTTCAGCGAAGCCGGGTGACAAGCCTCAATTATTCCGTACGCTTGATGGCGGCGAAACATGGACGAAACTAAGTACCGGCACGATGACGGGATTTCTCCGATCGGTGTGCTTCAGTGATGAATCTACGGGATACGTTGCAACGGTTGGTTCTCCAATGACGACGTCGCCTGGCAGTGGTGTATTCAAAACGACGGATGGAGGGGACTCGTGGCGGCAAATATCTTCAGGATCTTCGTCATTCTTGAGTGTGTATGCTAAGGGTGCTTTCATGGCAGCGGGACCTGGCTTCTATGTCGATTCTGTCGGAATACCCAGTGTGCAGGGGTTACTTCTCTCTTCCGACGGGGGGGGG
>JBBSDW010000055.1:0-18845 GCA_038240295.1 Kapaibacterium sp. (SeqCode)
GATTGTCGACGCCCCAAGTCGCACTCGTCGGCGCCCAAAATCCAGGGATGAGGCGCGTGTAACTATTGACGGTAGGAGAGACCATCGCGAGTACTTCAGGCATCAGGAGTTGCTGCCCAGCAACAAAATGCTTCATCGTCTGCGACATTTTGTGCTCGCCCTTTTCTTCAAAGAATGCACTCTTGCCATCTTTGGTGAGCGAGATGTGGATGTGCCCGCTCTGCCCCGGAAATTTATTCGACCACTTTGCCATGAATGTCGCCATGCGGCCGCTTCGTTGCGCGATGACCTTCGCGAACGTCTTGAAGAGCGCCGCTTTATCGCCCGCTTCCAGAGCATCGCAAACCGTGATCGCTGCTTCCATCACGCCTGGGCCTGTCTCGGTATGAAGCCCCTCAATGGGGATGTCCATCTTCTGCAAGGTACCGAGCAGCTCATGATAAAACTCCGCGTGGACTGTATTCCGAAGTACAGAGTAACCAAAGTTGCCTTCGGTATAAGGCTGCAAATTCTGGTAGTTCTTTTCGCGAATCGACTTCGGCGTTTCATCAAAAACAAAAAATTCGTATTCAACCGCTGCCGAAACTTCGAATCCAAGTTTCCTCGCTCGTTCGAGGGTGCGTCGCAACACGCCTCGCGGACAGATCTCCTCGGCACGTCCGGTGAACTCACCAAGCATAAAGATCATATCGCCTTCGAAGGGGAGGGATCGCGCAGTCTCGGGAAGCAACCGCACGTTCGCATCTGGGAAAGCCGAATGCCAGCCGGTGAATGTTGTGTTGTCGTAGAGTGTGTCGTTCGAATCCCATCCAAGCACCACATCACAAAAACCAAAGCCGGAATCAAGGGCCGATTCGAATTTCTCGCGCGAAATATATTTACCCCGTAGCACACCATCCAGATCGAAGGCGCCAACCTTGACATGCTCAAGCTTCCGCTCGCGCACGAGCTGAATAGCTTCCTTCGCGTTCTTGATATTCAACGAATAAGGATTGTTCTCCATAGGTCTTTTGAAGCGTGCAAAAATCAGGCAACCAGCGCTGGGCCACTAAAATACGGGAGGAAATGGTTTGATAAAGAGGGATGCAGCTTGTGTGTCCTGCCGATTTTGGCCCACGTCATCCTGAACGAGCTTTAGCTCAGTGACGGATCTCATGGAATGTCAGGAAAGTAGCGTCTAGTGTGCGAAACGGATTGGATGCTCCTCGTTGCGAGCATTCCGTGAGATCCTTCACTCCGCATTCATCGCTGGCGCGATGAATGCTCCTTTCAGGATGACATTGGCGAGGCGGGAATCCACGTTTCGGTCGCCCAAAGGCAGGTGATGGATTTCCGCTTTCGCAGGATTGACATTCTGTTATAAAGCACTACTCGGAATCGTGCTTTTCCGATTCACGCTCACGACCCATGTCAATCGCCCTGCGAATATCTTCTGGCGTCGGTTGCAATCCTCCTTTTATTTGGTAAGGAATTTCTACGTCTTTGAAGGAAGAATCGCCCGCCATCCCCTTCTCTAAGAGCCTCAAAACCAGATCAGGAAGCTGCTTATTATCGTGAATTGCGTGCGCTCTGATTCGGAGCAGCAGTTTCTCGGGAGTATCTATGCTGGTCTTCATGTCGGTTCAATTGATGGCTAAGTGTTAAACTGGTCAGCCAGCGAGTCTCATTCCGCAGCAGCCCCTAAAACCTCTTTGCTACCATCTCTGTTTGCGTCTCATCAATTTTTGACTCATTTCGCGGCGAAGAAGCATGTTTGAAGATCTTAGTGTAAAATTCGAGGACCTATACAAGAAAATTCGTGGACAGGGACGCCTGACCGAGGCCAACCTCGAGGAAGCGGTTCGCGATGTTCGGCGGACGTTGCTGGATGCCGACGTTAACTACAAGGTCGCGAAGAAATTCGTCGAAGATGTTCAGGCCAAGGCGCTTGGCGGCGATGTGCTTCGTTCGGTGAGCCCGGAGCAGCAGTTCATCAAGATCATTTACGATGAACTCGTCCTGACGATGGGCGAGACCGCGAAAGAGATCAAGTTCTCGGCCGAACTTCCAACGATCATCATGGTCTGCGGTCTGCAGGGTTCGGGTAAAACGACGTTTACGGCGAAGCTCGCGAATTACCTGCTGTCGAAAAATAAGAAGCCGATGCTCGTCGCGGCCGATATCTATCGACCGGCTGCTATCGAGCAGTTGCGATTGCTCGGCGCACAGATCGACGTGCCGGTCTTCTCGATGGAGGGAGAGAAGAACGCGGTTACGATCGCGAAAGAAGGTGTTCGCAAAGCTCGCAATGAAGCTCGCGAAGTCGTCATCATCGATACTGCCGGTCGTCTTACGATCGACGAAGTAATGATGACAGAAGTGGCCGATATCAAGACGGCAGTCAAACCGCACGAGATCCTTTTCGTTTGCGACGCGATGACGGGTCAGGATGCAGTCAACACTGCGAAGGCATTCCATGACCGGTTGAAGTTCGATGGTATCGTCCTCACAAAGCTTGACGGCGATTCACGCGGCGGCGCTGCGCTTTCGATTCGTTCGATCGTACAGGAGCCGATCAAGTTCGTCTCAACCGGTGAGAAGCTCGACGCGCTCGAGCAGTTCTATCCGGATCGTATGGCCTCGCGAATTCTCGGCATGGGCGATATCGTGTCGCTCGTCGAGCGCGCACAATCGCAGATCACCGAAGAAGAAGCGCGCAAGGTCGAAGAGAAGCTTCGTAAAAATGAGTTCACGTTCGATGACTTCCTCGATCAGCTCGGCCACATCAAGAAAATGGGATCGGTGAAGGATCTGCTCGGCATGATCCCTGGCGTCAACAGCGCTGCGTTGAAAGATGCCGACATCGACGATAAGTCGTTCAACCGCATCGAAGCGATGATCACTTCGATGACAAAAGACGAACGCCGCTATCCGCATATCCTGAACGGCGGCCGCCGCGCACGCATCGCGATCGGCTCCGGCACAAGCATTCAGGAAGTCAACCGCCTCATCAAGCAATTCACCGAAATGCAGAAGATGATGAAGAAACTCTCGGGCGGTAAAGTCTCGCGTCAGATGAAAGACATGCTGAAAAATATGCCAATGGGGCAGTAACAAAAGCACGGCCGCGTCCCATTTTAGTTTGTCATTCCCGCGTAGGCGGGAAACCACGATTGGGTCGCAACAATGCATGGATGGATTACAGCCTTCGCGGGAATGACATCGTCGCGATTTTGCTCAGATAGGAGATCTTAACGTCATCCTGAGCGAAGCATTCATCGCACCAGCGATGAATGCGGAGTGAAGGATCTCATGGAATCTTCGGGTTTTGATCTCGACTTGTCACCGATATCCCATGAGATCCTTCACTTCGCTAAAGCTCGTTCAGGATGACATGTACCAAAATTGTTGTCGCTCAGGACAGAACTCAAAACATGTCATCCTGAGCGAAGCATTCATCGCACCTGCGATGAATGCGGAGTGAAGGATCTCATGGAATGTTCGGGTTGCGACCTGCACATGTGTCTCCAGTATTCCATGAGATCCTTCACTTCGCTAAAGCTCGTTCAGGATGACATGACCGAAAACCCATCGTCGGCCGGAATGACATTCCTTATCGATCAGGCGTGCTGCCACACGATTTTCCCCGTGCGGTCGATGTAGCACCACTTGCCATCTTTCTTCACACGAGCGAGGCCGTGTTCGAATGTATACCCATCTTCGAACCTCGCCGCGATCGCGACCTTGCCGGTCTTGTCGATGTAGCCGATCTTGTCGCTTTGTTCGAAGAGAGCAAGCCCTTCGCGGAATGTATGGAGGCGCATGTTCATCGAGAACGCATCCTTTGGCACAGGCACCACGATCGTTGGAGGGATCACGAGCGCGCCCGTCTTATTGATGTAGCCGTATTTCCCATTGATCTTAACACGCGCAAGTCCTTCGGAAAAGTTATCGGCATCGATGAATTTGTCTTTTATCGCGACCTTGCCGTTCTTGTCGATGTAGCCATAAAGCGAATCCATCCCGAAATAGGCGAGTCCCTCATGGAAGCTTCCGGTGCCGCCGAAGATTGGCTTGATCGCCCACTTGCAATCCGGGCCGAGAAATCCCCACTTATTTGTTTCCGGATCCTCTGCGGCCGCAAGTCCTTCGGAGAAGGACGTAGCCTCATTGTATTGGACGGTCGAGATAACCTTGCCATCGAGATCGAGGAACCCATAGGGACCACCGGATTCGCTGCTGCTGACCTTCACCAGACGCTCGTTCACGAATCCGATCGAGCCAAATTGCCCTGCTTGTGTAATCTTTCCTGTTGCGTCGATGAGTCCCCAGCCGCCGTGAAAGTAATCGCCATCGAAGATCGGCGTGTGGTCATTGTAAACGAGAGGCTTGAGTTTCGTCCGATCGGTCGAACCAAGTTGGTTTCCTTTCGTGTCGATGACGACCCAAACATAGTCGGTGCCCGAACGCTGGAATTCGAATTCCACTGACTCGTATGCGTTCATCGCGTTCTCGTCGAACGAGACCTCACTCCTGCTTTTTTCAACGACCCATGCGCGGTCCTCATTGAATGCACACGCCAGCGCATACTTCGGAGGGATCACAATATGTCCGATAGAGTCGATATATCCCCACTTGTGACCGACTTCGATCGGGAACAACGCCTGGGCAGCGCAATTGGAAGCAGCAACAAGCACCAGCAAGGCACCAAAGATCAATGAGCGCATAAGAAGATGAGACGCGAAAATAGAGCCTACCCGATCTCTACGAAACGTGCGGTTGTAACCTGTTCGTTCGACTCCATACGAACATAATACGTCGCGCTGCGTACTCAAGAAGGTTGCCTGCGAGTCGAACTATGCTGTCATCCCCGATAGGTGGGAATCCATTTAGGGGATGGATTCCCGCCTTCGCGCGAATGACAGATCAGGATTCCGCTAATTTTCGAACCACTTTCGAAAAGAGAGAATGGGAAAACTGGCGGGCTCTTCCACAAGAATACTTTGCTCCTTATAGTTTCATCGTGGAACATTTTAACGATATTTTTATGCCCTCATTTGATTTCCTCAACTTCATACCTCATAATTCATACTTCATACTTGCCAATGGGGAGCCATTTTGGAGGTTTTGTGTTTACCACGCGCACTTTGAAGACTCCGCAAGCGCCCTTCATGGGTATTGGCGTAGCGGACATCCTTCGGAGATTTTACAAACAAAAGCAAGAACCATGGTTAAGATCCGCCTGGCCCGTATGGGTCGTAAGAAACTTCCTATCTATAAGATCATCGCTGCCAATAGCCGCGCACGCCGCGATGGCCGCTTCATCGAAGCGCTTGGTCAGTATCGCCCTTCGAACGAGACGAACAAGATCGAGATCGACGAAGAGCGCATCATGTACTGGCTCAAGATCGGTGCACAGCCGACTGACACCGTCCGCGCACTGCTCTCACGCGAAGGCATTCTGCTCAAGTGGCATCTCGAAAAGAAAGAAATCCCTGCTGAGCGTGCCGCCGAAATTTTCAATACGTGGAAGACCGCTCGCGACACGAAGGTCGAATCCGCGATGAATGAAAAAGAACGCGCCAAACAGGCAAAGCAGCGTGCACTCGATGAGAAGCGCGCAGCCGATCTCAAGGCCAAGGAAGATGCAGCTCGCGCCGAGGCAGAAGCCGCAGCCGCTGCTGAACTCGCAGCCGCTGCTGAACTCGCAGCCGCTGCTGAACTCGCAGCCGCTGCGCCAGCCGAAGAAGCTGCCGCCGCTGAAAAGCCGGTTTCTGAAGCTCCGGCCGAAGCAACCGCTTAATTCGAGTCGGGGAGAATGTTTAGGTTTGTCATTCCCGCGAAGGCGGAGTAAGCGGGCAAGGATGAAGGATCAAGGGGCACGATTAATTTATGCAACGGCGATTCAATTGAGAATGACACGACAATGTTTGAAAGGCCCGCGTTGGGCCTTTCTCTATTTTATAGCGTGACATGGAAGATCTCGTCTTGATCGCGAAAGTCCGGAAACCGCACGGTGTGCGTGGCGAGTTGTTGCTTCAATCGTTTACCAATGATGATAACCGGTTCAAGTCGCTCAAATCGGTGATGGTCCGCACTGCAAAAGGCACAGAGACGCTTGACATTGCTTCGATTAGGTTAACCGCACAAGGCGTGCTGATCAAATTCGCATACGTACTCGATCGCGATCAGGCTGACGAACTTCGCAATGCCGAGCTACTTATCCCTGCCATGGCGCGTCCGGAACTGCAGGAGGGAAGAGCCTACTACGATGAGATCATCGGTGCAACTGTCGTCGATGACAATTCAGACAATGTGATCGGTATCGTCGAGGATATTATGGAAATGCCGGCAGGAGATATTCTGGTTGTTCGGAAGACTGATGGTGACGAACATCTCATCACAATGATGGGCGAGGAGATCAAAAAGATCGACACGAAAAAAAAGCAGGTCCGGGTGGTCCTGCTTGAAGAGTGGAACGAGCGTTCGAACGACTCGTCAAAATCGAACGATCACGAAACCGCCGCTTAAAGAATCGCGGGCTGCGCTTCCGTCGTAGGTAACGTTTCGGCACGGCTCTCGGCAAGTCGCTTATCACGGATGTATTCACGAGCGCCCGACATAATTCCGATCGGAATGATCACGCAATAACCGAGCACAAGAATGATCGGCGAAAGCGTAAGTGCTGCAAAACTCATCGTCGGACTCTCGCCCATGACGAGATACCCAAGTCCAACGGTCGCGATACCCGCGAGAATGATAATCAGATTCTTTCTCTCAAATGGCATTTCGAAAGGCCGGACCATTCCCTTTGGGTCGCCTTTGCGAGCAGTTCGAGGGCGCTGTGCCTGACGCTGAACCGGTCGATTAACCGGGCGTTGAGGCTGACGTGGTTGCGGGCGCTGTCCAGGTGTCTGAGTTGCCATGAATACTTAGTTTTTGAACGTAAGAGACAAGAAAACCTTACAGCATAGGCCTCTCGTTCCGCCTAAACGATGCAGATTGCCTCTCGATTCTCTATCGCAGGATCTGCATCCGCTGAGAAAGCTTACCACTCGGCGTTACAAGAGCACAAATATGGTTGCCTTCGGCTGCGTTGTGGTATTTTTGCAGCTTCAATAGCTCATTTTTATGGCGTTATCCTGGAACGAGGTACGAGATAGGGCAGTCCAGTTCTCCCGAGAGTGGTCAGATGAATCAAGCGAAGATGCTGAGGCGAAATCCTTTCTGGATGGATTCTTCAATGTGTTCGGAGTTATTCGCAGGCGCGTTGCCGTCTTTGAAAAGAATGTAAGGAAGGGTGACGGCAAAGATGGATTCATCGACTTGCTATGGAAAGGGAGGATCCTCGTTGAGATGAAATCGCGAGGCAAAGACCTCGACCGCGCACACAAGCAAGCGACAGAATATTTTCCCGGACTGAAAGAAGCAGATCTTCCCCGCTACATTCTCGTATGCGATTTCGAACGGTTCAGGCTTTACGATCTCGAAAGTGATACAGTAGAGGAGTTCAAGCTCAACGCACTCCACAAACACATTCGTCTTTTCGCGTTCATTCTCGGATTCGAGGCGCATACCTACAAAGAGCAAGACCCGGTAAATATTCAGGCGGCAGAGCTGATGGGGAAGCTCCACGATGAATTGCTCACAATCGGTTACTCAGGTCACGATCTCGAAGTCTTTCTCGTCCGCATACTCTTTTGCTTCTTCGCTGACGATACCGGAATCTTCACTCCCGTCGGTATTTTTCAGGAGTACATCAAGAATCGTACAGCAGAAGATGGCTCCGATCTTGGAGCTAAACTCCACGAATTTTTTCAGATACTTGACCAACCTGAATCCTTGCGTCTTACGATCCTTGATGAAGACCTAAAGCAGTTTCCTTATGTCAATGGCAAGTTGTTTGAAGAGCGTTTGCGAACTGCACACTTCAATGCGACCATGCGGACGCAGCTTCTCAATTGCGGTATGCTCGATTGGAGTAAGATCAGTCCTGCTATCTTCGGGGCGCTCTTCCAGAGCATCATGGACGACAAGGCTCGCCGCAATATCGGAGCCCACTATACAAGCGAAAAGAATATCCTGAAGCTGATCCGTCCGCTATTCCTCGATGAACTTTGGGATGAATTCAACAAGCTCAAACGCAACCAAAAAAAGCTTCCGGAATTCCACGGAAAGCTCCGAAGCCTGAAGTTTCTCGATCCGGCATGTGGCTGTGGCAATTTTCTTGTTATCACCTATCGCGAGCTTCGTCTACTCGAACTCGAAGTGCTCCGCGCCCTCCGCGAATCGAATCAGCTTAATCTCGACATACGCGAAGTCATTAAGCTCGATGTCGATCAGTTCTATGGAATTGAGATCGAAGAGTTTCCAGCGCAAATCGCTCAGGTGGCGCTCTGGCTGATGGATCATCAGATGAATACACTCGCAGGGCAAGAGTTCGGTCAGTGGTTTGCGAGAATACCACTACAGACCTCCTCAAAAATTGTTAACGACAACGCGATGCGCGTCGATTGGTCTTCTGTCGTCGCACCCAAGGAACTTAATTATATTCTTGGCAATCCTCCGTTTGTCGGCTCTAAGTTCCTGAACGAAAGACAGAAGCAGGATCTGAGTTTGGTCTTTACGGGAATCGACGGAAGCGGTGTGCTCGATTATGTCGCGGGATGGTATATTCGAGCTGCGCATTTTATCGAAGACTCACAGATTATTTGCGCCTTTGTGTCAACAAATTCTATCGCACAAGGCGAGCAGCCTGGCGTTCTCTGGCCTGAACTCTTTAAGCTTGGAATTAAAATCCACTTCGCACATCGTACGTTCGTCTGGAGCAACGAGGCGAAAGGAATGGCTGCGGTACACTGTGTTATAGTCGGTTTCGCGGCCTTTGACAGCCGACACAAAACGATTTTCGATTATGACGACGTCAAAGGGGAGCCCGTCGCAATTGCCGCAAAAAATATTAATCCGTATCTGGTAGATGCATCCGATGTCGTTCTAAAAAATCGGTCGAAACCGATCTGCAACGTTCCAGAGATCGGTATCGGAAATAAACCGATTGACGGAGGGAATTATTTATTTACGACGGAGGAAAAAAAACAGTTCTTGCAAATCGAACCGCGCGCAAAGAAATACTTCAAGCGATGGATCGGATCAGATGAATTCCTTAATTCCTACGAACGCTGGTGCTTATGGCTTGGAGGTACACCACCAGAAGAGCTTAGAAAAATGCCCGAAGCTAAGAAGCGAGTAGCTGCCGTGCGAAAATTCAGACTGGAAAGCAAGAGCAAGCCGACGCAAAAACTCGCCGAGACTCCAACAAGATTCCATGTCGAAAATATGCCGAAGGACAACTATATTGTGATACCCGAGGTCTCCTCGGAACGGAGGAAATTTATTCCAATTGGGTTTCTTGAGCCGAATACCTTCAGCAGTAACCTTGTAAAGATCATGCGAGGTGGCACAGTGTTCCACTTTGGTGTTCTCTCCTCAACAATGCATATGGCTTGGGTTCGCGCTGTTTGTGGAAGGTTAAAAAGTGACTACCGCTACTCGGGAGGCATCGTCTACAACAACTTCCCCTGGCCGGTTGATGCAACCGATAGGCAAAAAAGGGCCATCGAAGAAGCTGCACAGAAAGTGCTCGATGCTCGTGAGCAGTTTCCGGATTCTTCGCTCGCCGATCTCTACGACCCGCTAACAATGCCGCCCGTTCTCGTCAAAGCCCATCAAGCGCTTGACAAGGCTGTAGACGCTGCATACGGCAAACGAACCTTCGCCTCCGACGCTGAACGCGTGGCGTTTTTGTTCGAGGAATACCAAAAGCTGGTAAGTCCGTTGATGGTGGGGGTACATAACAAATCGAAGAGAAAGGAGAGCAGGTGAATTGTCCAGGCGGTGACTTTTTATCAACTACCATTCGGGTCGTCGTGGTTTTGTTTGCGTCGCTTGGATCTACAGGCGTGAGGCTGGAACGGTCAAGGAAAGCTCAATCGTGTTTGCGATCTTTCCAAGTGGAGGCTGGAAGTAAAGGTGCAGCGCGACGAAAACGCTTGAGCGAATTTTACGTACTTGTTAATAGCAAACCTTCGATTGTGTCAAAGATTGATTCTGTATAGTGTATTGGTCACGATTTGCCCTCTACTGTATGAAAACCGTATTATTCGTCCTGCTGTTTTTCCTTGGTTCCAGGGAGGTTGCTGATCCTTTTTCGGCATCGAGCGCTCGATTCAGGCATCCTTTCGAGCACTTATGATTATTATTTCTATCCTCACAATGCACATCGAAAAGGCAAAATTCAGTCACAGAGCGGGCCTACCTACGGCGCATCTGGCGATCCTCGAGGGTTTCCTGACAATCTGCGGAGCCAGCTGTTTGCCGAACGTTTCTATCTCGACAGCGGGACGAACGTCGTCATGAATTCCTCGCTCCGTGCGTTCATGTCCGCGAACGGAGGCCGATGGTTGCACAGGTTTACGACCGCAAGCCCGGTCGACACCCTCTCGGTCACAAGGATCGGCGACACCATCGGCTGCAACCATTCCGATTGGATGCTCCTTGCCATGGATAGCGTTCATAATCCGCTCGTAGTGGCGTATCTGCTTACAACCCTCTATCATAACGACATCCTCTTTGCCGCCCCGGACTATCGCGGGGGCAAGAGTCTGGGCCATCCAGGAGATACCGCTGCGGATACAAAGTATCTCAGTTGCCAGAAAAATACCAACATGATCAACGCGGAGGGAGCATGGTTCTACGAAGTCGGCGATACATCCATCATCGTAGGGATTGCCGATGTTGGCGTGGATTACCGTCATCCCGATTTCGGTGATACCGTTTTGGGGCAGGGACACAAATTCCAGATCGGATGGAATTTTGATGTTGATACTTCTGGAGTCTCTGTCTACACAACGCCGGGGCACGGAACGGCCATGGCGGGGATCATCGGTGCGCTTACGAACAACTTGCTTGGCGCTCCATCTATGACCAGTCGGTGGCGGGAGTGGCCGGGGGGTGGGGCACGTTGAAGACTCAGCCGACGTACCCCCCAAGGGGACGAGGCGTAACTTTGGATATCGCCTCCCATGTGTTCTTGATTGGCGGTTACTTCCCTTATGTTGCAGCGCTCTTTGAGATGTCGGCCAAAAGCCCGAATAGTCAATATGGCTGGGGCGTACATGCGATCAACAGTTCGGAAGGAGTAGGACCGACCTTCTTCGAGATTTCACCTGTTCACGCAGCGACCAACTATGCCTTCGAGAATAAAGTTATTCTCTCGGCCGCGATGGATGAAAGCGGCGTGCAAGGCTCTAACACCTCGGTCATCTATCCAGCCGGTTATGAAGATCCCTGGGTGTTAGCCGTTGGAGGAAGTGTGCCTCCGACGAAGGAAAAGATCGCTCAATCCTGTTATGGACAAACAATGGATCTCATTGCGCCTGCAGGATCAGCGGGAGTGTGCGGTCAGAACGATCTTGCGAATTACACGACACGATGTGAGACTCCAGGCGTCTTTTTCTTCGGTCCCTACGGTGGCACTTCGTCGGCATGCGCGAACGCTTCTGGCGCCATCGCTCTGTTGCTTTCGCATTTCCATCGGCTGGATACTGCAGCATTCCAAAAATTGGAGCCCGAGGACTATCAGGGGATTTTGAAAGCCTCGGCCTGGCGTGAAGATTCAATACGCCTCGCAAACTCGGCATATCTCTACGCCTGGCAGGAACGGTCTGGTTGGGGTCACCTTGATATCGGCAAGGCGTTTCAGATGCTTGATTCGGATCGGACCCAGTATCCCTGGCGTGATTATCGGATTTATCATTATTCGACCTCCGATACCACGAAATTTACCTACGGCGCTTGGAGCGACAGCGCTTTTGACATCGCTATGGGGCCTTCCGAAAGTCCGCAAATGACTCAATTTCCCGATACTCTTGCCCATATCGATCGAAGATTTCAAGTCGGGTATCTTGACGGGAAAGGAACGTATCGTATGGTGACGACCACCGTGACCTTACCGGACATCTGGGACAGAACGGATACCGTACCGCTCTTCGCCTGGGGCAGAAGCGGCGGCCCGCATGCGAAATCGGGTTGGAACCTCTCAACAGTTTTTAATTTTGAAACGGGTTGGACCCAGGTCAAAAACGGTACAGGCTGGGACGCAGATTCCCTCAACGAAGGTATTTTCCATAATGGAGGAACAACCTTCGTCCTGAGAACAGGCCAATGGAGGATCGAGGTCAATGGATCGCCCGATACGAATCCGATCATCGTTCCTCCCGATTCCGAACTAGGATTCAACTTTTCCGTTTTCGGACGCACTTCTGGACCAAGCGGGGTCTCGTCCTCGCATCCCCTAACTCTTTCCGATCTCACTATATCAACTTCGGGCGAGAGTAACGTTCGAATCGAATTCGTGGGTGAGAGAGATGAGTCGGTTCAGATCGAATTCTTTGATGTTCTCGGTCGACAGATAGGATCGTATCCGTACCGTTCGGTGGCTGGGTGGAATCGCGCCTCCTACCAATTAGGCCACATTGCTTCAGGCACCTATGTCTGCCGCATCTCGGGAAATCGGACAGCGATGTCGAAGAGCTTTACCCTCGTACGCTAATGCGAAAACTCATCGTATCGTTACTCTTGCTCGTTGCGTGTTGCTCTGCCTCCGACCTTCGGGGGCAGTGGGTTGCGACATCCTTCAGTCAGCCCTCGCAGGGTCCATTCCTTTCCGTTGGAGGGTATCTGTTCGCAGCAGGTTATGGCAGACTCTGGCGGACGACCGATCTCGGAACGACGTGGCTCGAATGGGATAACGGAATACCGGGCGATGTGGATGTGCTGGATGTCATTCAATATCATAGCGATCTCATCCTTTCGACAGATTTTGCTCGGGTGTATCGGTCGACGGATACGGGAGTGACATGGTATCCCTGTGCCAATAAAGGCTTGCGTACTCAAGGCGTTGGTCGAATGATTGTGATGGGGGATACGATTGTGGTTGAGGGGGGTGGAAATTTTATCTTTCGGACGTACGACGAAGGAGTAAATTGGGAAGTGATGCCTTCGCTCTACGACACTGTAGCATCCTGTTTTCATCAAGATCGTGGCATTTTGTACGCAGGTACACCCAGAGGAGTTCTGCGATCCTATGACACCGGAGTGAGTTGGCACAATCTTACACCCTGGCTTCGCGATACGGCAGTCTGGGCGATCGAAACGCACGGTCGATACATTTTTGCCGGGTTGCAGAAAGTAGGCATCCTTCGATCTTCCGATTCAGGACTTACGTGGCAACGCTTAAATACATCACAAGCTTCGTATGGTCCTGATGCATTTGAGTTCGTGGGCGATACTCTCTTTGCAGGGTTTATTTATGGAGGTGGCGTTTTGTTTACGACCGATCTTGGCGATACATGGATAGCGGCGAAACAAGGGTTGACCAACATGGACGTAACTGCGTTCGGTGTTAAAAAGGGCTATCTATTCGCGGGTAGCGGCAATGGTATCTGGCGACGACCGCTTTCGGAGTTCAGCGGGGTTGCGTCCTCGCGTCCCCTAACTCTTTCCGACCTTACTGTATCAACCTCAGGCGAGAGTACCGTTCGACTCGAATTCGTGGGTGAGAGAGATGAGTCGGTTCAGATCGAATTCTTTGATGTTCTCGGTCGACAGATAGGATCGTATCCGTACCGTTCGGTGGCTGGGTCGAATCGCGCCTCCTACCAATTAGGCCACATTGCTTCAGGCACGTATGTCTGCCGCATCTCGGGAAATCGGACAGCGATGTCGAAGAGCTTTACCCTCGCACGCTAATGCGAAAACTCATCGTATCGTTACTCTTGCTCGTTGCGTGTTCCTCTGCCTCCGACCTTCGGGGGCAGTGGGTTGCGAGCTCTCCGCAGATCAACGCAGCTTCCCGCCCTCCAAATGCATCGTCCGGTCTGCTCTTCCGGCGAGTTCTATGTTGTGGGTGGCGATGAAGAAGGTTTGGGTGTGGGCTCGGGAGAGTCCGAGGATCAGGTCGAAGAGCATTTCGCTGTTTTTTAGATCGAGGTTGCCTGTGGGTTCGTCGGCGAGGACGAGTGCGGGTTGCATGATGAATGCTCTGGCAACCGCTACACGCTGCGATTCGCCGCCTGAGAGTGCACCCGGACGGTGGTCGGCTCGGTCTTTCAATCCGACTTCATCAAGAAGCATTCTTGCGCGAGGTTCAATTTTTTTAAGGGACTCGCCCGCGATGAGCGCCGGCATGGCTACATTTTCAAGCGCGGTGAATTCAGGAAGGAGATGATGGAATTGAAAAATAAAGCCTATGCGTCGATTCCGAAATTGCGATAAGGCCTTATCATCGAATGACAGCACATCCTCACCTTCGAGTTTGATCGAACCAGTCGAAGGTTTATCGAGCGTACCGAGAAGGTGGAGGAGGGTGCTTTTGCCGGAACCTGAGGGGCCGGTCAGCGCCACGAGTTCGCCTTCACCGATCGCAATATTGACTTCACTAAAAACTTCGACCGGCGCGGTGCCGACCGTGTGGTAGCGTTTACCCAGATTTTCGGCTTCAACGATCAATCGACTGCTTGTCATAGCTTTATTCGGCGAACATGGATGCACTGGGCACAAAAGTAGCTCTTTGATAGCGCAGAACTCGCAAAGCGGCAGTTTCGCTTCATGGAACGAGGTCTCAAAGAAAGCTCACAAGCGAACCGAACTCGCAAAAGACTGATTTATCATTCGTGGCAAGGAAGACAACACTGGCATTCGAACAATCCATGGCGGCCCATCCGGCGGCGCCAAAGGAGAAGAGTAGTTTTTATTACTCATTCTCGCTATTGCCACGCGATGAGCGCGATGCGATGCTCTGCGTCTACGAGTTCTGCCGCTACACCGACGATCTTGTCGATGAAGATGTGTTTTACGACGTTCATCTTCCGCAAGAAGTCGAAGAAGCACCCACGGCTGTCGATCAGTTGATCGTGAAAAAGCGCCGCCGCCTGGCCTGGTGGCGCGCGGAGGTCGAGAAATGTTACGACGGCACTTCGACGCATCCTGTCCTCAAGGCGCTCCATCGAGTGATCGGCCGATTCCGCATTCCGAAGCAATATTTTATGACACTCATCGATGGCGTCGAGATGGATCTCGTTCGCGATCGATACCAGACCTTCGCGGAGCTTAAAGATTATTGCTACGCGGTTGCAAGCATCGTCGGGCTCATCTGCATCGAGATCTTTGGTTACCGGTTCGAAGTCACAAAGGAATACGCGGTCGATCTCGGCATCGCGCTCCAGCTAACGAACATCCTCCGAGACGTTAAACAGGACGCTGCGAAGGGCCGAATCTACCTGCCGAAGGAAGACCTTGCGCACTTTGGATATTCCGAGAATGACCTCTTGCATGGGGTCTATAACTGGAAGTTCATCGAGCTGATGAAATTCGAGACGGCGCGTGCACGCGAATATTACAAGAGCGCCCGAAAGCACCTCAGGCGCGACGAGCGTTTCACCATGTTTGCGGCGGAGATCATGGACGCGATCTACTTCCGGTTGCTCCGAAAGATCGAACTTTCCGAGTTCGCTGTCTTCGATCGCCGAATCACCGTATCGACGCCTCATAAGGTTCTGATCGTCGCCAGGTACTGGCTGAACCGCAATCTTTTTGGCCGAAAAAAGTTGTAACAGGCGGGTCAAGGAATCGCGCAAAGGGACGGTCTATGCGGAGTTTTACGAGCCGAATGCTCGTCTCGCCGAATAGCTCGATTTCAACATTATTTGCATTCGCCGCAATAACTTAGTATATTCGCCGCCAGAAGATTTACCCGCGTCGGAAGCACTTTCTCGTTTTGTGCTTTTTCCAGGTCGATCTTTGGTAGCCAGCCGCTAATGATATCTGTCTCGCGGTTGCGATAGGGGAGAGTTGCTCAATCGATGTGTTACAAGTGTTTCTTCAGCAGCTTCTATCCGTAGTCTTTGCAGAGTTTCTTTCAGAGTGTTGATGTCCTGCGAAAGGCGTGTACCAGAACGCGCCGGGACCAGTTGAATAAATTAAATACGCGCTGCCGTCTGCGAAGGTGTGTCTTCTTCACACCATTCGAGATATCGGCGTCGGTTGTCTCATGACGAATACAAGAGTCTCGTTGCAGTTGTAGAATCGGAAGGATCCCTATGTAAGTGGATTGCTCCGAAGGTTGTGAATTCGATTTTAAACCCGAATACGCGCCTGTCCTGCTTTTGCGAGAGCTGTTGTGTTCCTTCACCACGATTCGTACGCGAAATATATGCGTGTCCATTTAACGCTTACTCCGCCAGGCCAGCAGGGGCACATGCCCATAAACTACAACGCATTCGTTTCGGAGTTCGTCTATGAGGCGATCCAGCCGGACGTTCCGTTTGCAGGCCAGCCGGCTTCCGGGCAGCAGGGCATTCCGTACTATACGTTCTCCAACCTCTATGTACCCGACGTGCAGCAGGAGGATCGCACGCTCCATTTCGGAAATGTTGGGATCGAACTTACGATCTCGATGCTCATCGAGCCAGATTACAACGACGAGTTGATGGCACGGCTCAAAGCCGTCCCCTCGCTTCTGTTTCCGAATGGTTCTGGCACCGATCTCAACGTATCAAAGATCGAGCTTGTCGATGAAGCTTCATCGGTCGCGAGTTATGCACGTTTTCGTATGCTCTCACCGCTCGCATCGCCGATGTGGGATGCTGGCGATGGCAGTGAGCCGCGCTATGTTCATTACGGCGAACCCGAATTTACCGAAGCGATCCGCGAGATCCTGGTCGCCAAATACGAACGCTGGAAGGGCCGCAAGCCGCAGGATACGCGTTTCCGATTTGCGCTCGATGAGAAATATGTGCAGCGCCGCCGCGGCCGCATTTCGAAGCTTGTCACGTTCCACGAGGGCGAGGATGATGAAAAGAAAGTCAAGGCGATCGTTGCTCCATTCGAAGTAGAAGGGAACCCCGAATTGATCTGGCTCGGTTATGTGGCCGGATTTGGAGAGAAAAATCTTTTAGGTTTTGGATGCGCCGATCTTGTCACCGCTCCAGTTCGCGACCAGCGTTCGTATCAGGAGCGGCCAGGTGCGCAGCAAACGCGAGATAACAGGCCGCAAGATCGATCACACTCGCAGGATCGGTCGCAGCCCGTCAGGCGCTACGATAACCAGCGTGACGAGCGAAATTATCCGCGGCCAAAGCTACGAGAGGAACGCTCCAACGCCGTGCAGCCTTATGGCGCTGGCGTAATGAATAACCGAGGCGGAAAATTCAGTCCGCGTTGACAGGCGGGCGTTGCGCGCGAGGGTTTCGGGGTCGTAGCTCAGTTGGCAGAGCGTCTGCATGGCATGCAGAAGGTCAGGGGTTCGATTCCCCTCGGCTCCACGATGTTTTTTTTTCCTCTATTTGCGCAGCTTGTACGTAAATCGTTGCTTGTTGTGTCGTCCCCTGTTAAGTTTTAGAATTATACCACTGATTTTTTCCTGGGTCACGTCAGCATGCCACTAAATCCGCATGCGTTATGTTAAAGCACGCCGCCAAAAGCAGGTTGGCAAGTGAACACGAATAAACTCCGAATCCAAGTCGCGCCCGTTAGAATGGCAACGAAATCGAAGAGCAGCACGTCCGAAAAGATCGCAGAAAAAGTTCAGACGAATGGCAATGGTAAGTCCGTCCCGAACGGTGCCCAGCGCCAGCCGGAGCCCGGCGTAAAGGGCGGCCAGCCAAATGGCGCAGGTGAAAAAGAGATCGAGATCAATCCAAAACAGGAGCAGCTCGAAGCGACCGGCAGCGACGGTGCGCCAGAGCTTTCCGGTGATGGCGCCTACGACCATCAGGAGCATCTGGGAGTCGAGACTCCGACCGATTTCGATTTTGTAAGCGACGAGATCCATCCCGATGTCGCGCCAAAATCGCTCGAGCGGATGCCGAACGGTGCCCTTCTGAAAGGACCCAGACGCGACAATGCCCAATCCTTCAAATCGGATCTCGCAAATGCCGGCGTTGACAAAAAAACGCTCCTTGAGTGGTTCAGGTTGATGGATCTCGGACGCATCACCGACATCGCCGCCGCGAATTATCTCAAAAAGGCGATGGGGTGGAGCTATCACGCTCCATGCTCGGGACATGAAGGAATTCAGCTTGCGATCGGCGTATCGTTTCGGCAAAAGAAAGATTATCTCTTTCCATACTATCGCGATCTCATGACCTGTCTCGCTGCCGGGATAACGGTCGAAGAGATCGTGCTCAATGGGCTTTCGAAGGACACCGATATAGCAGGCGGCGGAAGGCACATGTCGAATCACTTCGCCAAGATGTCGATTGGCATCCAGAATGTTTCATCGCTGACGAACAATCACGCACAGCACGTTGCGGGTACTGCCCGCGCATTGAAATATTACGAGAAGGATGCGGTCGCGATCTTTTCAGGCGGAGAATCCGGCACGTCCGAAGGCTTTTTCTATGAAGCGGTCAATGGCGCAACTCGCGAGAAAGTACCGGCGATCTTTGTTATTCAGAATAACAAATACGGGATCTCGGTGCCGGTGACCGATCAAAGCGCCAACGTGCGTGTTGCCGATAACTATCGCGGCTTCAACAATCTTCTCATCACCTATTGCGACGGCACCGATGTGCTCGATTCGTACCGCGCGATGCAGGAAGCCTACGAATGGTGCATGTCGGGCAAGGGCGCCGCGATGGTGCATGCCGATTGTGTGCGCATTGGCTCGCATTCGAATTCCGATCGTCAGGATCTGTATCGGTCGCACGAAGAACTTGAAGCCGTGAAACTCCGCGATCCGCTGAAACGCTTTGCCGGATGGCTCGAGCAAAAGAAGATCGCGACGCAGGCCGAGATCGACCAGATCC
>JBBSDW010000056.1:0-18773 GCA_038240295.1 Kapaibacterium sp. (SeqCode)
AATGACCTCGACTGTCACATTTCTAAGAGCTTCTAACTTCCGATATGCTTTGCCAAAAATCCTTCCATTGCTTCGTACGCCTCGAACCGGTTCTCTTCGTTGGAGAAGCCGTGACCTTCGTTTTCTTTTACGATGTAGGGAACGTCGATGTTGCGCTTTTTTAGTGCGTTGACGATCTGATCGGCTTCATCAATGTTGACTCGCGGATCTTTCGCGCCCTGGATCACCATAAGCGGAGCTGTGATCTTATCGGCATGATAGACTGGCGAAGTAGCGGTGAGTAATTCCTTGTCGTGCTCGGGATGTCCGACCATTTCGTACATCGATTCGAGAAATGGCTTCCAGTATGGCGGGATCGACTTCAGGAACGTGAAGAGATTCGAGACTCCGACATAATCGATACCGCATGCATAAAGATCGGGCGTAAAGGCAACTCCCGCGAGCGTCGAATATCCGCCATAACTGCCGCCATAGATCGCGACGCGTTCCGGATCGGCAATGCCCTCGGCGATCAACCACTTGACTCCGTCGGTCACATCGTCCTGCATGGTCCTTCCCCACTGTTTGAATGATGCCTCCCAAAACTTACGTCCATAGCCGGTACTTCCGCGAAAGTTAACCTGCAGGACCGCATATCCCCGGTTTGCAAAAAGCTGAACCTCGGGATTATAACCCCAGACATCTCGATGCCACGGCCCGCCATGCGGATTAACGACGACCGGTAAATTCTTCGGTTCGCGGCCTTTGGGCAGCGAAAGATATCCGTGGATCGTAAGGCCATCACGAGAAGTGTATTTTATCGGCCGCATGCTCACGAGTTGATCCTCGGTAAGCCATGGGCTCACATCGCTCAACTTAACAAGCTTCGATTTAGGCAAGTTAAAAAGATAGTACGCGCCGAGCGAACGATCGTTGATCACACGTACCGTGAACAGCTCTTCTTTCTTGTCATAGCTCGTAATGAAAATTTCCTGACCGGGAAGCTTTTCCTCGAGCGCTGCATAAAGCTCTTTCCACCTCGCATCCAGCACTTTATGTTCGCGGCGCCAGGTCACATATCCGATCTCGGTGAGTACCTTCCGATAGCGAGAATATTCCAACCCATCGACATCGACCTCCGGATGTTCGAACAAGACTTCAAGTTCTTTCTTCTGGCGAGGATCATAAATGACGATCGCCTGTTTATCGCGTCCAAGATTGCAGGAAGCGTAAAGATTTTTGTTATCGAAGGTGAACAACAGCGGCAGCAATTGTTCGCGAAAATTCGTCGTGATGACCTCGGCGAACGGATCCGATTCCCTTTCGCGAAAGAGAACGGTTTGGTTAATGCCATCGGATGCGACGGCAACGCGAAGCTGCCCATCGTGATCGGTGAGCCAGATAGTGATGTTGCCTGGATTTTCGGCGATGAGTTCGCGTTCGCCGGTCGCAATGGTCAGTCGATAGACATCCGGCGACTCCGGATTCCGATCATTCAGCGTGATCAGAATATGCTGTTCATCTTCCAGCATCGCATCGACGATTTCCACTCTCGCGCCCACAAATGGCGTGAGATCACGCGTCTTTCCGCCCTCGCGTTCGGCTGCGAATAAATGAAAATTCTCATCGCCGCCAAAATCCTTGAGATAGAGGATCGTATCACTTCCCTTCCAGAAATATTGACGGATATCGCGCTCGGTTTCGTTCGTCAGTCTGCGCGGCTTTGCACCCCCTGCGAGCACCGCCTCGCGGGATTCGACATGAATATTCATCCGGCGCTCGTAGGGCTTCACGAATGCGATCCACTTACCATCGGGCGAAAGGTTGTAGCCGGCGATCTCTGGATTGCGAAAAAAATCGCGAACGGGAATTTGTGTCGGGATAGGGTCGGTCGCGGAAGTCATGATTGAACGTCGAGTAATTGTTTGTGATGCGTTTTCGAAAATTGGCCTTTCTCAACAGATTTACCCTGACCTATTCGTTCCGCACCCGTTCCGTTTTTTGGCAAAAGAACATTTCCTGGATTTCGCTGTTGCGCCGGTTCACTTCCATGTTTTGGACGTATTTTTGTGCTTCGCCAATCGTGGCGCATCACGCTCGCCTGTTTCAGTGAGCATAAGTCATTAATGGAGTTAGCAACAAGCCCAGGTTATAAGGTTAGACTCGATCGGTTCGAAGGACCGCTCGACCTCCTGCTCTTCTTTATCAAACGAGATGAGCTGGATATCTATGATATTCCCATCCTCAAGATCACGCAGGAATTCCTCGAATACATGCGGATCCTGCAGGCATTCGATCTCGAGGTCGCCGGAGAATTCATCGTGGTCGCCGCCGAGCTATGCCAGATCAAGGCACGAATGCTGCTGCCGCGAGATGAGCGCGTAGAGGGCGTCGAGGAAGATGATCCTCGTGCCGATCTCGTTCGCCGTTTGCTTGAATATCGCCGCTTCAAAGAGATGTCCCAGGAGTTGGCTTTGATGAGTGCCGAGCAACGCAAAGTTTATTTCAGGCAGTTCTTCAAAGTCGATGATCGTTCGACGAACATCGTCGAGGAAGAAGAGAACTTGCTCAAAAACGTCACGCTCTTTCATTTGCTGAATGCATTCAAGCGGGCGATGGAACGCGCACCGAGGATCAAGCGGACGCATGACGTCGAGATGATCCCCGTGACAGTCGAAGAGCAATCGGAGATCATTCTTTCGAGTGTTTCTTTGCGCGGTGAAGTGACGTTCTCCGAGCTTTTCATGGAATATCTGAGTTCGGGTGATGTCGATGATCTGAGCACGGCGGTCAGGTTACGCATTGCAGTGACCTTCATTGCCATACTCGATCTTGTTCGTAACCGTCTTGTCGCGCTTCGGCAGCATGAAGTCTTCGACGAGATCATACTCTTTAAGCCATAGGCCAATATTTATACACCGGAGCGTAGTGAGTATGCACCTTAACCGATACTGACCCTTTCATGCGAGTAGATTACAATTCACCGGAAGCCCTTGCTCCGGTCATCGAAGCGCTTGTCTTCGCAAGCGATGAACCACTTTCTGCAGGCGAGCTTCGTGCGCTTATTCTTGGCGAGGAACAACCGAAGACGGATGTCACCGAAGATGCTCCGGCCGAAATCTCGGCGCTCGCGCAAGCGCTCGAAGCTCCCGTTGCAATTTCCGAAAATGGAGAAGCAATCGTAGAAGAGGCGACGGAAGCGGTGGCGATCGATGCGACAATGGTCGCGCCCAAAAAAGCTCGCAAGAAAAAGCAGCTGATCGAACTTCCAACCATTCATACTGCAGTAGAACTGCTCAACGAGGAATATCTCGAACGTCAGCGCGCGTTTCGCATTGTTGAAATTGCCGGCGGGTACCAATTTGCGACTCGCCCAGAGTATGCTGAGTATGTCGTAAGGCTCTTCAAGGAGAAATCTCGTCGCAGACTCTCGGGTGCTGCACTTGAAACACTGGCGATCATCGCCTACAAGCAGCCCGTTAGCAAACTCGATGTCGAGAATGTTCGAGGCGTCAATTGCGACGAAGTATTGAAGTCGCTCCTTGAAAAAAATCTGATCACGATCACGGGTCGTGCCGAAGCAGTTGGCCGCCCTCTTCTTTACGGCACAACCGGAGATTTCCTCAGACACTTCGGACTGCCAACGATCACCGACCTTCCGAAGCCACGCGAGATCGAAGAGTTGATGAAAGAAGAGTCGATCCGTGCAACGACGCTCGATGAAGCCGCGATCGAATTCGTTTCGCCGCAATCAGAGGACCATGTTACGATGGACGAACTTCTTGTTGAAGCGCACTCAGGCGAGAACGCCGACGATAAGATGAGCGAGGAAGCCGAAGTTGACGAGATCGAACAAGATGAAAATGAGACTTCTGGCATCGAACTCGATGTCGAAGCGATGGAATTAGACACCACACCAAACGGGGAACAACGATAATGCCGATCAGAAAATCATCCCCAGGAGGAGCAAAGCGTCCATCATCGGGCGCACCTGTTCGTAAGTCAGCTTCAGCATCGCTGGTCAAGCGATCATCGTCTTCTGCAAGCGGTGAACGCCGCAGCGCGCCGCCTTCGCGACCGAGTGGAGATCGCGAGCGCAGACCATCATCATTCGGAGACCGACGCGGCCCTTCGACAGGTCCTCGCCGCTCAGGACCGCCATCGGACCGACGTGGACCTTCAGCTCGCCCATCGTTTGGATCGCGACCCAGCGCCCCAAGAAGCCGCCCTGCAGAAGGATCGGATGGGCCGATGACGCTCAAGAAGAAATCGGGCGACAGCGCTGCATCCACGATCCCGAAACGCACACCCAGAAGTGCTCCAGCATTTGGCGATCGACCACGTCCATCTTCGCCAAGAGGCGGAAGCTTTGGTGATCGTCGCCCAAGCGGCGGACGTCCAACCGGAGGACGTCCGTCGTTCGGTGGACCTCCTCGCGAAGGACGCGGACGACCGGGCGGCTCGCGAGATAGCGGCCCACGAAGCTTCGGCCCGCGGCGTGATGGACCAGTTCGTCCGCGCGCACCGCGTGAGGAATCAGATTCGAGTGAGCCGCTCACACTTTCGCTGAAGTCAGGGGAAACGGTTGCTCCGAAAGCGGTCGTAAGCAAGCCGGCGAGCGAGCGCAAGAAAATCGAGTTCGCAGCACCGGCAGTCAAACGCAAATCGGAAACGACTTCTGCTGCCCCAGTCATCAAGCGCAAATCAGCTGGTACGGCATCGGCAAGCGCACCAGTTCGTTCAGCAACCCGAGTCGCACGTGCGGATAAAGGCGCACCAGATTCAAGATTTGGGAAGAAGCGTGTGACTTCGATCGCGAAGTCCGTACGACTCACTGAGAAGCCAAAGATCGTCAAACGCGGTCAAGTTGGCAAAGCGGCGCCGATCGAAGAAGTGATTTCAGAGACGATGCGCCTCAATCGGTTCATCGCTTCGAGCGGCGTGACTTCGCGCCGGAAGGCCGATAATCTAATAGAGCAAGGCAAGGTCACGATCAATGGTAAGGTCGTAAAAGAGTTAGGCGTTCAGGTCAAGCCATTTGCCGATCATGTTGTGGTCAATGGAGAGACGATTTCACTCAGCCGAAAGAACACCTATCTTCTGATGAACAAACCAAAAGATACGATCACGACGACGAGCGATGAGTTCGAGCGCAACACCGTGCTTGATCTCGTCAGCACCACTGAACGCGTCTATCCCGTTGGCAGACTCGATCGGAATACGACTGGCGTGCTGCTTCTAACAAACGATGGCGAGATGACCAATCGCCTGACACATCCGAAGTTCGAGATCGACCGTGAGTATCACATCACCCTCGACAAGCCACTCACAAAGGGCGATGCAAAAAAGATCGCCGAAGGCGGCATTGACATTGGCGATGGCGACATCACCGGTCCTGCTGAATTAGCAGTCGCGGCAAACGATCCGAAGGATGTTGTGATGAAAATTCACGAAGGGAAAAATCGAGAGATCCGTCGACTCTTCGAAAACTTCGGCTACGACGTAAAGAAACTCGACCGAGTAAGCTTTGCAAATCTTACGCATCGCGGTATGAGCCGAGGCGAAGTCCGACCGCTCACACCAGCGGAAGTTCGCAAGTTAAAGAAGCTGGTAGGGATCGCTGAGTCCGGATACTAAGAATCATGCACAATCTGAATTGTGTGGATGGAAGCACTGCTTCCCTCACCCCTATATTCTACTGACGAAAGTATGAGAAGGAAGCAGCGCTTCCTTCCACACATCAGCCTTGTGCTGGGTTCTATGTATTTTGCTCGCTGATCGACTTAATGATCCGCTCGGCGACCTCCAGCGCTTTCATCCCATCGACTCCTGAGACGATCGGCTGCGTGTCGGTCATGATCGCATGCACGAACAACTCGAGTTCGTATTTGAGTGGATTGATATCTTTGATCTCAGGCCGCTCATAGATGATCGAACGCGGGATGTCGGCTTGTTCGATCTCGCCGAGCATCATCATGGGTGACGTGATCTCTGCCTTCTCTGCTTCGTCAACGAGCCGAAATACTTCCGTCGACTTGCTCGCAAAGTCGATCGAAAGATAAGCCCGCGATTCAAAGATGCGAAGCTTGCGCATCGGATTTTGCGAAATGCGGCTCGCCGTTACGTTTGCGACTGCGCCGTTTTCGAACTTGATTCGTGCATTCGCAATATCCAGCTGTTCGGATACAACCGACACCCCGGAGGCATCGATGCTCGCGACCGGCGACTTCACCAGCGAAAGTATCACGTCAATATCGTGCACCATGAGATCAAGCACCACCGGCACATCGGTGCCGCGCGGCTTGAACTGCGCCATGCGATGCGATTCGAAAAATCTTGGGTTGTTGAGATACGGCTCGACGGCAATCAAAGCAGGATTGAAGCGCTCAATATGACCGACCTGGATCTTGACGTTCTTTTCCTCAGCGCGTTGAATGAGATCCTGCGCTTCGCTTACCGTCGTCGTGATCGGCTTCTCTATCAATACGTGCTTTCCGCGATCGATAGCATCGCGGGCGACAGCATAGTGCGCGAACGTTGGCGTGACAACCGAGAGCGCGTCGACCGAGTCGATCAACTCAAAGAGATCATCGAACGCACGAAGTCCGGTCTCTCCTGCTACTCGCGCCGCGGCCTCACGATTTTCGTCGAAGATACCGATGCATTCCGCCTCATACACTTCTTTCCAGAGCTTCGCATGAATGCTTCCAAGATGTCCAACACCAACGACTCCGACCTTCAGCTTTTTATTGTGTGCCATGTTGGTCAGAACGTTGTACCGAGCGAAAGCTTCCAGCGAAACGCGATCGGATCCTTGCCGTCGAGTGGATGATTGAGATAAATTGGGAAAGTAAATCCAAGCGCTGGGATCTTCGAATATTCCTCGGCGACACCCCGAAGCTGATACGGCGGCCAGTTCAACCAATCGACATACACCGTAACACCGGCGTCGGTCATGAGGCGCTTTTGAATGTCGTTGAAGAAACTCGGATTGCCATCACTAATCCATCCCGCATCAGCAAACGCATTGAAGCGAAACGTCGCCGCAAAACTTCCGAGCGATGAAAGAGGATTGGGAATCGCGACATCACCACTGAATCCAAGCATATGCTGACCAACAGTTGCAGCAAGCATTTGTGGTGTTGCAATTGCCATGGAATAGCCACGCGCACCAGCGCCACCTTCAATGAAAGCACCTATCTTACGATCGAGCGATGAATCAACATTGGTCGCCGCGCGCCAAAAGCCGTTCGTTTGTTCATCGACGGGGCTTGCCATTCCAAGATTCCACCGACGTTCGATGGGAACGTTGCCCGTCGCGGTGCCGCCAACAAGTCGCAATTGCAACCCAAATCGATTCCCAAGATCGAAAGATTGTGTGACTCTTGCACGAACTCTGCCGAAGTTGTAATCGGAATTCCAGAATGAATTTTCTACGAACGCATCGAATTTTGTTGCGCCCGATTCGGACCTGAACCCATAGTTCGCTCCCGCGACGCGTGTCTTTCCCGCCGACCAGTCGGTGTGATAATATGGATATGCATAGTTGAGCCGGTCCTGCATCTGGACGTACCCGGAAATCGTCTGCTCAGGTCCAAGCGTTAAATAGACGGGTCGAAGCTGACGCGTGAATCCGAATTGAAGCGTTGCGATACCATCCATTTTGCTGAAAAGCGTGGTCGCTTTGGTAAGTCGATCGATAAAGCGAAGATCGATCGAACTTGATGATTCGGCATCGATGTCGTCGTACCACTTCGGCCTCGTCACGGTTCCGTCTCGCTCGATACGCGTCGGCTTCGTTTTTGCGATAATCTTGAAATCGCCGCTTCCGAGCAGATTGAATCCGTGCTTGATGCCGATCCCGAGATTCACACTGCTGTTCGCGTCGTAGGTTACGATCGGTCGAACGACTGCGTAATAGCCATCCATCGGAGGCTGCGCAAAATATTGCTTCCAGAGCGCCCAGTATCCGCGCACAGGATGCCATTCGAAAAAGTGTCCGCCAAAATTGTTGTAACGGTTAAGATCCTGCAACCGCATCGAGGTATCGATCTCGAACCAGGAGACCGGAAGCTTCGTCGCGATCGTCACCTTGTATTCCGGCGACACCCAGTCCCAATCTGGGAGAAATATTCGGTCGTCGCCTGGCTTCTGATAGCCATTCTTCTGATTGAGTGCAAGCGGTATTGTCGCCTGACCTGTCGAGCCATCGTTATAATGCAGCGTCAGGTCGAGCGGCATTACTGCAAGATCGCGATTCTTGAGTTTGAATGTAGTGAGCGTCGAATCGCCTTGCGACTCGGAATGCACTGACTCGGCATCATAATCGAGCGTACGATTGGTGTAAAACCACTCATCGAAGAACCAGTCAAGTTTCTGGCCGGAGGTGCGCTCCATCACTGTTTGGAAATCAACCAGATGCGGATGTTTTAATCGCCAGGTTGCATAGTAGTTGCGCATGCCGAGCCAGAAGACGCTATCGCCGAGGTCATACTCGAGCATCGAAAGTATGGCCTGCGTTTTGCCATAGACGAGACCGCCGACCGCATCTTCGCGAAACCAGTCATGCGGTATCGAGAGCGGCTCATCGTAGCCTGTAACCGCAAGACCCTGGTACCATCGAAAGTTATCGGATCGGTTATCGAACTGCGGCAAGAACCAATCGAGCGCTGATCGTTCGGTGCCGGGCAGTTGCTGAAAGCGGCCAAACTCCCGTCCCATCGACTCGGTCGTCATAAAACTCGTGAAGCCTTCATCCATGAATGCTTGCCGACTTTCGTTGGAGCCGAGCATGCCGTAAAACCATTGGTGCGCAACTTCATGCGCAATCACGCCAGGCAGTGAAAGCCCGGGACGGTAACCCGTGATCATGATCAGCTGCGGATATTCCATGCCGCCATCGCCCGCCATCGTCGTCGAAAAATCGCGATAGACGTAAGGTCCGACAAGATTGGAATATGTGTTTAGCGAAAACTCAGTGTATTCAAGCGACTTCTCCCAAAGCTTCGAGTATTGCTGCTTGTAGAACGAATGCAAAGTGATCGTATCTCGCCACGTTTTCCATTCGTGAACATATTCGTCATCTGCAACCCACGCGAAATCGTGTACGGGATTCGCATGAAAATGCCAGGTCGTTGTACCAGCGACACCTGGATCGGGAGCGATCAATCCTTCCTTTACGCCAGAAGCGATTTGGTCGTAGCCATGCTTGACTTCGAGCGGATTCGTGCACTCGCCCGTGGCACCAACGGTAAATCGTGACGGGAGTGTCAGCGCTACCTGGAATTCGCCCCACACGCCATAAAATTCACGCGCGATATATTCCTGGATCTGCCAGCCTTCATTATCATACTCGCAGACTTTCGGGTACCACTGCGACATACTATACTCGACACCGTCGCTCGTCATCCAGCCTCCGCGCCGGATCACGCGGGGGATCTGCTCATGGAACGGCACACTGATCGTCGTAGACTCGCCGGGCAATAGCGGTTGCGCAAGATCTATGCGCATGATCGTACCGGTCACGAGCGCCTTCATCGGTTTGCCCTGCACCGTGACGTTCCCGATGTTGTAAAACCCCCACTCGTCAGGCGGAAGCTTTGCAATCCGGTCAACGACGGGCCGCGAGATGATCGCGCGCGAGCGCTCGTCCATCATGCTTCCAGGCTGGAAGGCATTATAATAAAGGTGAAAAAAGATCGAGTGAAGCGTGTCGGGCGAGTTGTTCGTGTAGTTCACGCTTGAAATGCCATCGAGTGTGTGATTCGAGTCGGTCAATGTCACATTGATACTATAGCCGACGTGTTGCTGCCAGTAGGCATTGCCGGCCACCGCATTGTTTGAGACACTCAGTAACACCACGAAAAGAAGGAGGCCAGAGAGCTTCTTCATTCAATGCAGTTAGGACGATTGCGAGTAACTAAAAGGTGACTGTCCCACCCTTCAGACGAACGACAGCCACAACAGACGTTTTACAGGATCTTCCGAATGCGATCGATTCCCTTTTCGATATTCTCGATCGAATTTGCATACGAGAACCGCAGATAGCCTTCTCCATAGGCACCGAACGATGTGCCGCTCAGACAAGCAACGTTCGCATCGTAGAGAATTTTGTTAGCGAGCGTGCGCGAATCCATGCCTGTCTTCGTGATATTCGGGAACACGTAGAATGCGCCAAGCGGGCGATGGCATTTGAATCCAGGCAACGAGTTCATGCCGTCGACAATGAGATCGCGGCGCTCGCGGAATTTCTCGACCACGTTATCGACCCATTCCTGCGGGCCCGAAAGCGCTTCCATCCCTGCGACCTGAATAAAACTCGCGGTGCAGCTTGCGACATTCGTTTGAAGTTTGGCAACGATCGAAGCAAGCTCTGGCGGCATGATGCCGTAGCCTAAGCGCCAGCCGGTCATCGCGTAGGTCTTCGAGAAACCATCGAGAATGATTGTCCGCTCCGCCATGCCCGGATATTTTGCGATCGTCCCATTCTTGAAACCGTCATAGACCACGCGGCAGTAGATCTCATCGGCGAGCACCCAGATGTCGTGTTCGACAGCAATTTTTGCGATGGCTGCAAGGTCGGATTCGGTGAGGATCCCGCCGGTTGGATTCTGTGGCGAGTTGATGATGATCATCCGAGTCTTCGGTGTGACGAGTTTGCGAAGATCCTCGATATCAAAACTAAAATTCTTTTCTTCTTTCAAAACCAGCGGCACAGGAATTCCGCCCGCGAGTTCGATCGCCGATTCATAGATCGGAAATCCGGGGTTCGGATAGACCACTTCGTCGCCCGGATCGACAACAGCCATGATCGCATAATACATGATGGGCTTCGCACCCGGGGTTACGACAACCTGATCGAAGGTAAACGAAAGTCCGCGGCGCTTGCCTTCAACTTCCGCGATCGTACGTCGAAATTCTGGAAGACCGGCAGCTGGACCGTAATGCGTAAAGCCCGCGTCCAGCGCGTCCTTCGCAGCTTTTATGATGTTGGGTGCAGTGTCGAAATCGGGTTCGCCGATCTCAAGATGAATAATGTCGCGACCCTGCGCTTCAAGCTCCCTGGCTTTTGCAAGCACAACGAAAGAAGTCTCTGTCCCAAGTTTATCGATCCGGTTTGCGATGTGCATCACTGCTGGCTTTCTGAAGTTGACGGTTAACAATTATGCAAAAATAAGAGAATTATCGGCCAGCATTTCGAATCCGGTTGTCGGGGCCTATTCGATCAATCGTGTCTTCTTCGCATCGGCGAGCCGGCGCTTGATGACGCCGATGATCGTATAGGCGTGGAGTCTGCCGTTCTCAATAAACACCGTACCCGTTTCGCAGCCGCACGAGACGCTGCCAGCGATAAAGACGTTCGGCACATTCGTCTCGAAGGTGTCGGGGTTGTGAGTGGGAATGATGCTCATCGCGTCAACGGTGATGCCGCAAGCTTCAAGTAATTTCACATTCGGATGGTAACCGGTCAATGCGAAAAGCTGATCGCATTCGATCTGCTGCTCACCATCCTTGTTGCGAATGATGACGTGATCCTTCGCAACCGAGATCACTTCGGTTTCAAAGAACGCTCTGATCGCGCCTGCTTTGATTCGATTTTCAATGTTCGGCTTTACCCAGTATTTCACCGATTGACCGATCGACTTCCCGCGCACGATCATGGTAACGTTCGCTTTGTGATGCAAGAGATCGAGAGCGGCTTCGACAGCGGAGTTTTGTCCGCCGATAACCACGACATTCTTTCGATAGTATGGATGGCCTTCGGTGTAGTAGTGACTTACATGCGGTAGCTCTTCGCCCGGAATGTTGAGTAGCGCAGGGTTATCGAAATATCCCGTCGCCACTACGACATTTCTTGCGGTGCGGTCGCCAGTGTTGCTGTGAACAACAACCTTTCGATCACCGCTTGAAAGGCCGTTGACTTCTTCGCCGAATGCGATCTTGAGATCGAAGTGATCGGTTACCTCCCGATAGTACGTTAGCCCTTCGATACGATTTGGATGTTGGTTTGGCGTGATGAATGGAATGCCTCCGATCTCGAGCAATGGCGGCGTCGAGAAAAAGGACATCTCGAGCGGGTAATGCAAAATCGAATTTGCGACCGCGCCTCGTTCGAGAATCAGATACGAAAGCCCCGCCTTTTGCGCCTCGATGGCCACCGAAAGTCCTGCCGGACCGCCGCCAATAATGATCAGATCAAGAACTTCTGCCATCATGATTTTGCGAGAAATTTCGCGATGCCTCGTTTCGTATCCTCCGTTGTGCGCGCGAGCGCATTCATGCTCGACGCATATTCAAGCCCTGCTTCGAGACTCATTCCATGCGACGCGGCAATCAGCGATTTCGTAAGCGCGATCGCCGAAGGTGGATTTCGTGAAACGAGATCGGCATAGGCCATGACAGATTGCTCGAGCGATCCGCACGGAACAACATACTGCACGAGTCCGAGTGAGTAGGCTTCTTCAGCTGTTATGCGGCGCGCCGATAAGAGGAGTTCGCGTGCGTGTTGCTCGCCGATCTTGCGAATAAGGAATACCGAGACGAGTGCTGGGATAAACCCCAGGGACACTTCCGTATAACCGAATTCGGAATCGTCGGCAGCGAAAATCACATCACAGACCATCGCGAGTCCGCAACCGCCCGCAAGCGCCGCACCATGCACCTGCGCGATCACGAAACGGGGATAGGTGTAAATCTTCCAGAGTAAATCACGCAGTGCGCGGGAGTCGGCAAGATTTTCTTCAGGCCCGAACTCGGTGATCTGCTGGATATACGCAAGGTCAGCACCAGCGCTAAAGACATTCCCTTCCGAGCGAAGGACGACGACGCGAACATCAATATCGTCGAGCAATGAATCGAAGGCAGCGCCCATTTCCCGAATAAGTGCGGGCGAAAGTGCATTTCGCTTTTCGGGCCGGTTCATCGTGATGAAGGCAACCGGATGATGCTTTTGGATAGTAACTAATTTCTCTTCAGGCATGGTCGTATTGATCGTGCGACAAAGTTACGGACGATCGTGGAAGTCAGGAGCAAGCCCGTGGAATGAGCCTTCGACCCTCCATTTTCGGTTACTTTGGCATGACAAAAATTTGGACACTTACGGCAGTCGTGCATCAAGAGGAGAGATTTTTCGTCGCGGAATGCCCTGAACTAGGAACGGTCAGTCAAGGTAAAACTTTCGAGGAAGCACTCACCAATTTGCGGGAGGCTACGGACCTCTTTGTCGAAGAATTTGGTCCACCGACAGTTATGCCATCGCGCCCACTTGTACCGACGTTTGAATCCGCATTCCAGATGAATGCCTAAGTTATTTGATTGAATAGCTTGGAAGGTCGGCCGCGCTGCGGCGATGGGTGCGAAAATGTTGCGTCCTACCCCACGCTTCCGCGTGGGGCTATGCATGGGCGGCCGCGCTGCGGCAGGGGAATCTTGGCAAGCGAGGCTGCGGTGTTATTTCTGGCCACACATCCCTACAGCCCTTTCCCACTGTTCCCTGTTACCCGTTCCCTATTCCCTGTCCCCTCTAATGTTCAGGAACAAAGTTCGCAACTTCCTCTAACAGTGTAGCTACGATCTCTTCCTCTTTGATCCGTTTGATGAGCTGGCCTTTGCGGTAGAGGAGCGCTACTCCCTGACCTGCAGCGATGCCGATATCGGCTTCGGAAGCTTCGCCTGGGCCGTTTACAACACAGCCGAGGATGGCGATCTTTACAGGTTTCTTGACGTGTGCGAGTGCTTCTTCGAGTTCGCGTGTGACTTTGAAAAGATCAATTTCCAATCTGCCGCAGGTTGGGCAGGCGATGATCTCGACGTTCCGGCTTGCCAGCGAGAGTGAGCGCAAGATTTCCTTGCCGACCTCTACTTCGCGTTCCGGTTCGTCGGTGAGCGATACGCGAATCGTGTCGCCAATGCCTTCGGCAAGGAGTGCTCCGATCCCGACCGCCGATTTGATCGTGCCGATCTTCGCGGTGCCGGCTTCCGTTACGCCGAGATGAAGCGGATAATCGGTACGCTGCGCGATCAAGCGATAAGCTTCGATCATCAGTCGTACGTCGGTTGACTTGACACTTATGATCACATCCTCGAAATCGAAATCTTCGCAGATCTTCGCATGACGCATTGCAGATTCGAAGAGCGCTTCGGCCGTGGGATAGCCATGCTTTGCGAGAATATCCTCTTCGAGCGATCCCGAATTTACTCCGATGCGAATCGGGATGTGCTTCTCTTTCGCTTTGCCGAGCACCTCGTGGATGCGCTGGATGGAGCCGATATTGCCCGGATTCAGCCGCACCTTCGCGACATTCGCCTCGATCGCTTTGAGCGCAAATACGTGATTAAAATGAATGTCGGCCACAACAGGTATCTTCGAACCCCGCACGATTGCGTCCATTGCTTCGGCAGCTTCCCAATCGTTGACGGTGACGCGAATGATGTCGCAGCCCGCTTCTTCGACGCGCCGAATTTGCTCGAGCGTTGCCTTCACATCGCCGGTCTTCGTCTTCGTCATTGACTGCACGCTGATCGGCGCACCACCGCCGACAGCAATTCCGCCAACCATCACCTTACGCGATTTCCTCCGCGGCGTGTGACTCGGCTGCATGATGATCCCGGCAGGCGTGTCGATAAGCGGTAGCGTGAGATCCAGAATCGGGTGCGTATCCATCGTTCGAGTTCGTATTTAAAAGTTATCGTTTCTCATCCATCTTGCGTGAGGCTTCGAAGAGGATCTCGCGTTCTTCTTTCGAAAGATTCTGATATCCTGTGGCAGCGATCTTATCGAGAATGCGGTCAACATCGTCTTGGGTGATGACGTGCGTTCCTTTCGGTTCAGGCTTTGCGGCAGCTTTCGTGCCACTCGTGCCGAGATCGTAGTATTCGGCTTCGACAGGTTCGTCGAGATCCTCCTTGGCGTGCCGGATGAACGTCGGATGCTTCGGCTGCGAAGGTTCTTTGAAGTTTTGCCAGACGCCTTTTACCCCGCTGTTCTCCGATTTATTCCTGAGCCTGCCGAACAACTGCGGCCCGCCCGCATCGATGATCATGTATATGATGCCGACTACCGCTCCACCAATGTGAGCAAAATGCGCAACGCCATCTGCTCCCTGAAAGCCCTCGTAGAGTTCGTACCCAAGATAAAACAAGACGAAGTACTTTGCTTTGATGGGAATGAAAAAATAAAAGTATATCATGCGGTCGGGGAACAGCAACCCGAATGCAGCGAGAAGTCCGAAGACGGCGCCGGACGCCCCCAACATCGGTGCCGGAGGAATTCCAATGAGGGGACTTACGATCAAGTGGGCGGCTGCACCACCGAGCCCGCAGAGCATATAGTAGATAATGAATTTCTTCGATCCCCAGGTATTCTCCAGCTCCGCGCCGAACATCCAAAGCACGAGCATATTGACTGCTATGTGTCCGAATCCCGCATGGAGGAACATGTAAGTGATCGGCTGCCAGAAGTGAAATTCTGGGGTGCCGATCGGCCAGAGATAGCAGTATTGAATATACTCGCTGATCGATTTGCCTTGATAGGTCATTCGATCGAAGAGGAGTTGAAAAAGATAAAGACCGATGTTGGTCGCGAGTAGAAATTTGATCATCGGAGGAAAGTACGATCCCCCGAGTCCCCTGCCAAATCTTACTTGCTTGGATCCGCCGCTCGCCATAGTAGTTAAAAGTATCCGGATGGCCGAAATTGTTCGGCAGAATGCGATTGATTATGAAACGATAATGTCTGCGTCAGGCTGGAAGGAAGTCGTTCGGGTAAAGCGTACTTTACGAGAACGGCTTCACCCATCGAACAGGTTGTGCAAATGCTCTGTTCCGAAAGATCGCAGTGTTCCGAATGTTGACTCGCTTCGAAAGCCCTATAGTCATTTTGCCTATTCGCTTGTACTTTTCCCAACTGTCCCCTCGCCGGCGCTCTGCCCTGCAGTTCGTTCGAGATCTTAGCCGGCTTCTCCGTTGGTTCTACGTCCGAAACGCCAGAAGGTTGCGCCCGCTCGTCTTCGGCCTGATACTGCTCGTTCCCTCGACGCTGGCAGCACAATGGAATGAAGTTGCTCCAAACCTGCTCGGCAGTTTATCGACGGAAAGTGCGATCATCATTGCAAAGAGCGGACTCGTATGGGCGGGCGCACTCAAACTGTACATGTCGGGCGACAACGGCACGTCATGGGTGCTTCGAAGCCCGACCCTCTACTCTAATGACGTAATTCGCGATGTTTTCTTTTTTGATGCGGTCACTGGGCTTCTCGCTACGAGCAATGGGATCATTTATCGCACCGACGATCAGGGCATCACCTGGAAAGAGATCCACCGCTCCCCTTCCTGTTCGGCAATCTTCTTTTGCGGTTCCGTCAACTCGATCCTGCTGACATCCGGCGGCGGGGGAACGGCCGAATATTCGCTAGATGGAGGCAACACATGGCGTGCTACGGGGCTTGACGCGTTCGCGGCAGATGCTGTTCCGACGCTTGGGAATTCTGCTGTCGCGCTGGCCGGATCGATCACAGGCTCGAGCCTTTTTCTGACCAGCGATAACGGCGCAACCTGGTCGCGCAGCGCGGGCAAGATCGATCTCGATTCCTATAGCTTCGGTATCGATCCATGCGCCGACTCGCTGATCTATGTGGTCAACGAGGAAGGGACAACCGTCACAGACGGCATTTCCGAAATTTTCGTAACGACCGACCAAGGGCAATCATGGATCCCTTACGGTCAGAACCCGAGAATATTTTATTGCGGATCGATCTCGGTTGCTTCGAACGCAGTGTATGTGCAATCGGTGGCGAAAGGAATTTTCCGATCGACCAATTCGGGTCAAACCTGGAAGTCGATCGGCGGACCCTCTGCGCCCTATGACACGCGGCTCATCTGCGCGCTCGATGATAATCTGTTGCTCGCCGCCGATGCGAATGGCTCGATCTGGCGCACACCAAATTCGGGTGGCGACACTGTGCATGGGGTTGTACGATTTACCAGTCTCAAGATAGATCCTCCAAGCCTTTTCGGCACCGATTCACTGCTGAGATGCGATACTCCGGTTGTTCGGTCTGTAGTATTAACCGCAAAATTCTGCAATGTCCCGAGCGTCACCGATCAATCGTTTTCAGGCGTTGACTCTCTTGACTACGTACTCGTCAAACCGAGTCCCCATGCCCTTACCGGCAACGATACGATCTCGGTAAGTTTCCTGCCAACTTCTGGCGGTCCGCAAAATGGCGCACTCAACCTGAAGCTGGAAAATGGGAGCATCATCACGATCCCGCTTTTTGGTTTTGGAAAATCGACGCGTGCGGTCACGATGACAACGCGCGATGTTTCGACCGACACGATCGGAGGATCAGTTTTGGTGCCGATCATCATGCACGGCGATTCCGCGCTGCCTGCGGTCGAATGCCTCGTTCATTACGATACGACAACCCTCGTTTTTGGCGGATGCTACGCGCAGGATGGCTCCTCGATCGAAAAGCTAAACACTCGCTGGCCGGGGCATGCTGGGATTCATGTCGATTCGCTTTTGCTTGCTAAGGATTCCCTGATCGGCTACGCCGTTTTTCAAGGTTTCCCGCTCGACACAACCTGTCACAGCGTCAGTTTCGACTCGCTGAGTGTGCTCGCCCCGCTCACTCCCTGTGCATATAATCCTTCAGGATTGGCTGTATCGAATGTCTGCCTCGCACATGGCTGCGGTGTCGCAGCGATAAGCCGGTTCATGCGGTACCATCAGTTGCCCGACATTAATGTTTACCCCAATCCGGCGACCGATCATTTTACACTTGTTGCAAACGACGCGGTTAGCGGGACGATCGAAGTGCTCGATCTACTTGGACATCGAGTCTTTCTATCACCGATCGATCTCAAGGCGAACGCGCCCCGCGAGCAACAGATCAAGGCTTCACGAGGCAAATACTGGATACGAATCGAAGCGAGCGGACGAGTTCGAACGCTCCCCTTGGTGATCGAATAATACGCTCAATGTTCGGCGCCAGACCCAGGTATCTTGGCACTGTTCTCTCGAACGATAAAAAGATCGACCGTCGAATTATCATTGACGAGATCTCCCGGACTCGGATATTGTTCGATCACGGTTCCGGGCGTTGCTTCAGGATTTGTTTGCCAGCTCACGTTGCCAAGGGTGAGCTTGACGTCGTTAAGCTTCGTGATTGCCTGTACAAGCGTTAGCTTGCGCATGTCGGGTACCGGTACTCTTCCGACAAGCGCGCCTTGCGAAACCGTGAGATTCACTTTTGTTGCAGCAGTGATCTTTATTCCGGGCGCAGGATACTGATTAAAGACTATGCCGCTTGGCGTCGAATCGCTGAATGCATAGGTCGTCGAGCCGATATAGAGGTTGTCTTTCAAGAGCTCGATCTTTGCGTCGCGGAGCGCCTTGCCTCTCAAGTCGGGCACGATCGCCATTTCTTTACCGCCAGAAATGATGAGAAAAACTTTTCGGCCTGGCTTCGTCTGTTCTCCGGCTTCCGGCGTTTGGCGGATGATCGTCCCCTCGGCAGCTTTGTCGTCGAAGCGTACCTCATATTGTACCGGCTCGTATTCCGCGTTTCTCAAAACCTGGATCGCTACGTTTTGTCCCATCCCAACAACATTCGGCACCGTCGCCATCGAACCGCTTTTTACGTAGAGCGGCATAATAACATTGTTGAGCAAGAGATACAAGATCAAAAGCCCGACGATCGTACCGACTGGCACAAGAAAGAGCGGGCTGCGAAACCATTGACGCTTCCTGACGTCATCGATTGCAGCCTTTTTCTTCTGATTTGGCGTTGTGC
>JBBSDW010000057.1:0-18762 GCA_038240295.1 Kapaibacterium sp. (SeqCode)
GCCGCGGCGCTGCCGCCGCTCGAGCCGCCGGGGACGCGCGAGATATCCCATGGGTTGCGCACGTCGCCGAAAGCCGATGTCTCGTTCGAAGAGCCCATCGCGAATTCATCCATGTTCGTCTTGCCAACCAGTTGAGCGCCTTCATGGACCAATCGTTCAACGCATGTGGCCGAATAGAGCGAAGTGAAGTTCTCAAGAAATCGCGAGCCGCAGGTTAACTTTTTGCCTTCAACTGCAAGGACATCTTTGACGGCAACCGTCATTCCTGAAAGCTTGCCAGAAAAAGCTGGAAGGCTTTCATCGAATATATCGAGAAAGCAATTGAGCTGTTGGTTAAGTGTGGAGGCGCGTTCGAAGGAAGCGTTGGACATGGATGTAGCTCGCAAGAAAAAAATTAGCGAGCACAAAAATACGAAGTAATCGGACCTATCGGTACTATAAGACCAATTAGTCCTATTTTATGCCTCGCGAACTGGCATGATTGGTTCATCGAGCGACGAACCTCTTGGCAGCGATTCTACCGGGGGAGTGAAAAGCGGAATTTCAGTGGACGGCTGAGCAACTTCCGGTTGAGCGATCGCTGCAATCGGTGTCATCGGAATATTCGGATCGACGATCGGCGAACTCGGCAACACAGCCGGAGTGCTCATCGTAGCGGGAGCAGGTATCAGCGATTCCCGCAGCGGCTTTGAAGCGTCGAGCAGCTTTGCCTCGAATCCGGCTTTTGCTTCGTTGATCGCATCCATCGGCTCTTTCATCGCCGTTTTCACATGCGTCTCGAAGCCTTCTTTTGCATCGTTAAATTTGCGCAATCCTTTGCCCAGGCTTGCAGCAAGCTCGGGGATCTTCTTCGGTCCGAAAAAGATCAGGATGACGAGGAAAATAACGAGAAGTTCGGCGGGTCCGAGGTTCTCAAACATGCGACATGGAAATGATTGAACGAATGCCGCGACTCAGAGCGAGCAGCGGCATGCAAAAAAGCGAAATTAAACCTTCGGTGCTACCGGAGCCGGCGCTGGTGTCGGTTCTGTCTTCGCAACATCATCGACAGGTGCCTGCGATGCGCGCTTGAACTCATTGATTCCTTTTCCGAGACCGTGCATTAACTCGGGGATCTTCTTACCACCAAAGAGTACCATAATGATCAAAAGAATGATCAAGATCTCCATCGGTCCTAAATTGCGAAACATAGTAGCTTCTCCTGCGAAAGTGTTATATTCAGACGATACAAAATATCGCTTATTTCAAAACTTCTGGGTTGCCCAATAGGTTCGTTAGAAACCATTCACAGAAAGATCGCTCACAAAGGCGCGTTCAGAGGTTCTTGCCAGAGAATTTCCGGCCGTTATTCCGGAGGGTAGTATGCGCCCTTTCCGCCCGGCCCTTCGAACACCGCGTCCTTGCCCTTGCTGGTGAACTGGTATTTCCCTTTTTTGTGACGGGGAATATTTTTCAGCGCACCAAGCACAATAACGAGCAGTGTGAGTGCAACAAGAACGAGAATGACCGCTTGAATGATCTGCAACCTGTATAATGATCAGAGCATGATGCCCGTGAAAAGTTTAAACGAATTATGCGGCTTCGCTAACAAAATGGTGTGCTCCCTGAACATGTTGGAAACTGGCCTGAAGACTCTGGAAGATCGCAAGCCCATCGGAGGAGCCGAGCATGATCTCGCACGCGCGCTCGGGATGCGGCATCATGCCAAAGACGTTGCCCTCTTTGTTCACGATGCCGGCAATATTATTGAGCGATCCGTTCGGGTTTGAACCGCGATCTATCTCACCATGCTTACTTGCGTAACGAAAAACTACCTGACCATTCGATTCGAGATCGGCGAGCACTTCGTCCGTCGCCATGAAATTACCTTCGCCGTGCGCAATGGGGATCTTGAGAGTGCGTCCCTTGGTCACCGTCGAAGTAAACCTTGTCGCATTATTTTCGGTCTGTAGATACACTTCTTTGCAGACAAACTTTAGTGACTCATTGCGCATCAAAACGCCCGGCAGCAGGCCACTTTCGCAAAGCACCTGAAACCCATTGCAAATCCCAAGCACGGTGCCGCCAGCATTGGCAAAGCGGATCACATCTTTCATCACAGGTGAAAATCTTGCGATCGCACCGGTACGTAAATAATCGCCGTAGGAAAATCCGCCAGGAAGGATCACGAGGTCGACCTCATCACCGATGGACTCCGATTTGTGCCAAACGAATTCGGTATCTTCTTCGCCGAGGACATGCTTGACGGCATGATGGGCATCGTGATCGCAGTTGGAGCCCGGGAATTGAACGATCCTCGTTCTCATGCGTGCGCCCCCGCCGAAAGGTGGGGCTGATCAGTCACTTCGATGACGCTGAATTCTTCCATGATCGCATTGGAAAGAAGCTTTCTTGCTGCTTCTTCGCCGATGTGTCTTGCATCCTCGGCGGTTGCGGCTTCGACTTTAAGCCGCACGAGCTTTCCGATGCGGGCATTCGAGACGCCTGAAAATCCAAGCGATCCGAGTGCATGCTCCGCTGCCTTGCCCGAAGGATCGAGGATGGCTTCTTTCCGTTCGATCGCGATGTAAACGTAAAAACTCATAGTGTGTTAGAAGGCTTCTTCTTCCTCGATCTCCGACTCTTCGTCTTCGAAAAGTGCTGTCGCCCGGTGTTCGTTGATCGCACGTGAGATCCTTTCGATCAACGAACGGCCGACCCCGTATAGAATGAACAGAACAAAGAACGGGAAGATCGCGCTCCCTTTGGATGTGATCGTTAAAATGAGCGACGTCGCATAAAGCGCGTAACGAACCGGGCTTTCCATGATCGACTTCTTCGAAACTTTCGGGATGGATTCATAGCGCACTTTCGAGACCATAAGCAGCGCCGCGCCGATCACAACGATGAAGAGCACAATGTCGTACGTTTGCTGCGCAACGCGTGGGTCGGGCCGCATATAAAAGAACGTGACGTATGACACAATGAGCAGTGCAGAAGAGGGGATTGGCAGTCCCTTAAAAAAATCCTTGTCGAAGCCAACGAGTTGGACGTTGAAGCGTGCAAGCCTGAGTGCGCCGCAGATAGCTGGAAGCGCAGCAAGCAACAGCCCCAACCCGCCAAACTGGTAAAAGAATAACTTATAGACGATTGCGCTGGGGCCGACACCAAACGTTACTACATCGGCAAGGGAATCGAGTTCGACCCCGAACTCGCTTGCCGAATGCGTGAGCCGTGCCATGAATCCATCGAGCACATCGAAAATCCCGCCAAGCACGATGAACCATCCTGCGGTGTCGAGGCGCCCATCGACAAACGCCGTCTTGATCGCGACGAACCCGCAAAAGAGGTTCATCACGGTAAAAAGGCTTGGGATGATCGAACGAAGCTTGATCATTGATCGGTGATCAGTAATTGGCGATTGCTCGGTGGGTAGTGTGCGTTTTGATCACGGCAGTTCGGCAAGGACGGTTTCGCCCGACTTCACGACATCACCCAACTTGACAAGCACACGAGCATTCATCGGAAGCCAAATATCGACGCGCGAGCCAAATTTGATCATGCCGAACCGCTTGCCCGATTCGAGCGTATCGCCTTGCTTCACGGGACAGACTATGCGCCGTGCAATGTAGCCGGCCACCTGGGAGAACATGATCCGGCGGCCGTTTGCGTTCAGGCCGATCATTGCGCGCTCGTTCCGATGCGTCGACGATTCATCCGAAGCTTTGATAAATTCGCCTTTGATATATTTGAAATATTCGACCACACCCGTCATCGGAGACCGATTGACATGTACATCGAGCGGGGACATGAAGATAGAAATAAGCTGGGCGCGCGAATGAAGGTAATCCGGTTCGTCCGTTTCTTTTAAGATGACGATTCTTCCATCGGCCGGCGACACGACAAGCGAATCGATTCCGCGACCTGCAGCAGCGACGGTACGATCGGGATCTCGGAAAAAGTTGAGCGAGAAGACGACGAGGAACGTTGCCACCACCGCGAGGACGGCGCGCAGCCAGAGTTCGTCCGTCCAAATGGCAAGTCCCAAAAAGAGGACTGCAATGACTGCGACCGCGATCAGAACATCGACACCAAATTTAGTGAGGGTCAAGCTATTGATCGGATTAGTTATGCGTCAGCAGGCTCTGTCGCCCGTCTAAGTATTTCTGCGTATGCTTCTTCGACATTTCCAAGATCCTGCCGGAAGCGATCTTTATCAAGCTTTTGCTTCGTCTTTTTATCCCAGAAGCGGCACGTGTCGGGCGAGATCTCGTCGCCTAATAAAATGGTGCCGTGATGATAGCGGCCGAACTCCAGCTTAAAATCAACGAGAAGTATGCCGCGTTCGTCCAGATAGGCCTTCAGGATATCGTTGATCTGGAGTGCTTGCTCGCGGATGTGATCGATCTCTGCTTGGGTCGCAAGCTTCATCGCCATCGCATGGCTCTCGTTGATCAGCGGATCGCCAAGTTCGTCCTTCTTATAAGAAAATTCGAATGTGGGTACATCGAAGACTGTCCCTTCGCTGGCCCCGTAACGTTTGACGAAACTGCCGGCAGCGATATTGCGAACGATGACTTCGAGCGGCACGATCTCGAGCCGCTTGATCAGCATTTCGGTCGCAGAAAGCTTTTGCACGAAATGTGTTTTGATGCCTTGCTGCTCGAGCATTCCGAACATCGACGAGGCAAACTGATTATTGACCTCGCCTTTATGCGCCCACGATCCTTTTTTCTCGCCATTGAATGCGGTTGCATCGTCCTTGAATTCCTGGATCACAAGATCGGGCGAACCGCCAACTGTCCAAAGCTTTTTCGCTTTGCCTTCGTAGATCATCCGGTCCTTTGTCATTGGATCAGCCATACGCTTTGTCAGGGAAAAAGTCCGAAGAAAATACCGATGCTTGCGACAAGCCCGGAGCCATTTGTTGTCGAAAGCTTGTCGGTCGAGCCGAGCGCGATGCCATTATCGACCATCCAGGTTCGCATCGAAGTCCCTTGATAGGCGATCGTTGCGCGAATCATCGAGAAGCCCTTGATCGAATATTCGAACTGAAGCTGCGGCATATAAAGGAAGAAGCCATCGTGATAGGTGTGCGTGATGTTGGTCGAGGCGCTTCCAAATTCGTCGGTAATGTCGAATGCCGAGCCGCGATTTTCAGCTTGCTGGGCATAAAGCTGCACGCTGCCGAAGCCAAGCGCGATCCCGGGCACTACAGAAAAATGTCGAAGGCCGAGCGGCAACACATAATCGAGCGTGAGCGCCCCGTAGCCAACCGAATAGGTCAGCATCCGATTTTTCGTACTTCCCGACACGGTCACGTTCTGGCAGTCGCAGGTTGTCGTCCCGCCGTAACCCATTCCTCCGACACGAACATTCTTGATCCACGGCAGGGTGATAAAGCCCTGGCCGCCAAGCATGAGTACGCTGCCAGGCAGATTCTGACCGACAAAAGGCATTGCGACGTTCTTATTGAGATCGGTCAGATTAGGCAGAAAAATTCCGCCGAGGATACCGCCGCCGACCGCGAAATAGCTTGGCTTCGTTGCGTCCTCGGTATAGAGTTCTTCGTCGTTCCAGTGGGTCGTATCTTTCGTCTGGGCCCGGAGTTGCTGGCTCAAAAAGGACATCAGCGCAATGAGAAGCAGTGCGAGCATCCTGCCGCTTGCGCTTCGAGATCTACGAGTAGAGTCCTGCATTACTGAGTGGCGTTGGTGATTCGGGGTGCTGAAAGTTTGGCTCACGATGTTCATCATCTCATAACAATTTCTTTGCCCGCACAGCGCAAAGAGCCGTTGCCGACCCGAATACCTGCACGTTCGCTCACAAAATTACGAAGTTTCCTTGACGTTGAACCTCGAAACACCTAATATCGCTCTCGATTCCGCCGATACACCGACAATCGAGCGCCTTCCCAAGCCCGCCCGAGGAGAGAAACTGAGGCTGAAAACCGACTCATTCGCTTTCGAAGGAAAGGCAGTCGCGAGGCGGCACGATGGGTATGTCGTATTCGTCGAAGGCGCCCTGGGGCAGGAAGATGTCACCGCCGAAGTCTACAAGGCAAAGGGGCGCTATGCGGAAGCAAAACTGATCGAAGTGCACGAGGCTTCGCCCGATCGTGCAGTGCCGCCGTGCCCTTATTATGGTCCGTGCGGAGGTTGTTCGCTGCAGCACATGACATACGCGGCACAGCTCAAAGCAAAACGTCAGCAGGTGATCGATCTTTTTGAGCGGATCGGCAAGATCGAATCGCCGAATGTTCATGAGGCGATCGGAGTCGAAGGCGAGCCATTCTTTTACCGAAATAAAATGGAGTTCTCGTTCTCTGAAGAACGATGGCTCATGGAGGACGAGATCGCTGCCGGAGAGATTGTCGACCGATTTGCGCTCGGCCTTCACGTTCGTGAACGCTTCGATCGCGTCATTGACACCCACACCTGCCTGCTGCCGAACCCCGTTGCGCCAAAGATCGTAAACTTTACTCGCGAGTTCTCGCGCACGAATAATCTTGGAGTGTTCTCGCCAGATAAAAATCCCGATGGCCTGATGCGGTTTCTCGTAACGCGCACGAGCGGACATACGAGCGATGTGATGGTCAATATCGTCACATCGCGTTATGAAAAAAATGAGATGGAAAGCTATCGGGATGGCTTGCTTGAAGCAGTGCCTGAAGTCACGACGATCGTGAATAATGTCAATGGACGCAGAGCGCAAGTCGCGCAAGGTGATTCAGAGGAGTTGATCCATGGTTCCGGATTTATCACAGACCAGATCGGCGGCAACAGCTACCGAATCTCAGCGAACTCGTTCTTCCAGACGAATACGCTGCAAGCGGAGCGGCTTTATCAAATTGCTTGCGACTTCGCGGACTTGCAGAAAGAGGACAACCTTTGGGATCTCTATTGCGGAGCCGGTACGATAACGCTCTTTGCCGCACCGCATGTCAAGCATGTGCTTGGTATCGAACTCGCCGAAAGCGCCGTCCGCGATGCAAAGGCAAACGCTCAGTCGAACAAAGTGGATCATGTCGAATTTGTCGCGAGCGATCTTCGCAATGCGATCACTTCTCCCGAATTCATCGCGCAGCATGCGAAGCCCGACGTTATGATCATCGACCCTCCACGAAGCGGAATGCATCCCGATGTCGTACGAGAAGTGCTTGCACTTGCGCCTTCACGCATCGCCTATATCAGTTGCAATCCAGCCACGCAGGCGCGCGATATCGAGATGATGTCGGATAAATACGAACTGATCGAATTGCAGCCGGTCGATATGTTTCCGCAGACGTTCCATATCGAATGCGTCGCAAAACTTCGTCTGAAAAAATAATCTTCCGATGCACGTGATCACCATCTACCAGAAACCAAGTTGCAGCACCTGCAAGCAAACGATGGAAATGCTGCGAGAGAAAGGCGTCCAGTTCGATGCCATAAATTATTACATCGACCCGATCGATAAGGCGACGATCAAGAGTTTGCTTGGAAAATTACAGATACCGGCGATCGAACTCTTTCGAAAAAAAGAGGCGAAGTTCAAAGAACTCGGGTTGGCTGAGGGCGATCTCAGCGAAGAGGAGCTGATAGAAGTGCTGGCTCAAAACCCCGATTTGATCCAGCGTCCGATCGTTGTGCGAGGAGATAAAGCGGTTCTCGGACGCCCTCCCGAAAACATCAACATGTTATTCTGATCAGACTTCCTGTTAGTCTTGCCTTTAAACTTCCTGTGCGCCGAGTGCGATCAGTGCGTCCTCGATGGGGCCGCGTTCTTTCTTCGGAGCTGCCTTTGCAGCCGCGACCGGTGCTGCCTCACGCGTAAGCAGGGGCATCCCCGAGCGGGAATGCATCGTATCGCGATCGCCGAATTCGCACGAAATGTTCGCGCTCGCGAAAAACGCTCTCAACGATTCGACGAGCGTATCCTTGAATTTGCCTAGCACATCGAGCGTATGCTGATCCGTGCTTGATAAATAAACGATCGAACGTCGAACGCCGCAAAGTTCTACCTCGGGCATGATCGAATACAGCGAGCGTTTTGGACGGACGCTTTCGACAAAATTTTGCCAGCCGTCACGGACCGTCTCGAACTCGATCGTTTGCGCGGGAGCACTACCAAGTGAACCACCAGCCGCAGCGGGGTCGGCGATCGAAAGCGGAGCCGTCGCACGAGCAGGATGCGAAGGCTGCGTCAATTCGGCTGCAGCGTTTGGTGATTCCGATTTTTGAGAAGCTGCAGCGCGTGGTGCTTGAGCACGCGGTGTTTCAATTCGCGGCGATTCAGTGCGGGAGGGAGCCGCGGGCTTTGCCGCAGGCTCGCCAGCGAGTCTGCCGCCACTGTTCTTCATCGAGTCGATGCTTGTGATGAGCGACTGTAGTTCGACAGCGCGGTCCATCATCATCATTTCGACAAGCGCAACTTCGAGCGTAATTCGGGGATGTTGCGAAGTCCTGAGCCGCTCGAGTGCCGATTGCGAAAGCCGGATGAGCCGGATCATATCGCCCTCGGTTAGCTCTTTGGCTATCGTGATGTATCGCTCCTGATGCGCCTTCGCTGCCTCGACAAGCTTCGGACTTTGGGTGACGATCACCGTCAGAATATTCCTGAAATGTTCGAGCAGTCCATTAAAAAACTCCTCGATGTCATAGCCCTTGCTGATGATCTGATATCCAAGTTCGAATGCTGACGCAGCATTTTTGGCTTTGATCGCATCGGTGATCGAAAAGAAAAAATCGGTATCGATCAAGTTAAGCGACTCGCGCACGTGTTCGGTCTCGACTTTCTTACCGCAGTACGCGACGACCTGATCGAAGATGCTTTGTGCGTCGCGCATCGAACCATCACCTTTTTTTGCGATGATGAGCAGCGCATCGTCCTCGATCGTGATGCCATCGACTTCCGAAATATGCCGCAGGCTTTTCGTGATCTCGTCCAACTGCATTCTGCGGAAATCATATCGCTGCGTTCGCGAGAGGATCGTTGGCAGTACTTTCTGGACTTCCGTTGTAGCAAAAATGAAGACGAGATGCTTTGGCGGTTCTTCGAGCGTTTTGAGAAGCGCATTGAAGGCACTCGTCGAAAGCATGTGCACCTCATCGATGATGATGATCTTGTGCGAACCTTGCACCGGCGGATATTTCACATTGTCGCGGAGCGAGCGAACATCGTCGACGCCGTTGTTCGAAGCGCCATCGATCTCGCGTACATCCATCGAGCTTCCATCGGTGATCGAAAGACAGATCGGACACTTGTTGCAGGGCTCAAAGCCATTCGTCGCAGCATTCGGGCAATTGATCGCCTTTGCAAGCAACCGCGCAACCGTCGTTTTTCCGCAGCCGCGCTGACCGGTAAAAAGATAGGCGTGCGCGAGCCGATTTGACTGTATCGCGTTCTTAAGTGTGCGCGTAACGTGATCCTGCCCGACGACTTCATCGAAGCGCATCGGCCGCCATTTGCGTGCTGTTACCTGGAAGATCTCTGACATGCTGTGCTGGATAGATTAGTCACCAACCAACAGTGAAAACCGTCGGGAATGTTCGGAGATTCAAGAGAGAAAAATGGTTACTGCAGAAGATACCGGGGACGGTGAGCCTGAGGCGCGGACGGGCGCATCTCAATGATCGAATCGATCACATTCAAAAGCATGCGTGCTTTTCCATCTGGATAATCGAATATCGATTCTGCTCCGTCGTCCCAGGAAATTGTTCGGTCGTGATCAAAAGTCGTTATCCTTAAAGTATTCAAGCCCGAGTTCGGCGTCTTCAGGCTGCCAAATCCAGGATGCAAAATTTTATCCGAGATTGTCCAGAATTTGACAGAATCAGCGAGATAGGCAATTCGCTTTTGCTCGGCATGCGTAAATTGAAATGTAATTGTATCACGATCTGGCCGGATCAACAAACCGTCGAACGTTGAGAAATGCCACCGCTGTGAGGTCCATTCTACTTGAACGAGTTGGGCGGTGCTCTCACGATTGGAAGATGAACATCCTGTCGAAAGAATTAGAATGGCCAGCAATACTGCAATCGTGATTTTCATTCTTCAATATAGCCTGACATGGGGGACAGCTACCGGGAAGACAAGGGAGGACGAGTTCAAAAGCTCCGTAGGATTGACCTACGGAGCTTGGATCAACAATTCCTATCCCTTCGGCGCAGCGTCTTTGATTGCTTGCGATGTGCCTTCTGCGTACTTCTTGAAATTTTCGTTGAAACGCTTGGCGAGATCTTTAGCGGCCGCGTCGTATTCGGCCTTATCGGGCCAGGTGTTGCGAGGATTGAGTACGTCGTTTGGAACTCCTGGCACTTCCGTTGGCACCGCGAGACCGAAGACCGGATCGGTTTCGGTTTTCACGTCGTCCAGCTGTCCGGCCAGAACCGCATTGACCATCGCTCGCGTATAAGGAAGATGCATCCGCTTTCCCACGCCGTATGCACCGCCCGTCCAGCCTGTATTCACAAGCCAGCACTTGACATTATGCTCGTCGATCTTTTTACCAAGCAGATCCGCATAGACGTGCGGATGCAGCGGCATGAAGGGTGCGCCGAAGCAGGTCGAAAAATTTGGCTCCGGTGTTGTCACGCCGCGCTCGGTGCCGGCGAGTTTCGCGGTGTAGCCAGAAATGAAATGATACATCGCCTGTTCTTTCGTGAGCTTCGATATTGGCGGAAGCACACCAAAGGCATCGGCGGTCAGGAAAATAATATTTTTTGGATGACCGCCGACCGATGGCTCGACAGCATTTTCAATGAAGTCGATCGGATAGGCGACGCGTGTGTTTTCGGTCTTCGAGGTATCGTTATAATCGGGTACACCTTTGTCGCTCAGCACGACATTCTCAAGCACCGCACCTCGGCGGATCGCATTCCAGATCTCAGGCTCCTGCTCTTTCGAAAGCTTGACAACTTTCGCATAACATCCACCTTCGAAGTTAAAGATACCATCGTCCGACCAACCATGTTCGTCATCGCCGATAAGGTTGCGATGCGGATCAGCCGAAAGCGTCGTCTTGCCTGTGCCAGAAAGGCCGAAGAAAAGCGCAGTGTCACCGGCCTTGCCAATGTTCGCCGAACAATGCATCGCCATCACACCCTTTAGCGGCAGCAAATAATTGAGGGTCGAAAAGATCGACTTCTTCATTTCGCCAGCGTATTCGGTGCCGCCGACAAGGATGATCCCTTTTTCGAGATGGAGCACAATAAACGTATCGCTCGCCGTACCATCCGTCGCAGGATCCGCCTTTACGCTCGGCAGATCGATCACAGTGAACTGTGGACGGTGCTCCGCCATTTCGGCTTGCGTTGGGCGGATAAAGAGATCGCGGCAGAAGAGATTATGCCACGCGTATTCATTCACGATACGGATCGGAAGCTGGTATTTTTTGTCGGCACCGGCAAAAAGATCGGCAACGAAAAGCTCCTTCTCGTTCATCGCCGCAACCATCTTCTTATAAAGCTTCTCGAAATTCTCTTCCGAAATTTCTTTATTGACGGTGCCCCACCAAACATTCTTCTTCGAGCCTGGAGTAGAAACGATGAATTTATCCTTTGGCGAGCGGCCGGTGTATTTGCCGGTTGAAACGACAAGGGCTTCGTTGCTCGCGAGTTTGCCTTCGCCGCGCGAAAGCGCTTCGGCATAAAGCTCCTCGACGGAAAGGTTGAAATTGATCCGGTTGTGTGAGACCCCGTGATCCGAGAGTGTGCTCGACTGAGATTTTTCTGGCTGATTGCTCATGTTTCTCTGGTTTTCGTGCTGGGCAGAAAGAAACGCCCCTCCTACTTTCAAAAGTCAAAAGCCAAAAAGGAATTCGGAGCCAATTGATTCCGTAGCTTCGCATCCCCAAATTTCGAAAAGCATCTGCGCAAAGCGTTTTAAAAAATTTTCGCAAAGCGCGGGAACGACAATGCCGCTAAAGCGACAGTACATTTGACGAAGAATGTGAGATTTTTTTTCACGCTTTGGGGTTAGAGGTTCGCTTCGAACGTGTCGCGTACCGAACCGTTCACAAAGCAATGGTGCCGTTTCGTTACTCCTAACGACTTAAGAGAAGACGTGTGCAGATAAACGTATTTTTTAGCCCGAATCACCTCGACGAACTCGAATTGCGCGATAAGATCATCGTCGCGATCGACGTATTGCGAGCTTCCACGACGATCACCTACGCCATGAGGGCCGGTGCTCGGGAGATCATCCCGGTCGCAAGCGTCGATATGGCGATGAAGATCGTTGGCAATCTTCATTCGACTTCGACCATCTTATGCGGCGAGCGCGGCGGAAAGCGCGTCGATGGATTCAAACTCGGAAATTCGCCTTCGGAATATACCGAAGAAGCAGTTGAAGGTAAAGCCCTCATCATCACGACGACGAACGGAGCGGTCGCGCTTACCAAAGCAAAGCACGCTCGGTTTTGCTATGTTTCAAGTTTTGTAAATATGTCGGCGACGGTCTCCGCGATCCAGCAGATTCCGGGGATCGAAAACGAGACGATCCATATTCTTTGCTCTGGGCGGGAAGAAGAATTTTCGCTTGAAGATGCAACGTGCGCAGGCATGCTCATCACTCGTCTTTCGCAAGTTTTTACTGGGGCGAAGTATACCGACAGCGCTCGCGCGGCGCTAAGCGTTTACGCACAGTTCGGATCGGATATTTATAAGACATTGCGCGAAAGTGACCATGGTCAGGTTCTGTCGAAGCTCGGCTTTGAAGACGATATTAAGATCGCCAGCGAGATCGATAGTGTCCCACTCGTGCCGATCCTCGAGCGCGATGCGATCAAGAAAAAACTGATCTTCTCGGACGCCCTGAACGCCGAGATCGAACAACGCACACACCGAGCCACCGGCCCCAACGTACGAAAAGCGAAGGTCGCGGTTTAAGGAAGTTGCAAGTTATAACAGAGGCTGCCATTGGCAGCCTTTTTTTTGGTACACTCAGTAAAGATTTCGGTTGCCCCAACTCTTTCCCGTGTGCAGGGAAGCGCCGCCTTCCCTGACCCCAATTGGGCAAGTATGAAGTTTGAGTTATGAAGTATGGGGGGCCGGTCATCCTGAGTTGGAGGCGAAGGATCTTACCTCACGTTTGCGACATCCTTGCCGTCAACCACCAACATTCACTGAACGGAACTCGCGACAAAGGGAGGCTTGACTCCACCCAGTCCGCATTTCGGCAGACCTGTCATTTCCTCTTTCTTCTGAAACCGCGAGCCGTCTTCTCGTAAGAGTACGTGCTCGAATCAAAGCGTCTAAACCGTTACATCCGAAAGGGCGAGCTCTTCGTTGAGACAGCCAAAGAATCCCCGTGAGCGGGCAAATAGCCTCCGCAAGGGATTTCCTCATTCTCAATGCACCATCCCCGCTGCCAAAACCTCACCCAACCTCTCCTTCGCAGGAGAGGCTTTTATTTTAAAAGTCGGCGGACGAAAGATCGTAAGCAAATCCATCTAAATCAACGGCGACAATCGACGAACAGCCACCGTCCTACCTTCCAGCACCGATCAATAAAATCCCCTCTCCTGCGAAGGAGAGGTTGGGTGAGGTTCTGTAGCGATAGCAAAACGTTCGTCTCGAATAAAATCTCATGCGGAGGCTGAATGCACTGCGGTTTTGCGAGTTGCTGATGAAAAAAGTGTACTCAACGCCCCCGCGGCAGGTCTCGGTATTCTCAACACCTTATATCCCCCCGGCCCTGCCTTCAAATGAACAAAAAAAAAGCGGAGCCTGATGGCCCCGCTTTTGGAAACTCTGTAAAAGAGTTAATTATTTCGTCGTCGTACCGGCAGAGTGGCGGGGCACACCTGGGGTGTGGTTGACCGTCTCGTGCGTGTTGGTGGGCGTTGTGGTTGTCGTCGTTGTGGTGGTGGTCGTCTTTTTGACACCGCTGTGCACTTCGGTCTTCTCAGGCGTCTTCGTCGTTGTGGTCGTTTTGCCTGAATCTGCCTTCATCGCATTGCCTGCATCTGCCGCGAGGAATGTCTGGATGTTGCCCTGGAGCTTGCCGTTGTCATCGACGAGCGACTTCCACTTGCTCGACAGATCGTCGAAATTTGCGCCGAGGCGGTCGTTGGCTACCTTCATCATGTCGGCGTTGTCGGTCGGAGCGTTCTCATAAAGCTTTACGCTATCTTCAAGCGTTGAAACCTTCGCCCAATCCTCGTCGAGCTTCCGAATGTCCTGCTTGAAGCCGTTGATCTTGCTCGTGTCGGCTTTTGACTTTGATGCTTGCGCATCGAGATCCGACATCCACTTCTGATGATCCGATTTCATCGTTGCCGATGAAGTCGCGATCTCGCTCATGAGTTTGTCGGCAGAAGTTTTCTTTGAACTGAAGTCGGTCGTAACGGTGTCGTCGGTCTTCTTGCAGCTGCTCATGGAGCCGGCAACGAAAAGTCCGAGCGTAAACATCATCGCAATGGACGTACGTGAATTAGCCATAAAAGTATGCATCAATGGGTAAATGGATCAATGAGAGAACCCCTCGAAAAATCACGAGGAGCGCATGAACGCTACAATCGTAGGGTGATCGCCACAAAGGGAGATCACGTCGGCGATGTATGCAAAAAGTGAGCCCGGGCGGTATCGAACCGACGACCCTCTGATTAAAAGTCAGATGCTCTACCACTGAGCTACGGGCTCCGACTGAATTCAGGCGCATTAAACCACCCCCGGCAAGCCTAAAGTGCCCTCGGAAAGCATTTTAGCTCGGAGGGGAGCAGAGCCATCGGGCCAAATCGCATCCGAGATAGGCCCTCTGCTGTATGTTTGACACTCATAGTTGTCTCAGTTTTTAGGCAAAAGGCACCGATTGATGAAACTGGACATCTACCTCGGCGACGTTACGAAAACATATCGATCTCGTGGAAACAGCAAGTGTGGTTCTATAAAATGCGCTCGGGCGGTGGCATCACCCTTCGATCGCCTATGAAAACAGTCATCAATCTGACTGCTATTCTGTTCGTCCTAATCTTGCAGCCTTCCAGCGACTACGATACACGTATCTCTGTTCCGCCTACATGCGATGGGGCGGTGATCGTTGCCGCCGACTCGGGTACCGTTTGGATGTCGACAGATGGCGGCGCGGCAGGCTCTCGATCCACTTTGGGCAGCGGTCGGTAAAATGCCGGTTACTGTCGACGTTTATGATGTGCTTGGACATCGGCTTTTTCAAGCGATTGGTCAGACGAACCCGTTGATCCTCAATTTAAGTGAAATTCCTCCGCAGGCCTGCTATCTCAGATTCCAGAGCAACACAGCAACGGTTACTCGACGAATCCTGATCGTCCGCTAAAGAATTCGAGGTTGCAAGTGGACAGCCAATCGTATATTTGCCCGCCGCAGTTAACATCATTTTTTAAGCACGAGCCAGCGATTCATGAAGCAGGAGATCTACGTTGAGGACCTTTCGAAACACGTCGATGAAGAGGTAACACTGCGTGGGTGGCTCTATAATAAGCGCTCGAGCGGCAAGATCCAATTCCTGATACTGCGCGACGGCACTGGACTTTGCCAGTGTGTCGTGATGAAGAACGTGGTCGATGCAGCAAGCTTCGCAGCGGGCGATACGCTTTCGCAGGAATCGGCAGTGGCTGTGACTGGGAAAGTCCAAAAAACGGACAAAGATGTTCCGGGCGGTATCGAACTCTTTGCCTCCAAGGTCGAATCGTTGGGCACAACCACCGATTATCCGATCACGCCAAAAGAGCATGGCATCGAGTACCTGATGGCGAACCGCCATCTCTGGCATCGCTCGACTCGGCCCTGGGCAACAATGCGTATTCGTCATACACTTGTCAAAGCCATTCGAGATTTTTTCGACGATCGAGGTTTTATCCTCTTTGATGCACCGATCCTGACGCCGAACGCGGCCGAAGGTACGAGCACGCTCTTCGAGACGAAATATTTCGACGAGGGCATGGCCTATCTTTCGCAGTCAGGTCAGCTCTATGGTGAAGCCGGCGCGATGGCATTCGGGAAGGTCTATGTGTTCGGGCCGACATTCCGCGCAGAGAAATCGAAGACGAAACGGCACCTGACCGAGTTCTGGATGGTCGAGCCGGAAGTCGCATATATGGATCTCGAAGGCGATATGCAGCTTGCCGAGGATTTCATCCACTATGTGATCGGCAAAGTGCTTGAAGATCGCAATGCGGAACTTGCGATTCTTGATGGAGGCACCTCGAAGCTGAAGGAGAAGCTCGAAAAAGTCCTCAAGCCATTCAAAAAACTTCATTACGACGAAGCCGCGAAAATTCTCGACAAATACTGGGACGAAAAACTCGCGCAAGGCACCGACGATCTGCCACCAACATTCAAGCGCTTCTCCTATGGCGACGACTTCGGCGCCTACGATGAAGTGGCGCTCACATCATTATATGATGAGCCGGTGATCGTCCATCACTATCCGGCGGAGGTCAAGGCTTTTTATATGAAGCGCGATCCGAACGAACCAGATAAGGCGCTCGCGATGGACGTGCTCTTTCCAGGGTTCGGCGAAATCATCGGCGGTTCGCAGCGCGAGGATGATTACGATACGCTCGTTTCCCGTATCAAGGAACACAACCTTCCGATGGAAGCATTCGAGTGGTATCTCGATCTTCGGAAATATGGATCGGTACCGCATGCAGGGTTTGGTTTGGGTTTGGAGCGATTAGTGCTGTGGGTCTGTGATCTCGATCACATTCGTGAGGCGATCCCATTTCCACGAACACTCAATCGTATCTGGCCTTAAATGCAGGACTTAAATGCAGGACTTAAATGCAGGACTTAAATGCAGGATAAGAAAACAATATTCGTTACCGGCGCAACAGGAAATCAAGGCGGGGCGGTGGCTCGGCATCTTCTCAAAAATGGATTCGGAGTCCGGGCGCTCACACGTAAGCTGGATGGTGAACGCGCTAAGGCATTAGCCGCGATCGGTGCCGAGGTCGTTCAGGGCGATCTTGATAATCCGAAAGGTTATGCAGCGAAGTTGACGGGCATGAGCGGTATCTTCAGTGTGCTGAGCTATGAGAGCGGTGCGAACAACGAGATCAAGCAGGGCATCGCGCTTGCCGATCTTGCGAAAAAGAATGGCGTTGAGCACTTCGTTTATTCATCGGTCGCAGGCTCCGATATGCATACCGGCATCCCGCATTGGGAGAGCAAGTTTGTGATCGAGAATCATATTCGTACGCTGAGGCTGCCGTTCACGATCTTACGGCCAACCTCGCTGTTCGAAAATTTTCTGATCCCGCAGGTCAGGAGTAGGTTGTTAAAAGGAAAACTTTCAAGTCCGATCGATCGGACGATGAAACAGTTGATGATGGCGTCCGACGACATCGGCCGGATCACCTCCGAAATATTTCAACGTCCGCATCAATTTCGTGGACGAGCCCTGACGTTAATGGCTCAAACGCTGGATCAAGATCAGATGGCCGCAGCGTTTTCGAAAGCAATAGGGAAGCCTGTAATATTTTCAAAGCTTCCGGCGCTGCTTACCCGTATTTTCCTGGGTGCTGACACTGCAAAAATGTTCAAATGGATCAATGCGAACGGCGAGGGTTTTGTCAGCCAGATTGAGAAGATCAAGTACGACGATCCAGGGATGTTCCATTTGGAGGACTGGATCGCCACAAATTTTTTAGCAAAGTGACATCTCAGCATCGCACGAATCTGGCCTTAATTGTGCTACAGAAAGTTGTAACTTCACCATTCTCTAACTTATGAAACGGACCATTTTTGCCATCCTCACGACAGTTCTCCTTTTTGGTTCATCGGCAAATGCCCAGACGACTCGAACCGATTCGCTTGCGCCGCGCATCAACCGCTTCTCCGAAAATGTTTTTGGAGTCGGTTTGGCGGCAAGTCTATGCAGCGGAATGGGACTCTCGTTCAAGCATCATCTTGCGAATATTCCGTTCGCGTATCAGATCAGCGGAGGAGCGATCAAGACATCCGGTGTCGTGCTTTACGATATTGGTGCTGAGTTTCAGTACGATCTTTCGGTAGCTTCCAATAGGCTCTACACGCTTTTCGGGGTCGGTACATATTATACAAGCGACACGCCGCCGCTCACAAGTCCAACACGGCTGGGTCTCGGCATCGGTTATGAGATCGGACAAAGCAACGCACTCGGGCTTTCGCTCAATTTGATGATCACGCTCTTCGAACCAGATGGAGTAATCCTGCCGCTCCCAAGTGTGGGATTGCACTACTATTTCAAATAGTCAGTCCATCGCTTCAGCTTGCGGCTGACAGATTCACCCAAGAGGATTTTCACTCGCGATCTCTGCTATTCTATGAGCGCTCTCGATCAGAGCCCTTGATGCTTGATCACGAGTAACCATAGGAAAGTCGTCCACAAATTGATCGATGGTGTCCACGGCCGCCAAGTAGTCGATAAGACCTTCAAAGGGTACGCGAGTCCGTGCGAATATGTTTGGGACAAGCTAAAGCGTGTCCCGCATGTTTGAGATAGGTCTTGTGGGGTACGCTTTAGCTTGCCCCATCGAATCTCGAGATCGAGAAAGTCCTGCTGCTCGAGCGATCATTCGTGACCCGCAGAATCTTGAAGCGAGAGAGTGTTTGTGACAAGCTAAAGCGTGTCCCGCATGTTTGAGATGGGTCTTGTGGGGTACGCTTTAGCTTGCCCCATCGAATCTCGATACCGAGAAAGTCCTGATGCTCGAGCGATCATTCGAGACCCGCAGAATCTTGGAGCGAGAGAGTGTTTGTGACAAGCTAAAGCGTGTCCCGCATGTTTGAGATGGGTCTTGTGGGGTACGCTTTAGCTTGCCCCATCGAATCTCGATACCGA
>JBBSDW010000058.1:0-18665 GCA_038240295.1 Kapaibacterium sp. (SeqCode)
AGTGACGGGTGCTTCGGTTGCAAGGATCGGCAGTGAAGCGAAAACGCAATATTTGGGGCATCCGAGTTGGAGACGCGCCTCGATCCAAACCTCAATCTACCAACGTAGCCAACGGTAAGTCCAGACGGCACGACGATCGCGTTCATTCTCGGCAATCATCTTTGGACAATGGGCGTCGATGGTTCGAAACCGAAGCAGATCACAACGTCCGATCGAACAGAATCATGGCCGACGTGGTCGCCCGATAGCAAATGGGTGGCGGTTAACAATGACGGATGCGATGTATTTCTCGTTCCGATCGCTGGAGGTGCCGCTGTCGATCTTGGTGCGAAATTTTCGAGCACGTTTGGAGGCGGTGCAACACATTGCGTGTCTTCTCGCGGCCAAATGGACTGGAAATAAGAGTACCGCTACGCATTACCCTTTGGCGTTGGACTGCTTGAATCTTGCGCCAAGCCAGGCGATCAGGATGAGCAGGATGAAAGCCACGATCGATACAATTCGGCCGAGTGCTTCTGCTGCTGAATCGGCCAACGAGATCGTTAGCAGGTGTGTCCCGGCAGGCACGACCGTTGTAATGCGCCCGATACTATCGGAGGATATTGGTAGTTGGACGCCATCGGAGGTTATTCGCCATTGCGGCCACGTGAAAAGATGAAGTGTGGCTTGCGTTGGCTTCTGAGTCTGTATCTGAATGCGCCGCAAGAGCGCATTCGAGTCGTCGCTTATGATTTTTATCGAAGAATCTCCTGAAACAATGAACGGATCGCTGCGATGAGAATTTAATACCTCTGAATTGATACGATCGGCCGTCGCGAGCGGAAGATATTCGCCTGGTTCAACGATCTCTCGCGAGGGCAAATAATGCATGTGGACTCCTGCTGCGGTAAAAGGGAGCAGAACCGAGCCTGCAACCGACCATAGTATCAGAAGAAGCAATGGCCATTTACGTTTATCCGCGTCCCATAAAATGGCGACGATCACCGCGCTTGCGAGTACGACGATGACGTCCCATCTCCACGTGAACTGGATCATTGAAACGGGAAGTAGATGCGTAAAGAGCGGAAGCGTGATATAGGGAAGTTGAAGGAGCAGCGCAAGCGCGAGGAGCGTCTGAAATCCCCGAAGAACATAATCAGGTTTTATGTTCCCTGGAAGTGATTGCGATTGCTTCTTTGACAGAAAAAGCACCGCGGCGCAAAGCATCAGTGAGCAATAGATCCTGTTCGACATCAGGTTCTTGCCCAGGATCAGATCGAGGATCGCATTGCCCGTTGAAAAATCCTTTATCTGCCCTCCTAAGAGCGAAGGGTTTAGGTATGTCGAAAAGGCGAGAACCGGAAAGAGATAGATCGCAGCACAAAGAGTACCGAGCATCAATGCAAGCGCCGGCCAAATGAGGGTGGGCCAATTTTTCTTCGGAGTTCTGATCAGTAAATACAGTGGCAGTGTAAGGCCACCGAGTGCAGCACTCGGGATATTCGTCATCAAGAGAGCCGCCCAGAGAATGCCGAGAATGGCGAAGCCTTTGAAGCGATGTGCGTGAGCCTGAACGAGCGTTTCCGCGGCTAAAAAAAGAAAAGGAAATATTGCAAGCGCCAGATGCTCTCCGAACGCGCCGCGAATGTAAAGATCGAAAAAACGGTACGGTGCGAAGGCGTAGATCAGTGCACCTATGGACGCCGCCGGAGACGTGACGGCAAGTCGTCGCAATAATTTTCGACATCCAACGAACGACAGGATTGTGCTTGCGCTCCCAAGGAGGTTAAAGAGAGCTACGGTCGAAAGTGCTGGCAGCACTGAGCGGAGCACGCTCGCAGCAAAATAGCCGAGCGGCGGATAAAAATAAAACGTCGGTGCGCCAAAACCCGAGAATGACGCGGGCAACCATCGTGGATACCAGACGCCTTGCCGAAACTGCGCTGCAAATCCATCGATCCATGCCAGGTGAACAGGGCTATCGTGACCATCGACCGGCACATAGAACGGCGCGAGCAATTGCATCGCGCTGTAGATCAACAACGCGCCGATCGCGATCTTCTCGAGTGGCCGCAGTTTTTCCCACCACCCAAGAAGCGGTCGTGCGTCACTCATAGGTACTTCGGTCCCAGCAAATGCTGACCCATCTCGGTGCAGTGAATGCTCAATGTCCAATCGGCGAAAGTTGATTCGTTCTGTTGCGTAAAACACAACGGACGACGCTTGGTGCAAACTTTTTTTGCTGCGCTGCCAGGATCGTCGGTCCGGCCCTTCGCTGGCCCGATCTAAGTCCTGTGGAGTGAATGGACGACTGGGCGCCTGGACGTTTTCTTTGATGGGGTTCGCGAACCTGTTTTCGAATTCACCGTATGTAAGATTCCGTCCAATTGAAAGGATGTCAACGTGTTAGCCACCAACTTTTCGTAAGGGATCACCACCAGGCTCTCTGCATTCAACGAAATCTTTTTCTTCCGCTCACGATCGCCTTCGAGTGCCGCTTTCTTCAATTTCATTAGGACCTCATCAATGACACTTTTATTCGCCAAATCCCGAGCCATCGCGATCAGAAACCCGACAAATGCTTCACCTTCCGGATCAGGTTGTAGGTAGCGCTGCTTGTATCTGCCGAACGATTCAATCTTTTTTTCGAGAGCAACGAATTTTTTCCGATCGAGCAGGATGAGGAATTCGAGTACCCGGATTGCAAGATTAAATCCGGCTTTGTCTTTGCCGTATTTCGTCGTGAGCATCGGCATTCTTCGGAGTGCATTGAGCCGCTTTGTCGCGAGTGCGGCGTCCTTGAATTTTCCCTGGGCATATTCGAGGTAGCATCCATACAGCGTCCACCGTTGATGCCGGTGCTCGTCCACGATCGTATATCGGGGATGTTCCGTCGCTTCGTTGAAGATTTTCATCGCCGCTGCATAGTCGCCCTCGTGCATGCGGAGCAGAAAGAGCGATTCCATAAAGACGAACCAATTCTGGTTACCGCTTTTCCATTTCCGGCTACACATGGTCGCGGCCTCCGACGCGACTTTATAGTCTTTCAGTTGAAGGGCACAGCCCAATTGCTGAAGCGCAAATTCCGCAGGAAAGTATGGGCTGTCGAATTGAGGATGGCTGTCGAGAAATGCCATCGCTTCCGAGCATACTCCGATCGCTTCGGCATACTTGAACTCAAGCCGAAACGAAAGTATCGACACACGGAAGTAGAGAAATCCGATCGTAAAGGTTGGGTGTGTTGCGTAAAGCGCTTCGAGCGCGAGCCTTGCGGCAACGGCCTGTTTGGCAACCGGTGGGCCGCCGGAGCCTGTGATGATGATGCTCGCAACCAGTTCTTCCCAATATTGCTCCGCCTTGATCTCCGAGGCAAACAACTCCAGATAATGAGAGGTCTCTCGGTGGAGTTTGAGTACCTCGTGGTTCAATCCGGACTGGGAGGCCTGATTACTGAGCAACCGCAAAAACTGAATCGTATTGGAGGTGAATTCGAATTTTATAGCGTCCTGCAGTCCCTTTCGCGCAGCCTTGACTGCAAAACCACCGATCCCGAACAAACAGCAAGCGTAATCCTCGCTAATGGCGCGACCATAAGGATCGCATGGTTTGAGGGCAATGTGATTGAGGTCACCAATTTAGATGAAATTCTATAAATTGACAGCCGAGACGATCAGTTAAAACTTTTTAAGGGGGCAGCCACCCTTTGTGAATGGCCGCAATTGTGTCTTTACCATAAAACAAGAAGAGGTATACAAATGAAAAGCCTTCGATGTACGTTTGTCGTTCTATGTGCGGTGGTTGTTCTTTCAACCGCCGGAGGAACCGCGTTGGCCCAGTGCCCAAGTAGTCCTCCGGATTGTCCGTCTCCGCCAAATCCCGGATTCGTGCATAATTGTTATACGACGACCATCGTAATGACTCATGGTACACACATAGGAAGCCCATGCACGGCAACTATCTGCTATTGCTTCCGCCATGGGTGTGGAGTCTTTAACGATTTCTCTCTAAGCAGAAACTGGTCTTGAATCTGTTGACGATCTTGGACGGGTTGACGTAAAGTTTGAACGTTGACTCGTCCGGTTGGTCGTATCTTAGTGTATCAACAAGAATTATGAAGTGTTCTTTACTTGCAGTGCGCTTCATAAGGAGTCCAATTCCAACCGAACCAAAGCAACGACTTGATCGAAACATCGATATGAAAAACGTCCTACGCATTTCCGCATTGCTCCTGCTTCTCATTTCATCGCATCTATCGTCTTCACAACTTTTACGTGCACAGAGCAAATGGGAGCGGATCGGGGAAGAAGGGTTCAATGGCGTTGCTTACATCTCGTCTACAAAAGTAATTGCGGTGGCCAATGAAGGCCGCATTCTTACCTCGATGGACGCTGGGAAGACTTGGACGCGGCAAACGATCCCGAGTCAAACCGATCTTGTCGGCATAAGTTTCTTTGGCACGGATCGCGGTATCATCATCGGCTTTCAGCAGGGCGAGATCTTCGTCACAACGAACGGTGGCACCACGTGGCAGCCACCGACAAAATCGATCAACGACATTTGTAACCAGGTTGACTTTGTCTCGAACGATACAGCATTTATTATTGGCTCGCAAGGACGAATCTATAGAAGCATCGATGGAGGAAAATCCTGGAATGTGCTAACGACCGGGATAACCTCGAACCTAAATCGCATGCAGTTCGCCGATACTCGAAATGGTTTTGCGGTTGGGGATTCGGGAGTCATCCTCCACACGACGGATGGACAGACAGGTCTTTGGAAATAATGTCTACATCAGAACATACCAGGTGGCTGCTGCTGACACGGAAGACTACGTTCTTGTGCCCGATGGCTTCCATCCGGCGTTGACTCGTGATTACTGGGGTTCGTGGACCTATGATTTACCGATACAGCAAAGCGTTATCGTATCGATTATGAGTATTTGATACCAGGCTTTGTACACCCGGCGCATGACTTGATCCTACTTGGAAGCAACGCACCAAAATTAAAGGGCAATCCACCCTTTCCACCTGGCGGTCACCTTCTTCGCTCAAAAGACGGAGGAACAACGTAGTCTGATACGGCTCTCGGTTCCTTCGATTCAACCAAACCGCGGAACTATATTATCGCTATGGCCGCGCTCGATAGTGATCATATCTTCGTTTTGTTATATGGAAATCATTCTCTTCATTCTTCCGATGCGGGAGTTACATGGCAGTCGGTCTCCTGTCCGGTGTTTCCTGATTACGCGCAGTCTACAGGAGTTCAGAATCCCATGATTGCATACCCAAAGGCGAATACCATCGAGGTTGCCGCAATATGTTCTCCACTTCCAAACAGCAAAATTTATCGAACGACAGACCTTGGAGCCACCTGGGACTCCGGATTTCAAACGAACACAAATATTGCGAAATTCGCATTCAGAAATCCGCTCAATGGATTTGTAAGCGGTTTCAGCAACGACAGTAACGGAACAACTGCCACGATCGACAAAACGACCGATGGAGGGCTTACCTGATCGAATATTCTCACGCATCAATATTTTCCGTCCTCTGAATACTTCAAAAGCTCTGCGGGCTTACATGGCATTGCGTTCGCGGATTCTTTGCACGGCCTCGCTTGTGGTGAGTATGGGCTCATTCTTCGAACAGATGACGGAGGGGCAACGTGGAATCAAATGTCTTCCGACTTCACTGTCGATTACGAAGGAGTGGATCTTCTTGGTGATGTCGCGTACCCGGACTCGAATCATGCAGTAATCACTTCATGCAGCGGGGAGGCGCTTGTGTATCAACCAAATGGAATTCTCAGCCTTCCGAATATTACGTATCCGCACTTTAGTCCTCCCGCGGCCCCTAAGACGTTCGATGTTACCTGGGATACGGTGGCCAATGCGACGAGATATTCGATTTCCATTTCGACTTCGAGCTATCCTAATCCAGGCGATACGATCGTTGCGAGAGATACAAACGTGATGACTACTTCGTTTCATCTAAGTAACCTCTCCGACTCAAGTTTCGGTCAATCGGGCCGGCAGTATGAAATTTCGCTACAAGCCCTTAATGCTTCGAATCAAAGTAACATAACCAAGCGAGGGTTCATTGTGTACCATTCCATGAACGGAGTCACGGTAGCTTCGAAACTCTCGTCTCCACAGATTGTCATTTATCCAAATCCAGCGACGAACGAACTCACGATTACCGGCTCGAAGAGCCGACCCTACGTTTTTGATGTGCTTGGACGATCGTACCCTTGCACCTGGCAATCCGGGAAGCTGAATATCGCGAGCTTGCATACAGGTGTGTTTTACGTGACCGACGGTGTATCCCACGCGAGATTTATTAAGAGATAAACGCTAAACCAAGTGTCAAAGGTTATGTGCTTCGGCCTTTTCGCTTTCGCGCTGCTGCTTACTAAGCCTATAGTCTCGCGCGCGCAATCGTGGCAGTCGGTGGACGACGAATCGTTTGAAGCGATAGCTGGAAGTGCTGATGGAACGTTGGTGCTCATACGTTATCCCGGGGATATTCTCCGCAGCACGGACCACGGCATCACGTGGCATCAAGTTTATCATGGGAATGCGAGACTAACCAGGATAGAATCGTCGAACCACGAAAAGGGCGTCGAGCCGCTGACGGCTTGCTCTGATAGCGTTAGCTGCCCTCGTTTCAAAAGATAGCGGCAGGTCGTGGATGGCAGTTCGCGGAAGGCCATCGTTGGAGGCTTCACTTCGCGTTACGCGGTTCAGAGCCATCCGAATTTTACTGGCATTCTTTTCGCAAACAGGGGTTTACCGTAGTTGTGATGCCGGACGTAGGCAATAATGCTCTCGAGTTTGAGGCACTCCTTTTTGCCCCATCAGATTCGGAACCCGCACAAAAGCGGTTCAGTTGAACCAGCATGAAACTTACTCTTATGATTATCGTATCGGTACTCTTGCTCTCGAGTTCAGCACAGGCCGCGCTCCCGCAATTAAATAGTCTTTCGATCGATGAGGCGCAGAGCACCCTCACGCTTTTCGGTGCATTTTCGTCAACGCGAGGCACTGTTTCGATCGACTCGGTCAACGCTGCTATTCTCGCATGGAGTGATAGCACAATTGTTTGTTCGATCGCAGACTCCGGCAGAGGAAACGCGGGGCCGGTCAGGGTCACGACTGATCACGGTGCGAGCAATATCCTGACAATCTCATTATGGAACTGCACGATCAAGGGTTATCTCGCACATCTCTATTCTCTCGGATCCGAATACCTTGTCGATACATGGCATTTGCATTGGAGAATCTGGTTGAATCCGGAGCAGACGAGTTTCCACTTCCAAGGGATGTCGAGTTCTTTCGATAGTGGAAATTACCATCTGTTCCTCCAAGATCCCGATATCTCGAAGCGACCGAGAGTAGACGACGCATCGTATCCACCGGCAATCTACTCATTTAGCGGTAATTTGGATTTTAAGCAAAGACGTGTATCTCTTAGTAAGATGCAGTGGCGCACCAACGCTATGGGCTATCTGAATGTGGAGCAAACTGATCTGCGGCTGGATTCTGCATGGAATATCGTTGCCGGAGCTGGATATAGCAACAACTCGAATGGTGGTGCTCCCATGGTGTGGGACAATACACCGGTTGAATGGGCTCCCTCAAATGCACTTCTCGTTTTGCGTCAAGTATCTGCATTTTCCGTTTCGGTATCGCAGAATCCTGTGGTCGGGACATCCTACCTCAATATCAGTGCTCCGAAGGGATTGAACATTCGTATCGAGATCACCAACGAATTGGGCAACATGGTGTGGTCGAGCGACTTCCAATTGCAGGATGGTCGCGTTGATGTGCCGCTGAACGCAAGCCATTTCGCTCCTGGCGCATATTTTTATCACGTCAATTCGAGCGCGGGTAGTACGTCCGGAAAAATCCTCGTCCTTCCGAATTAGGATCGTAGGTCTCCTCTCGGGAGAGCAAGACTGAAGTTCAAAGCAAAGATGGAATTGAAGAACCTCATCTGCTCTGGCATTCTTTTCGCAAACAGGGGTTTACCGTAGTTGTGATCGTGGATCTTGTTAGCCCGACTGTCCCTCGAATCTATGCGCTTTTCGCCTCTTGTTCCAAGACTGTTTGCGATGCTACTTTTGGCGATGTGCTTCGAATTGAGCACGGAAAGGCCAATTCTTGCACAAATCCAGCCCGCAACTCCGACGCCCGTAAGCTCCCCGATCTATATCGGCCCAGGTATTTCAGCCGGAGCTAATTTTCACGTACTGAACCAAGCTGTATACGACTGTAGTCCATTTTTTGGGGTATTCGCCAAAGGGACCGGATTTCGTCCTAATTTTTTCTTCACGGTCGAAGCGCCGCTTAGCGGGTCGGGTACACTTTCAGGATGGTGGGTATCTCCAAGACTCCACGCAAATTTGCTTGGCGCCACGATCACGACGCCGGCGGTCGACAACGGTAATTTATTCCCGCTCTCGGGCAGCGCACCGATCGGCGTTGCGCGAGAACATCGGCTTGACGCATCACTTCTCGATCTCGGTGCCGATCTCTTTATGAGCTACCAGATCGGAGGCATGACTCCGATGATCAAGATTTTTGGCGGACCGTCGATCGGGTACATGGCGACGCGCACGGCGACCCAAACCGAGGTGATCACTACGCCCAGCGACGCTGTCTTTAGCGATACGCATACCAACACTCGCACGCCTCCCGATCGGATTCTTCCCGCGATGAATGCAGTGAGCGCTGGGCTGACACTTGGTGCCGGTGTGATCGTCCCGCTTGGAATTTCAACTCGGCTAACGCCCGAGCTTTCGTTCACCTATCCGCTCACGCAGGTTAGCACCAATGTAAGCTGGCGGGTGATGTCGCTCAGGCTCGGCACTGCGCTTGAATTTGATGTCGCGCCGAGGCCTCGCGAGCCGGCCGTCTTTGTCGCAACGCCCCCGAAGCAGCATTCGATTACTGCCTCGGTACAACTTGTTGGCGTTGTCAAGTCTGACCCGAGCAGTGCAGAACAGGAACAGAATATTCCATCGGTACGCATCGAAGAATTCGTACGGCGAGAGGCCTATCCACTGCTTAATTATATTTTCTTTAACGAAGGCTCGGCAGATATTCCCGAACGCTACTATGCCTTCGCGGATAAAGTCGGGGCCGAAAGCTTTCAACTCAATTCACTCGTCGATCAGCCGACGTTAAAAGTTTATTACCACACGCTGAATATTATTGGCCGCAGATTGACCGACCATCCGCAGGCAACCATCACGCTCATTGGCTCCAACGATAATACCGGAGTTGAAGCAAACGCGATGCACCTTTCGCAGGCACGTGCCGATGCAGTAAAGAAATATCTGACCGATATTTGGGGAATTGCACCTTCGAGAGTCTCGACACAGGCGACAAATCTGCCGCGCAATCCATCTCCATCGGATATCAAAGAAGGCCTCGAAGAAAATCGTCGTGTCGAGATCGTTACGAACGATCCGGAAGTTCTTGACCCGATCGCAACCGAAGCGATCGACCGCACGATGAATCCGCCGGTGCTCCGAGTAAAGACCGATATAAAATCGACTTCACCCGACAGCACACATCTCACGCTCGAGCAAGGTGGACAGACGCTGCAGGATTTTGGCTCGGCACGAACATCGCAGGACTGGATGCCCCTTCGCGCACAGATCCCGCTCGCAGAGCAGCCGATCGTCGCGGTGCTCCATGTAACGAATCAGGATGGCGACGAGACGACCGTTCGCGATAGCACGCTCGTCAAACAAGTCACGATCCAAAAAAAGCGTCAGGAAAAATCGAAGGATAAACTCATTGAACGCTATAGCCTGATCACCTTCGATTTCGACAAAGCCGAACTCGATGCACGTTCGCAGCGCGTGATCACCGATATCGCCACACACGTCACGCCGCAGGATACGATTCAGGTCACGGGCTATACCGACCTGACCGGCGAAGCCAATCACAATAAAACGCTTTCGAGCGACCGCGCAAAGAATGTGCAGCAGGCGCTTCGTAATGCGACGATGGCCAAGTCGGGCAGCGCGCTCATCGCATATAACGGTGAAGGCGAGAAAAATGTAGTCGATAATAATTTGCCGGAAGGACGATTCCTTTCGCGTACGGTCAATATCAAGATCGAACGGCCTATTGGCAGCGAGTAGCATTAGAGTTGGTGGCACCGAGTTGTGCTCAATGAAAGCTGTGTAACGAATGCGATTGCGAAGACTTACTTATTCTATGAAGCCAAACCTTAAATCGGGAACGAGCGCCATCTGCGCACTGATCGCATTCGCATTTTGCGGCTTCGTACAGCTCGCCCACGCGCAAACGCCGACGATCAACTATATCACCCCCGATGCTGCGGCAAAGGGGATGACTGTCGCAGTGGAGTTTATCGGACCGGCAGGCTCGTCCGGCAACTTTGGCTCGGATGGTCTCTACGCACCCGGAGCAAAGATCCAGCTTCAGAACGCAAGCGATTCGCAGTATGTGATCCTCGGTCCGACGGTTGTTAGCTGGGATGGAAAATTAGCGCAGGTAATGGTTCTCATTCGGCCAAATGCTGCGAACGCAACCGTACCTTTGGTCGCCATAAATGGTGCGAGCACGAGCTCGCCGATCAATTTTCAGATCGTCACGCCGCAGGCATTTGGTACTAAAATCGGAGGTGGCGTGATCGGTGGTGGGCTCGGTACTCGAACGACGCGTGGCACCATGGTCGTCGATTCGATGGTACTGATGACTGGCACCTATACCGTTGCGACGACCGACATCGACGCAGGGACGCCCGGAAATCAAGCCTATCTGCCGCTTCGAATTTTATCTGCCGGACCGATCAGGTTTGGAAACGCGACGCTAAGTGTCGCAGGACAAAATGCATCGGGCGGCGCGGGAGGTAATGGCGGTGCGGGCGGCGGCGGCGGCGGCGGCGGTACGCCTTCGAGCGGCGGAGCAGGATATACCGGCGGAGGTGGTGTCGGAGATATTGGCGGGACGACCCGCACCGGTGGCACTGGAACGGGCAGTGTGCAGGGCAGCAAGTATTTCCATGGCGGCAGCGGACTTAGCGGCGTGCTGGGCGGACTCGGTACGGAGTACGGCAATTCGGGTGAGAACAACGACGAAGGCGGCGGCGGCGGAACGGGCCATCCATTCGGCACGAGCGGAACACACGGCCTTTATGGAAGTTCGAGCGCTGCCGGCGGATACGGAGCCGGTTCGGGCGGGGGACAAGGGCCTTCGGGATTTCCATTTACCTACGCAACCTATGGCGGCGGCGGAGCTGGCTTTGCTAATAACGGTGCAGCCGGCGGCGGAAGCGGAAACAACGCAGGGTTCGCAACCGGCAATGTGATGATCTCTCCACTTGCTGGCGGTTCGGGCGGTGGATCGGCAAATATCTGGTACTCGTCCGGAAATTCCGCTGGCAATGGCGGCGGCGGCGGCGGAGCGGTCGAACTCACCACATACACGAATTTTTCCCTTCCCTATGGTACGATCGATGCGCACGGCGGAAACGGATCGAACGGCAGTGGCGGATTTCCAGCTAATCCATCTGGCGGCGGCGGCGGATCTGGCGGCGCGGTTGTCATCGGTGCGCGCGATTCGATCTCGATCGGGACGGCCTTCCAGTCGCCAACACTGAACGTCAACGGCGGTACACATGGCACGGGATATAATTCGGGCGGAGATGGAGCGGCGGGTCGCGTTCGCCTCGATGGCCGCGTTTCGAATCAAAATGGAAATCTCAACACATCCAACTATTTTACTCCGAGCAAAGATTATGTAGGCCCGAACACTTCCTACATCAACGCGACAAAAAATACGTTCACGATCAACGGATATGGCAAAGGGTGGGTCGCTTCGGGTGATCTCGGAAATTCGTTGCTTGTTTATTATCGATTCCCTTCGACCGGTTGGCGCACCGTCTCTATAACAACGACCAATCCGGGAAATTCGCGAACAGCTACCTGGACGAGCGGCGCACTCACGAGAAGCCTGCTTCCTCAGGATTCCGTCGTGTATATCGTGGCGTTGCAAAACGATCCGAACGCGCCAGGTGCTTCGCAATATTTACGCGAGCCGCAATACGCAATGACGCATACGGGCGGAATGATCGCGCATCTGCCAGGAAGTCCTCGCATAGCCACGCGCGATACGATCATCGACTTTGGCCGCGTTCGCGTTGGCACCTGTAAGGATACATCGTTCAAAGTGCTCAACATCGGCACCGCGCTTCTGCGGGTTGATACCGCACAGGTAAGCGGATCAGGTCTCGGGCAATTCGATGTCCGTACGCTCGATAGTCTTCGGATCAATCAGGGCGACAGCAGCACGATCACGATCTCCTTCTGCCCGACCGATACCATATGCTACACAGCGCTTGTCACACTCAATTCGAACGACACACTTCGCAAACTGATCGTGCTCGGCTGCGGCATCCAGCCGCAGATCCAATCACTGCAAACGATCGACTTCGGAATTGTCAAGGTCGATGCATGCAAAGACACAACCTTCAACTTTACGAATTCAGGCAACGACACACTGCACGTCACACGGCAGCTTTTTGGTGACAATCACTTTAAACTCATTGCGCCAGCGCTTGGATATGTGTTGAAGCCCGGCGCACAGATTGCCGTTACGCTTGAATATTGTGCGACAGATACGAACAGCCACCGCACGGGAGATACTGTGAGGAGCGACGCTCGCGATTCCATCCACGTCATCACTTTGCTTGCGCGCGGTAAGATCGGTATCTTAAGCGTGCCGACCGATCTCGATTTCGGTGCGGTGAGTGTCGGTAGCTGCAAGGATTCAACCTTTAGTATTGCTAACACTGGCACCGATAGTATTTCTGTCACTCGACAGCTCTTCGGACTTCTAAACTTCACGCTTGTTAAACCGCCGACGCCATACACGCTTGCGCCGGGAGCCTCGATCAATGTCACGCTCGAATATTGCGCGACCGATACGGGCACTATCCGCTCGGCAGACACGCTGCACGTGAATACGCGTGACAGTTCAAAACTTGTGATCCTTCACGGACATTCGGGCTATGGTATTCTCAGTGTCATTGCGCCGATCGACTTCGGACTGGTCGATGTCGGTTCGTGCAAGGACACTGCCATCCAACTTTCCAATATCGGCACAGACACGCTGACGCTCGTCACGCCGCCAGTCTTTAGCGCTGGTTTCACTGTGCCTGCGGGTCAGCTTCCAATCTCGATCGCACCGGGATCATCGAAGTCTATTACATTGCGATTCTGTCCGACCGATACGATCCAGCATACCTCAAGCGATTCGCTTCGCGCACGTAAACCTGGGATCGGCAAACCGATCACTGTCACCGGTAAGGGAATTCGAGGCATTCTCACAACGCCAAATTCTCTCGACCTGGGATGCGTCGTGCTCGGGCAAACGATCGTGAAGTCAGTCACGCTAAAAAATGTTGGACCGGCTTCGGTCACAAGCGTGCAAGCCGCAGTAGTTGGCTCTACTGACCTAACCATTCTGAAGAACCCGTCTAATAGTATTGCATCGAATGCAACGGACTCCGTCACCGTCCAATTCACAGCGACCAAACTTGGCGTGGTCAGTGCGCAAATCGAAGTAACCTCTTCTGGCTCGACGGTTGATATTCCTGTAACAGCAAAGGTCTCTGTCGCTCCTCAACTTGTCGTGCTCGATACGAATCTAAACTTTGATACCGTTACTGTTGGCGATTCGGTGACGCTTTGTGTGCGCGTGATGAATCCTTCATGCGTCGCGCTTGATGTGAAAGATCTTTCGATCGCATCGACCCACGCAGGCGTCTTCCATCTTGCACCGAATGCAACGCCACAGATCATTGCCGATAGCGCGATCACGCAACTTTGCATCACGTTCCGGCCAACGCAGAATGCGCTCGAAGAAGGCTTCGTAACATTTGTTCTCGATAGCGGTACTGCACCTGCGCCGGGTGTGCATCTGATCGGTCAGGGAGCAGCGCCTGTGATTCAGGTACATCCGCAAAGCCTCGACTTTGGCGATGTACTCGTGCTTACAACTTCTGCTCCGCAGACCGTCCAGGTTGTAAATCTCGGAATTGCGATCGCGCAAACTGCGACGCCATCCATCGTTGGAGCAAACGCTTCGGAGTTTAGCTTCACTGGCTTAGCTCGCGCGATCGGCCGCAATGACTCGATCGCATATTCGCTGACGATGTCGCCAGCCACCGTCGGAGTGAAGACGGCTTATTTTGTCATTCCGGTTGCTGGAGGACTTGATAGCGTACTGCTCACGGGCCGCGGTGTACAGCCCGGCATTCTTGTTTCTCGTCAGCGGATCGACTTCGGAAAGGTCGATGTGAATCCGGCGCCGATCCCGCAGCAAACATTTGTTGTGAAGAATACCGGATCATCGCCTTTGACCGTGACTTCGATCGTACCGACAGGAGATGCTTCCTTCACGATGTCACAAGTGCCGCCGGGCAGCATCACGATGGCGCAGCCGACGGATTCGATCATCGTAACGGTCAGCTTCAATCCGACCTCGACCGGCGTTAAAGCTGCGCAGATCGCGATCAATAACACCTCGGCCGATCAGCCTGTTGTTGATCTCGCCGGCGAGGGCATTCAGGCTGTCCTTTCTGTTTCGGTTGACACCGTCGATTTCGGAAATGTCTACCTTGGCGCCGCAAAGGATTCGATCAAGGCGATCACGATCACCAATACCGGTTACGGAAAAATGCTGACCGTAACTTCCGCAACGATCGTGGGCGCAAACCCTGGCGATTTTGTGGTGCAGATACCGGCGCAGGGCACATTGCAGCCTGGCGAAAGCCGTTCGTTCGATGCTCGCTTCGTGCCTTCGGCTGTCGGTCCGCGCAGTGCCGACCTACAGGTTTCGAGTGATGTTCGCGGCGGTGGAAAGCCATCGAATGTGCATCTTGAAGGAAATGGATTAAGCAATGGGGTGCCGATCATTCTCTTCAGCGATACCATCTACACGACGACCGGTTCGCATATTCAGGTGCCCATCATGATCGATAAAGATCTGACGGTTTCGAAAACTGAGAGCATCACGTTCCGCGTGCAATTCGATCCGCAGTTGCTTTATTTGAGTGCAGGCGAAACTGGACCGGTGCTCCCCGCGCAAAGTCAGATCACGATGAAATCGTACTCGCGCGGAGATGCAGAATTTACGATCACTTCGCCCGCACCGATCGCAGGTCCGGGGACGATCGCGAATCTCGATATGGAAGTACTCGTCGCACCGACCTCATCAAGTCCGGTAAAGATCATTACGGCGAGCTTCGGCAATTCTGCAGCATCGCTTGCGACGCTCGAGCAGGGACTCGTCGTCACGCGTGCATGCGATACAAGCATTCACGTCGTGCTGCAAGGCCAGCCGGTGAGCATCGCGCAGAATTCGCCGAATCCATTTAATCCACGAAGTATCGTGAACGTGACGGTTCGCGCTGCAGGCAGGGTTCGCTTGCTCGTCTACGATCAGTTGGGTCGAGAAGTTTTGCGGCCACTCGATCGGGATATGCAAGCTGGTGAGTACCAGGTTGCCATCGATGCCTCGCACATCGCGAGCGGCAGCTACCGTTATGCAGTCGAATGGCAAAACTACGGGCAGACGATCCGCGAAACGAAAACGATGACGGTGGTTAAGTAAGGAAAAAAGAAAGGGCATGAACATCATGCCCTTCTCAAATGCCAACTGATTTTAATCGGGTCTGACGATCAGGATCTTGAAAGATCCATCAACAATCGCCGGGCGTGGATGCGGATGATCTGCGGTCGGGGCGGGCGTCGCACCGAGTTGTGCTGTCGCCAAATAAATGGTGCGTGTTGCAGGATCGACGGCCATCGTGCGCGAACCGCGTGCGGTGATCGCATTCTCCTGAAGTGTGATATCTTTTGCCGACTTGACATTCACCACCGTCAGTGTTCCATCGCCATTCGAAGCAAACGCCTGATGCGATGACCAGTCGTACGCCGTCGCATCGACGCCCTGACCGATCGGGATCGTCGTTACGACCTTGCCATGAACGGCGTCGATGACGACCATCTTTCCATTATGACAACCGGCAAAAAGCAGATGATGCTCGCGGTCGTAGGCGAGTCCGGTCGGTGCATCGCCACCTTTGAGATTGATGCGGCGAGTGATCTTGAGCGTCTTCGTATCGATGGCGAGCGTTTGATTCTTGTCCTCGAGATTTACGAAAAGATGCCCTTCGCCATCGGCAACCGCAAATTCAGGCGAGCCGCCAAGCGCGATCGAATCGATCACATTTAGCGTCACGCCGTCGATAACGGTGATATTATCGCCGTGACCGTTCATGGTAAAGATCCGGTCCGACGACGAATCGAAAGCGATCGCATCGGGATCCTGCCCAACGACAATTTCGCGCATGAACGTATTCGTAATCGGCTCGAATACTGTGACTGTATTCGAATGACCGTTGCTGATAAATCCCTTGCTCAAATTGCGCGCGAGCGCAGTTCCATGCGATCCATGCGCAGGCAGATGCGCGATGACCGCCTTTTGCGCTACATCGATAACCGCAACCTCATCGCCATGCGCGACGTAAAGTTTGCCCTGATCGAACGCAAGATAATCCCAGCCGCCCGTACCGCCAACAGCGATACTATCGACCACATGATAATGCTGCTGCGCCAAAACCGGCTGCGCAAAAAATGCGAGCAGGAGAAAAAGAAATGAACGGTGTCGCATGATCTTTTGAATGTTTAGAAATATCAGCGACCTAAACACACATCGTGCCGAAGTTCGTGCGCAACCGGAAGCTCATCCATTGCCTTGCGCACCAAGGATTTATTCGCCTCCCTGCAGACGCAAAAATCGCGAAGGAAGATTCCGCCATGATTCCTGCTAAATTAAATGTGAATGCTGGAGCGCGTCAATAAAAAAACTTCACACCACCTGCTAATGAGAGTTCATGATAGCTGGCGAGTCCGAGTGCGCCTGAGACGTCGAAATGGAGATTGTCGCTGCATGGTAGTTGGGCTCGGACTGTCACTACGTTTTTGTTGAAGAGTCCTGATGCGACGCCCGCCATGATGTTTAGATCGGGTTCGCCGAGGTTTATTCCGATGCCTGCGTTGATCCAGTCGGCTTGAGTGAGCTGCGGGGGAGCGTCGAAGAGTCCGCCGTAGATAAACCAGTTGTCGCGATTGCCAACCGTGACATGACCCGCAAGATGGAGCGTACCGTAATCAACCGTCGACCGGCTCCAGTAGGCAGCCCCTGCGAGGAAGTTGATAAAATTATTTTGCGCCTGAAAAAAGAGTTTGCCATAAACAAGCGATTGACGCGCAGCATAGGTCGGCCGATCGATCAATCTTCCGCCACCGCCATCGCTCATCACGCCAGCGTCCACCCGAACTCCAACATGCTCTGTGATTCGCTGCTCAACCGAAGCGCCCGCGTTCACAAGATTCGTAGGGATCGTTGAAGTCGGAGAACTGCTGCAATCGCGGCTCGAAGCATCATAACGGGTGAGAGCAGCGCCAACCGTCACCGAATTTCGCAGCGTATCGACATTGCTGAAACTCACCAACCAGGGATAGAGCACAATGAGGATAAAGACGCGACTGAGCTTCAGATGAGTTATGTTTTTATGAAGTTGCATCCTTATTCAACCGTAAGGATCCGTCTATCTATTCCCCCACCTTTGAAAAAGGAGGGGGTTAGGGGGTGGTTTGGTTGGGCCGGCCACGATTATCACTTGCAGCGCCATTGCGGCCATCGTTGCCATAACAATTGAGCTTTCCACAATCCCGCAGCACACCACCCCTTAATCCCCTCCTCTTTCAGAGGAGGGGAGATGTCTTCCAAGAGGCCGCTACGAACTTCGGTTGAGGAGTGAGTTTGGGAGCGTTGTGAAAATTGCACAGTTGTCGCTTCTTTTAGGGGCACAAATTTTTGCACTTGACGAACGCCATTTCAAGTGGTAAGTTTGTGACTCAGCCATCTTCAAATTTGCGCATCTCATGAACGTGATTCGATTCGCACTTTTTCTTTTTATTCTCTGTATCGCATCCGAGTCTCGCGGCGCGGATTCGCTTTATTATCCGATCACAGGCTCCACGCATCTTTCTATTATCGGGATGCGGGCACTGCGCATCAGCTCGACTGTCGACTACATCCATCTTGTCGTTCGCAGGGATACTGGTTTTGCAGATATAGATATCGCGGACGATTGGTGGTCGTCGTCCTTAACGAAAGTTAATTCTACCGCTGACACCATCCTCATAAGTGCGCCTACCCCAACCGATGTGAATCGTAATCATCATCGTCTGCTCCTCGTAGTTGATACAATATCGCGAAGGATTTCGAAAATGATCTATGACTACGGACTCGATGCTGAAAATTCCGAGAGGAGCTACGTCGAACATCGGCACCTGGAGTTCACGGCGCTTACGCTCATCGATAGCGGGAAACGGCTTTTGGCGCGAACATCGCTCGTTGGAAATTACATGCGGCTGACGGCGTTTTCGTTAAAAAGTTCATCTGGTGGAAGAGATAGCGGATCGGATATATCTTTTTCAGCTCCATTTGATTCAACTCGCCAGATAAGTCTTCAAGTGTCGCTTGAAGAGCAAGGCTTCTCGGTACCACGTAAACCGATCAATCTCGAAGTGCCATATCCGAACCCCGCAACGCTTTTCCTGTTCGTGCCGAG
>JBBSDW010000059.1:0-18522 GCA_038240295.1 Kapaibacterium sp. (SeqCode)
GCCTCCCGCAGCAAACTCTCCCGTTAAGATCGCTCGACCGAGAAAGAGCGCCATGATCACCGTGAGTACCGGCTGAAGATTCTGGAAGATCGCGACTTTGCTCGTCTCAAGTTTTCCGAGCGCATAAAACCACATCAGATAATTCACGACGGACGCCATGATGCCGAGATAAACAATTCGGAGCCAATCGACGCCTACGATCGAATGAATCGCAGAAAGATCGCCGAGGAAAAGTCCGATCGGCAAATAGACCAGTGTACCGATGATCATATTAAGCGCCGTGATGCGAACCGCCCCATATTTTTCAACAAGTGGCTTTCCCAAAAACGTGTAGAGCGACCAGGCGATGACCGCGATAAAGATCAGGATGTTGCCATCGAGATAACTCGGATGCAGATCCCCGACAGGCTCTCTCATGATGAGCACGACGCCTAAGAACGCGGTGACGATCCCGACCCATTTCTTCCACGATGCCCGCTCACGTTGAACGCCGAGCGTCAAAAGAAACACGAAGAGCGGCGTCATCGCGTAAAGCAAAGCGCTGTTCGCGGGTGAAGTTCGCTTGATGCCTTCAAGATAAAGAAACTGATTGATCGGGACGTTAAGCAATCCGACTATGAGCAGGCGCATCTTGTCACCCGAGGCGATCGGAAGTGCTCGCGAGGATTTCCGTATCCAGATCAGTGCACCAAGGGCAACACTCGCGATCGAGGCACGAAAGACGAGGACGATCATCGGATCGATATGCTGCGTCGCATCCTGCGCGACAAGATGCGTCGTGCTCGCGATGAGCTGCTGAATGACGAGGATGAAATAGATCATTCCAGAAACAGCGTCTCGATCAGGTCGGTAAGCTTTTTAAGCTCGATGGTTGCGTTCAGTGATGTTTCAAAGCGGAGTCTGGCCGCATGCTTAACCGCAGGATCTTTCGCAGCACCAAGCGCTGCGACTGCTGCTACAACAATTTCGGACGGCTTTGCAGGATTTGCGTAGAAGAGCCACGGTTCACCTTCTCCAAATAACTCGCGAACATGAATGAGCGGCGAGCTTATCGTGGTGAGACCAGCCGCCATATATTCGAATAATTTGGAGGGCAACGCATATTCATAGCTAAGCGACACTGGTTCGATAAGCGAAATGCCAACATCGCACGCAGCAAGCATCGACAGCGCCTCATCGCTTTCAATTGCACCAGCGAAGATCACTCGGCCACTCTGAATTTGGTCGTGAGCAAGCGTTTCGAGACTTGCTCGTTCGTCGCCTTCTCCGATGATTAAAAGCCTGCTCGTATCGTCGATCGAGGGAAGCGTCTTGATGAAGTGCGCAATGCCTCTTCCCTTCTGCAAGCCACCGAGATACACAAAGAGGGCTGCATCGTTTGGTATCCGATAGCGCGAGCGAAGCGACGTGTCAATGTTTTGAGGCTGGAGCGCCGGAAGATTCCGGATCAAGAGGCCGCGTGGAATGAAATGATGCGCCGCAAAGATCGCCTCGTAATCATGCGTCCCCGTTACAAGGATCGCATCCATCGCGCCGAGATATTTCCCTTCGAACCGCAGCCAGCTTCGCTTGACCGTCGGTCGACCAATCAGCGAAGGAAGCTCGGTGTATACCTCACGAGAATCGTAGATTGCGCGGAGCGTGCGCCCCTTCCGTTTCGCGATCGCCGCTGCTCCTAACGAATAGAGATCGCAGGCGATCACGAGATCGACCGGATCACCTCGCAGCACAGACTTCGTCACCTTGCGGTGATACTCGAGAAACTTCAGTGGCCCTCGACTGCGAGATAGCAGAATGGTGTGGACGCCGGCTGATTGCTCGCCGCTGACAGTTACACCGCAAAGAATTTCGACCGAGTGCCCCGCACTGCGAAGGAAACCGGCAAAACTCAGGATACGCCGATCGAATCGCGAATCCCCTAAAAAGAGAAGCTTGATCGAAAGCGACCGCTTGCCTTCGATCACTTCTTATACGACTTTGCGAGCGTGGAACGCAGGATCCCGCGGGAGTTAAACTTCTCTTTGAATTCGATAAGTGAGAGCGCCGGCGTCATCGGATTCTCGTCATTGGTATCCTGCGAGACGCCAAGATCGAAATAACGATAGCCATTCTGTTGCGCCCACTGCATCATGATCTCCGAGAGCAAATAGATCGGCCGAACATCGCTGAACTCATAACGCATCATCGGATAAAACGAAAGCGGCACCCGCTTATTTGGCAGAAAAATAAGCGAGCCTGCAATGAGCTCACCGTCAAGCCTCAGGAGCCACAACTTGATCAGCTCGGGCAGCAGCTTGTTTAGTTGCTTCAGATCATCGAGCGAATGCGTAGGCTTTGCATCGCGGCGAGCTTTGTTCGAAACGATAATGGGGTAAAATTCTTCAAGCGCCTGGTCAAAAGTCTCGGTCGTTATTTCATCGATCGTGACACCGGGATAATGCGACTTCGCACGCCTGATGTAGCGCTTGGCAATCGGATCGAATGCTTCGGCAGGATCGCCTGACTCCGGCAACAGCGTGATATGCGAGATATAATGCCGCTGATAGGCATAGCCCGAATAAAGAAGCGCGAATTCGAGATTTTGCGAAAGCACAGGTTGATAGAGCACGGGGGCGCTTGTCAGATGCACTTCTTCGATCCCGAGCTGTTCGATGTGATCTTCGAACGCCCAGACGATCGCAAGCGCTGTCGCGGCGTCAATATCTTCGACGACAAAGCTTCCGTAACTCGCGCCGATGGGCGATTCGTAGCGCCGGCCGCTATTCGTTAATCCTCCCGGCAAAACTGCGACAAGCCGATCGCGATCGAAAAAAAGCAAATGATGAAAATCGAACTTGCCGGCAGGATGATACGAGAGGAACTGTTGCAAATGAAAAGCAGTCCCATTCATCGAGCGGCCAACGAATGCGTCCCAGAGCGCTTTGTGCTCCGCTTCGTTATATTGGGCAACCCTGACGGAAGTTATCGTCGGGACTTCGTGTCCTTCTTCGTCGGGAGCCGTTCGTTTCGCGGAAGTGAGAATTGCCATGCAAGAGCGTTTGTGCCCACCACTTAGAGCAGGTCGTTGGCGAAGAAACAAAAAGCGGGCACGAAAATTTCAGGAATAACCGTTCTATTACCCAACGTAAGAACCTGAAGCACCGCGAGCTACAGAGCACATCGCGTCAGGACCGTGATAAAAACCAGTTAACTGCGTGTTGTTCTCGTGGTCTGCCATAGCCAGTGCAGCCACATAGCACAGCCGATCAAGGCATAATCTTATACGAATGATCAGGAAGACCGTTGCCCTCTTTTCGTTGATTTTTCTGGCTGTGGCCATTTCAGGATGCCTGACGGCCGAACACAAAGAGACCCGAATCAAGCTCAATGCCGATGGCAAAAGCGGGAGCGGGACGATCCTCTTCGAGAATATTTCGAGCGAACCCGGCGACACCGCCGATGTCTCCAAAGACGACTTCAACAGTCTGATCACCGAATATTATCAAGGCCGGAAGATCGAGACCGAGAACAAAGGCATGAAGAATGTTCGCAAGCGTCTCTATAAAGTCGATGGCAATTTAATGGGTGAGGTTCAGTTCGATTTCGACGATCTCGCCGATGTCGGATTTTTCCGATATAAAGATTCGGGTCCCTTCATGTATTATACGGTCGGCGAAGGCTTCTTTACCAGTGGGCAATACGAAGCAAGCAATGGCTCCTATGCCGGTGAAAAAATGCCGGTGGTCTTTTGGGAGCCCGATCAGCGTGAGTTCTATCTGAAGATGGCGCTCTCGACGCCGCAGGAAGTTCGCAGACCGCTCGTCGCATTGTTCCAAGATTGGGAAACTAACCAACACTAAGCATTCGCTCTGGTGGTCACAAGTCCTTGTCGGCCCACCAGAACTCGATCCCTGTAACCATCCCTCCGGTACGCTTCTTTTGACACTACTTTATCAGCAGCATTTTGCGGCTGAATGTTGCGCCGGCAGAATTCAAATCTGCACACAAAAATCCCGCTCGGTGCATTTCCAGCTTTCCATTCCAAAAAGTTTATAGTGATTCGATATCAACAATAGATCGCCTCGTGAGATCGCGAGGTGGGTTATGTCTTCCCCGATTGGAGCACCATTATCGGATTCAATCCAAGTCTCGCAATTGCTCGAGCTACGAAAGAGAAGTCTCTGAAGGTTCGCAATGATCGCCGAATCAACAACTACGGCACCATTTAACACCGTATTTGGCGCATTCAATTTTACCCATTGAGAACGAGCGCTCAAGACGGGAAGCAATAACAATATTGCCACCACAAATAGAAGGATATTTCGCCTGGGCCGGCGCATTTTTCCTACGGCTTCAAAACTGCTTCCGCGACCTCATGATCGGCGCGAGTGTCTTCCCGAAGGATCGGCTTGTGCGCAGTGTCAACATCGAGCACCTGCTTATTACTTGCTTTTCCGTCGGAGTCGATCTCATAAATGATCGAGATCGCGTTCGGAATGTTCAGATTGAGAACTTCTTCCTTCGAAAGATTATCAAGCTTCATCACGATCGCTCTGAGTGAATTGCCGTGAGCCGAAACGATCACATTTTCCTTTTTCGCGAACGGCAGGATCGCTGACTCGAAATACGGCAGCGTTCGGTTGGCAGTATCGTGCAGGCTCTCGCCGTTGGGGGGCGGAATGTCATAGCTGCGGCGCCATTGGTGCACGAGATCGGCGCCAAATCTATCGGAGCACTCACCTTTGTTCAATCCCTGCAGATCGCCATACATCCGCTCGTTCAGTGCTTTATCTTTGGTGATCGGTACGTTCGGTTGTTCGGCGGCGCGGAGAAGCTCTTCGAGCGTAACGATTGCGCGCTTCAGCACCGATGTAAATCCACGGGAAAGTTTGATGTCGCGCAGCAGGAGTCCGGCAGCGTAAGCATCTTTCTTCCCCTTTTCTGTCAACTCGACATCGACCCATCCGGTGAATCTGTTCTCGAGATTCCAGGTCGATTCACCGTGACGGATCAGGATCAGTTTAGCCATGTAGTATTAGTAAGCGCGTCGGCGTGACCAGTACAAGACCGGCAGGATTGCGATCACGACAGTATAGAGCGCACCGACGGCGCCATATCGAAATGCAAATTCGATAAATGAGATCTCGCTCGCTCTCGTATAAAGAAAATAGAAGAGAAAATTATTGATGACCGCCGCAAGAAGCGTAAGCAAAAGGAATGGCCAGTTGCGAACATGCTGCTCGATCTTTTCGGGATCGTAGAAAAAGCCGATCAAAAAGCAGGCGACAGTTTTCGAGAGCGTGTGCGCGCCGAGAATGCCTGAGGAAAAAATATCGAGAATGAGCCCGAGCGCGAAGCCCGAGGTTTCGCCGACGAACTGACCTTCGCGGATCGTGATCCAGACAAGAAAAATGAGGACGAAATCGGGCGATGCTCCGGCGATCGAAAGGAACCGGCTGAAGAGCACCTGCAGCGCCACCAGTACGATTCCGACTCCTGCGTAAATGAGATAGTTCAAGCGGGTTGCTCCAAATTAGCTCTTACTTTTTCAATGCCTGCTTCGTAGCATCGTCCTTCGCCTTTTGTTCGAGCGTAAGCCGCTCCTGTTCGAGATTGATATCCTTGAGCACAACGTACACATGCTCGACGCGGAATAAATTTACTGTCGGCTCGACAGTCACACTTCGAAAGAGTGAATTTGGCTCCGGCTGAATTTTAAGCACGGTACCGATCGGGACTTCTGCCGGGAAGAACGTAGAATATTCGCTGCTTACGATCAGATCGCCAACCTGCACATCGAGCGCCTTCGGCACATTCCGCATGACGAGCGTCGGACCGCCATCCCAGGCGACGATCCCTTCGACGCGCGTTCTTCCCACTTTCGCTGCTGCTCGGAAATCGCGATTGAAGAGCATCTCGACCAACGAAAAATGCGCACTTGTCGAATAGATTTTTCCGACGAGTCCGGCATCGGTCACAACCGCCATACCCTTGGCGACACCATCGGACTCGCCTCGCGATAGCGTGATCATGTTTCGCTCGAAGGTCGTCGTTTTGCCGACGACTTCTGCCGGCAGCAACTTCCACTCGGGACGCATTCCGATGCCGAGCAATCTTCGAAGTTCATCATTCTCGACTTTCGAGCGGCGCAATCTTCCGACTTCGGATGCAAGTTCGATCGCCTGCTGACGGAGTTCGGCATTTTCTCTGCTGAGCGTGAACGGATTCATGATCCAGGAAGTCGAGGATTGAATGACACCTACTACTCCGGTCGTAAATGCGCGAAGCGGCATGACATCTGTCGATTGACTGATGCCGATCAGCACAAGCGCTGCGGCAACATAGGCCGCGAGCGCAACATACTCCTTGAAGGCTATGAGAATGTCGAGGATACGCTTCATCTACGAAGATTCACTTCATCTAAGAACGATTCACTTGATCTAAGAACGATTCACGATGCTTCGCTTAAATTACTCCGAGGTTCGCCGCAAAGTTACTTACGTATTGACACTGGATATTGTCGCGAATTAATATCTTCTGCTCTTGATGAGAACGCGCATGTATTTCTCAAGATTTTCCAGCACTTTGCCGGTACCGCGAACAACAGCCGTCAGTGGATCGTCGGCGACGTGTACCGGAAGATTCGTCTCGAGCCGCAAGCGCTCGTCGAGTCCTTTTAACAGCGCACCTCCGCCCGAGAGCATCATTCCACGATCGAGAATATCTGCCGACAATTCCGGAGGTGTGCGCTCCAAGCTCACCTTCACCGCTTCGACGATCTGATTGACCGGGTCGGCAAGCGCCTCGCGAACTTCGCTCGAACTAACCTCGATCGTCTTCGGAATTCCCGCAACAAGATCGCGCCCCTTCACCTCGACCATCAGCTCCTCTTCGAGCGGCATCGCGGAGCCGACCTGGCACTTGATCATCTCAGCCGTTCGCTCGCCGATCATCAGGTTGTAATTCCGTTTGAAGAATTGCATGACCGCCATCGTAAGCTCATCGCCCGCGACGCGGATCGACTCCTGATTGACGATTCCGGAAAGTGCGATAACTGCTATCTCTGTCGTACCACCACCAATATCGATGATAATATTTCCGACAGGCGCCTCCACTTCTACGCCAATTCCTATTGCCGCAGCCATCGGTTCTGCAATTAGATGGACTTCTTTTGCACCGGCATGCTCGGCAGAGTCGCGAACGGCGCGCTTCTCTACTTCCGTGATGCCCGATGGCACACTGATCACGATCCGGCGCGATGGAAGCCATGATGGATGGACGCGTTTGATGAGTGCGCGAAGCATTCCTTCGGCGATCTCGAAATCGGCGATCACGCCATCTTTCATCGGACGGATCGTCTGGATATCGCGATGCGTGCGACCGACCATGGCCTGCGCTTCGCGTCCGATCGCGACGATCTTTTTTGTCGTCGTATCAAAGGCGACGATCGAAGGCTCGTTGAGGACGATTCCCTTGCCCTTCGTGTAGATCAGCGTGTTGGCTGTCCCTAAGTCGATTGCAATATCTGCACTGAAAACGCTAAACATTTGGGGTCGATCGGTTAATCGGTGAACAACTAAAAATCTTAATGTCTGAAATGCCGCATGCCGGTCAGCACCATCGAGATGTGATGCTTCTCGGCCTCTTCGATCACTTCGGCATCGCGAACGGAGCCGCCCGGCTGAATGACTGCAATCGCGCCGGCATGGATCGCTTCGGTCAAACCATCCGCGAACGGAAAGAACGCATCGCTGGCTACGAACGACCCTTTGAGATCGTGCTTGAAATGCTTCGCCCGTTCAACGGCCAATCGCGACGACTCCACTCTCGAAGTTTGTCCGCAGCCAATGCCGAGCGTTCTGGCAAATCCATTCTCAAGTCCGGCGTAAACGATTGCATTCGACTTAACGTGCTTGACACAACGCCACGAAAACGTTAAAGCACAAAGTTCTTCGTGCGAAACCTGCCGCTCGGTGATCGACTTCAGATCGGTCGAACCGAACAACTCACGATCCGCCGACTGCACGAGCATCCCTCCGATCACACTTCGCACGTCCTCCATTTTTGCAAGCACTTTCCGCACCGTCGCCGCATCATAAGTAACTAGTCTGCGATCTTTCTTTTTTTGAAGCAGCGCGAGTGCATCGCTTTCGAACAAAGGCGCGAGGATCACTTCGCTGAAAAAGCCATTGAGCCTTTCGGCGAGTTTGAGATCGATCGGACCGTTGACGATCACGATTCCGCCGAACGGGCTTTCTGTGTCGCCTCGATAGGCGCGATCGAAGGCATCAAGCAAGTCGCTGCCTTCCGCGACTCCGCAAGGGTTTGTGTGCTTGATGATCGCGGCCGTCGCACGGTCGGAGTCGAAGAACTCGGCCATCAGACCGGTCGCGGCCGAGATATCGAGGATGTTGTTATAGCTAAGTTCTTTGCCCCAAAGCTGCTTGAATACCTGCGCAAACTCATTGCCGAAAAGCGCTGCCGTCTGGTGCGGATTCTCGCCGTAGCGAAGCGATTGAACTTTCGGAAGATCGAGCGCGAAATGCTCACCTTCGCTTTTCGTCAGCGTACTAAAATACGAACTGATCGCCGCGTCATACTGGGCGACCGCTGCGAATGCTTCGGCGGCAAGTTTGCGGCGATGTTCGAGAAGTGTCGAACCTGCGGAAGTTTTGATCGCAGTCGTGAAGTCTGAATATTGCTTCGGCGAAGTAAGCAGTGCCACGCCCGCGAAATTCTTGGCTGCACTTCGGAGCATTGCAGGACCGCCAATATCGATCTGTTCGATGATCTCGGCAGATGTTGCTCCGTGCTTTGCGACTGTTTCCTCGAAGGGATAAAGATTCACGACGAGTAAGTCGATCGGCGCGATCTTATGTTCGGCAACCTGTTCGCGGTGGCTTTTAAGTTCTCGACGATAAAGCAAACCGCCATGAACCGCCGGATGCAGCGTCTTTACTCGCCCATCGAGCATCTCCGGAAAATCGGTAAGCTCGGTGACGGAACGCACGGCGAAGCCTTTATCGCGAAGAAAGTGCTCGGTGCCGCCAGTCGAAAAAAGCTCGATGTGCTGATCGGTTAGCGCGCGGGCGAGTTCTTCGAGGCCGCTCTTATCAAAGACACTGATAAGTGCGCGCCGAATCCGAACGCTGTCGATCGCTTCTGCTATCTCCGAAGAATGCGCCATGCCGAAATTCGCTCTAATGTTTTGCCGTGCCCAATCCCTTTTCGATCAACTCGTGGGCAACCTTTGCAATCGCCTTTGGATAAAGTTCATACTCCAGATGCTGCACCCGCTCCTGCAATAGAAGCGGGGTGTCGTCTGCCCGGAGTTCACATGTTTTCTGCATCACGATCGGCCCTTCGTCGTAGTTGGCCGTCACGTAATGAACGGTCGCGCCCGCCGTCTTATGACCCGAGGCAAGCACGGCTTCCTGCACCTTCAATCCGAACATCTGTGACCCGCCAAACTCCGGCAGCAGCGCCGGATGAATATTGAGTATCCTGCCTTCGAATGCACCCACAACTTCATTCGGCAGCAACTTCATGTAGCCCGCGAGCACGATGAGATCGATCTTGAATTCGTTCAGGACTCCGAGCATTTCGCGGGCGGGATCCGCATGCGTCTTCGATGAAATATGCCGGTGCGGAAGGCCGGTCAGTCGCGCAAGATCGAGCGCCCCCGAATGCGAATTGTTCGACACCACGAGCGCAAGCTCGACATGCTTCAATTCACCGTCATGGATCCGCTGATAAATATTTCTCAAGTTCGAGCCTTCGCCCGAAGCAAAGACCGCTAACCGTATACGCGCCTGCGAAATCAATCCCTACCCCCGATTACCTGTTGTCTCTTCCCTACTCTTCCCAAGCAAATTTACGCGAAGAAGTGAGCGGGAGTTCGGGAAGTGAAATCTTTTCTCTCGGGAAGGACAGGCACCCACCGTGTGCAAACTTTTTTCACCAAAGAAGCACCCTTGCGAAAAGAATGGCAGGTTTTTGAGCCAAAATCACCGATCCGCAAAAGACAAGATGCGTCGTGTATAAACTTTATTCATTTTCGGGGAGGTCTTTGTCAATTTTCCAGGCAAGACACGCGGAGACAAGAACGGATTTTTGCTTCAACTTTATTTAAACAACAGACACCGGCACTTTAGTGCCCGTATGGGCACTGTGATTATCGAGGAAGATAAACAAAATCTGGACGGGTTGCTCCCGAGCCCCATCGAGAGAGAAAGATGTTTGGGGTCGTAAATATCTTGCGGGCAAAGTGATAGCCATCGGTGGAATCGCGTCGCGCGTCGCCGTGATCGTCGAGAATGATGGCTGAGAATCTCTTATTGGCAAACGCCGAATCGAATTCTTGTTTGAGCTCCCTCGAGACGCTGTCATGCATCTCCATGAGGTTGAAATAGGATGTGATATGCGAATGAGATTTTTTCCCCGCGAGTGTGGGGATATAGCAATGATCGGGCACATAGACCTCGCCCGGCATAGCCCGAAGCGCTGCCAGAAATTCGGGACCGCCCGATTCCTGATGTTTGCTCGCGATGACCATCTTTTCACTGGTCGGATTGTAGTAAAGCGCTAAAAGCTGGACGAGTGCGATGGCTAAGCCGACACTGTAGCGAAGCGTCTTTCCACGCTCTAATTCGGCGAGGGTGAGCGGCAGAAGAATGCTGACGAAGGCGACAAACGGGATCAACAGATTGACATATCCCATGTCGTTGCCGAGACTGACCATCCCGGACAAAAGCAGGGCCGCAGATGTCATGAACACCAATCCCAACGGCGATCGCAGTGTGTCACGGAATCGAACTGAGGGTGTGGCTACTAAGAGAATAATTGCAAAGATGGCGGGCGCCCAGTACCTGATAACAAAAAGCGGAATCGCTTCAAGCGAGCGGACCCAATGGAAGTTCTTTCCGACCTGACGCGTGATCTTGAAGGCATAATAATAAAACCATCCATCGGAGCTTTGCTGAAGGTAGAAAAATCCGGCAAGAAAAAGCACCGCTGCAGCCACGCAGAACTCTATCCCTCGCCTTCTACTCTTGAGCGTCAGCCAGAGAGCGACAACCGGCAACACAAACAGCGCCTGCTGCTTGGTGAAGAATCCCAGAACCAGAAACACCGCCGGTACAAGTGACGACCACCTTCCCCTTAATTCACACGCTGCAAAGGTGCCAAGAAGGAGCAGCAGAACGAGCAACATGTCCATGCGCACGACATCGTAATAGTAGCCTCCGAATCCATAAGCGGCAATGAAGATCGAAGCACCCGCCAAGGAAAGTATCCAGGACCGCGATGTATGGCGATAAAGGAATGCAAAAATGAGACTTGCAGAAGCAATCGTGCAAACAAAGCTCACGAGCCTCGCCGCAAAAAAGCCTTCACCGAAGACCGACATCGAGAGCGCCGCGATGTAATAATAAAACGGCGTATAGAGATAAGGAATGTAGTCGATCGATGGCCGGGTATAAAGCGGCAATCCATTTCGCAGCCGCATGACATGATCCATGAATGCTCCTTCGAGCCATTCGACTTCGTAGGGATATCTCAATCGTAGAATAGCGAGAAACAAGAAACTTCCGATGAAAACGATCGAGAGGCAAACCACGGCAACACTGAGCGGCTGAACGCGTGCTCGAAGTGGCGTTGAACGTAACACTAAGGTGTCGGGCGCACTTTTTATTTTGCCAACGGGCTTAAGCACTGTTCGTTCAACGCTCATCTTGAGGTTAAATGTGAATCATCATGTCCACAAAGTTACGAGCATAAAACGATTTCGATATCTGCAACCCTAACACGGATGCCAAAAAGCTGAGCGACGAATGCACTGGCGTATCTTTGCGAATGTTTGCAACGAGAATCAAACCGTGACGAAGTCTTCCCGCGTTTACATCGCGACCACGATTTTCGGGTTGGTCTTGCTTCTTGTCTATCAATCGTTTTCGATCGGCTATTACCCGCTTCCAGATTCCTGGATGTGGTGGGGCGATGAAACGTGGCGAATGCTTTCTTCCCGGGACCTGATCCTAACGGGACATCCCGTTATCACACAGGCGCTTGGTTCGACACTCAGCTCAAGCGTCGGACTTGTCGGCTCCTCGAGCTGGATCACGGAGCTGCTATACGGAATACCTGCGGCGCTTGCGGGAAAAGGAGCGGATATTATCCTAATTGGTCGATGGATATCTTTTATTGTGTCGATGACCTGCTGCGGCCTTCTCTACTTGATACTCTACGGCACCGGCGTTTCTATGACGCGTTCACTTTTTGCCGTGGTGCTGTTTTGTACAGCAGGTCCTTTTTTACTTGGGTCTCATTCGGCGAGGCCGGACATGATGACCGCGTTCGGCATTCTTCTGTTCATACTTACTGCTGTGAGGGCCCTAAAATCAAACCTTACGGATGGATCAAAGCACAAGGCGCTGTTCTGGCTTGGCTTAGTTTGGGCAGGAGGCCCACTTTTTTATCTTCATGTTGCGCCATTGACATCGATCGCGTTCATTTTCGTTGTGTTCCGATTTAAGGCGTGGCGAATGGGGATTGACTTGTTGTTTCTCTTGTCGGGGATATTGCTCGGGGTCGCTCTTTGGGTCCTCCCATTTATAATCTTAAGTGGCACTCTCTCTTTTTCCGGCGCACCGGGCCGACCAGATCAGTATCACTACGTACTCAACAGTCTTCCTATTTTTCATCTGTTCTCCTTGCAAACACAACTCTCCAACACGGTTGGGAGAATCAAACAATGGTGGGACTACTCGAGTCTGCTTCTACTGCTTGTTACTGCGACAATTGTTGTATCACCCGCACGAACTCGGCGCGTTGCAGCCAAGGAACGACCGCTGCTTTGGATTGCGGGCTGTATCGTTCTCGGGATGTTACTCTTTCAGGGCCACGACGTATCCTATCTCGTTCACATCCTTCCTGTTCTTGTAATTTCGGCGATCGTGCTCTGGGTCGAGCCCGATCCTTCGGTTCGAGAAGATGGGGCGGTCGCCTTCTTGCGCCGACCGAACGAGATTTATAGTGTCATCTTTATCATGTTCGCCTTCTTCACGCTGCATCGACAGAGCAGAGGATCTGAGATAGCGTTAAAGACGAAGGAGCAGGCGGTTGATTCTTTGCTTAAACTGGCCAGATCGGCTTCGAGACATCCCACGATTCTAACGGACATGGGCGAAGCATCATTCGTACTGCAGGACACTTCCATCAAAATGATGACCTGGCACTTTCTGGGATTTCCGGCGACTCTTTCACCTCTCACGCCCGTGGTAATCGACTCGATCCTGATCGCCAACCACGTAGAATTTGTGCTTGCAAACAACCGTTGGCCCCAGATTATGAACTACACGCGAAACCGCCTTCCGATAATTTCAATATCGTCCGGTTTTATGCATGAGGGTGTTCGGGAAACCTCGCAAGATCCTCCGGATACAATTTTCCTCTTCCGCGCTTCGAGTCGGTAGTTAGACGGACTCTGTCCGTTTCTTCTTTCGGCGCAATCCAAGTCTGGACATCACCGACTGCTTAACTGGAGTGTCGTGACTGTAATAATTGTAATATTGGTAGTACCTGTAGTAGGCCCCGTATGCGTTCGCTACATTGAAGTTGTTCAGCACGATTCCAAGCAGGCGTGCCCCTGAGCGCTCGACTGTGTCCACCGAACGAATGAGCGCATCCGCCTTCGTTGAGTCCGCACGCGCGATAACGATCATCGCATCGACTTTCATACCCAGCAGCAGTGAGTCGGTCACCGCGACAACGGGTGGAGTATCAAAGATCACCATGTCATACTCAGCTTGCAACGTATCTATCAAGTGCTTCATTTTTTCCGACCCAAGAAGTTCGGCAGGGTTGGGCGGGATAATGCCACACGTAAGCAGCGAAAGATTTGGAACATCCGTCTCGTGGATCGCCTCACTGAGCGAGATCTTATCGAACAAAATGTTGGTCAGGCCGGGCTCTCGATTGACTCCGAAAACCGAATGGACAGTCGGTCGGCGAAGATCCGTATCGACCAAGAGTGTACGCTTACCCATCTGCGCCATCACGATCGCGAGATTTGCCGAAGTGGTGGACTTACCTTCCTGAGGCACCGAACTTGTGATCGCGATCGATCGAATGTCTCGATCCAAAGTCGCAAACTGTATCGAAGTCCGGAGGGATCGATACGCTTCAGCGATCGACGAGCGAGGGTCGAGAAAGGCTACTCGGTGCGCCGTAAATTTCGGCGTTTGACCGTTTGCGGAAATCGGCAACTCTCCTTTTGGAGCGGCGATCGGCTGAATGATCGGAATTGTGGCAAGAACGTTGAGACCGTGCGCCTCGACTTCATCTGGTGACCGAATGGTCGAATCGAGGAATGAAAGCAGCACGACAATACCGATTCCCAACCCCAATCCAATTAGCGCACCGGTCAATATACTTGTCTGCCGATTGGGACGAATTGGAGTAGCGTTAATGCCCGCAGGATCTTCGAGACGCACACTGCCAAAAACGCCCTGCTCGGCAAGCCAGGCATCCATGTAGCGATCTTCCATCTGTGTATACAATCGCTCAGCGCTCCCTTCAGAGCGCTTGAGTTGACCCGACTTGATTATTTTATCGGGCATATCTGATATTTCGCCGCCTAAATTTGCGATCAGCTTTTGAAGTTCTACCGAAACCAGAGAGTCTTCACCCAGTTTGAGCTTCGTCGTTAGAATTGCTTCGCGAAGTTTTCGAACCGATTCCGACTGTGTTAAATCGGTCACATGCGGATCTCCGTTAAGAGTGCCTCCATCGGTTACGACAATCACCTGCGTTCGAAGCTGTTCCTCTGCTTTCTCGCGAAGATCCTTTTTCAGCTGAGCTATTTTTTGCTCGTTTGCCGATTCTGTTTGATTCAAATATTTTTTAGTTAGAGGGTTCATTGCCGAATTGGTGGCTCGCGAGTTCAACAGGTCAGCTTCAAGCGCAGCAATTTGTGTCTCTAAGATCGTGATTGCAGGCTGCAGCGTGAGGTTTTGAAAGAAGACCTTCTCAACGGTATCCCGATTGGCGACAAGGTCGTTATAGACTTTGTTGCGCTGTACCATGTCGATGAGCAGCGTGTTGTATTTGAGTTTGGTTTGCTCTAACTGCGTAGTCAACTCCGCTTCCCTCTGCTCAATGCTGAGTCCGTTCGACTCACGCATATAATCCTTCATTTGGGATTCAACCTGGTTAAGCGTATCGTAACTATGCTTCACTTGCGAGGCAAGCACATCCTTAAGGGCCTCCGAATTCGCTCGACTCTTGGCGAGGTTATCCTTTGCATAAACCACCATGAAAATGTTAGTCAGAAAAGCGGCGTCCTCGGGTGTATAACCTTCGGACGTGACGATCAGGTAGTCGTTTCCAGCATCCGCTTCGATCTTAATGTTATTCGAAGCCCTTGCTTCGAGGGCGGGTTCATCCGGAATACCAGGCTGCGGCTTGAGCTTAGGATTGTCGACCATTTTGATGATCGTGATCTTACTCGGGTCGTTGGGTATCGCTGCTTTTGAGCCAAAATATTCTTGAAAGAGTGAATCGAGCTCCGAACGCTGCCCGTGCGCATATTCAAAAAGGAGGTGCGCGACGTGCTGGCTTATGACATGCGATTTAAAGAAGGTTATTTGGTTCGGAACACTGTGGTCGTCCTCACCGCCCGTAACCTTCAATTGCATCATCTCCGGTTTCTTCTCGATGAACATTCTGGCCCAGGAGGAATAGATGAAGGGCTTCGAGTAGGTTTGGTAGACGGTTACGGCGAAGACGACTACGAAGGTCAGCAGGATGATCCATCTGCCTCGGTAGAGCATCTTGACGATCTCAGCGAGGTTGAGTTTGCTTTCGAGCGACTTTCTTTTTCGCTTTTGCGATGAAGGCGTTTGCTGCAATGTCGCGGCAGAGTTGTCACGCGTGAGTTTGGCGAACCCACTGGTGTTCGGCATGTCGGGCGAAGCTCCGTTGGTCGAAGAAGCCATAGTGTGCTTAGGTAGTTGTCAGAGCTATGAGCAAGAAATCCAAGAGCGTATGCAGGCAACAAGCGCGCGTATCGTCAGAAGAGCCTAAAAAAAGAAGAATCGCTTTCGTTTCTCCGTTTTCAATCCAACCTGCGCCGAAAACGAATCGAGAAACGCATCCTCGTGGGTGCCGTCAATATCAACAAGTTCGAGCGGCACTCCGTTGAGCACGGCCGCTGGGTTGGATGCACCGAGCCTCGAAAAGGTATGCCGGGCATCGGCGCCGAGATGTTTATCGAAAGCCGTGCGCGTTTTTTCCCAACTCAGGAAACTCCGCATGGTAAGATTATGCGAATCCGAAGCGACAAAGCTCACAATGCCAGCCTGCAGCATGGCGACCGAAGCGGCCTCGATCGTCGGACCGAGTTCGCCATTGATCGACGAAGTCGTGAGTTGCAAATGCGCACCCTGCCGCACGAATTCGACCGCATATTGCGGGCGCTTCATTACTGCCATGTTGCGCTCGGGATGTGCAACGATCGGGGTCACGCCTCGAAGTCGAAATTCAAAAAGCGTCTGGCTAAAATAAGGCGGTACTTCCTGCGATGGAAGTTCGAGCAAAATGTATTTGCCCTCCTCGGCGTATGTGAACTGGGCGTCGTCGATGATGCGCATCGTGTCACCGGTCACGCGGACCTCGCCGCTGAGGCGAAGTTCGACATCCGAAACGTCGGAAGCACGGTGAGCATCGAGAAGTCTGTCGAAAGCAAGTTTATGCTCGGCATGCGTCGCTCGCTCGGCGGGATGGGCGAGAATATGCGGAGTCGTAAGGATTGCAGTCACTCCGACGGACTTCGCCTGGCGAATCATCGCAAGGGCCGTTTCCACATCAGGCGCGCCATCGTCCACTCCTGGTACGATATGACAATGAAGATCAACCAAAAGAGCTACAGCAGTAAGATTTAGGCAAAACTCAAGAGATAAAGACAACTAATACACGAAAGTACGGAACACTTAGTTTCCGGCACGCAAAAACGCAGGCCGGATTTCAACCCAACCACGCTCCACCGTAGGTCGGGTTTCAACCCGACCGCGCTCTAAACGAAGGGGAAAATGGTGGCCTCCACCCGACACTCCTTGACCAGTCATCCTGAGCCCGACGAAGGATCTTACCCTCGCTTTGGCTGAATGCTGAAGTTCAGGCTGTTGCTCGAAGTCGTGCATCGATGCAAACGAAAAGTAAGATTCTTCGCTGGGCTCAGAATGACATGCTAAAAAGATGCTGCTTAAAAAAAGCAGTTACGCGCTTTCGAGATTCGAAGTCGGGTTGAAACCCGACCTACTGCTACGACTTCGGGTGCACCGCCTGGAGCATCACCTGGTCCTCTTCGTGGATGGCTTCTGTTTGCTTGCTCTTGAACTGCTTCATCGATATTCCTTCCATCAGGATAAAGATGATTCCGACAATGGTCGTGAGGATGTAGTTGGACATGTGCACGACCGTCGCGAATGCGAGCGCAGTCTGGTATGGTATGTCGAAAATATTTGTCAGCGCTCCACTGATGAAAAGATGGTACGTGCCGGTGCCGCCTGGCGTCGGGATCGTGAAGGCGAGTCCCGAAAGCGTCTGAAGCGCGATCGCACCGCTAAAGCCAATATGGCTGATCTCACCATTCGGAAAAGCGAAAAACGATACGTACATCGACATCGCATACATAAGGTAAATGCCAAACGTCCCGATCATGAACGGTACGAACGCCGGGCCGCGCAAGGCTTGTAATCCTTTCGAAAATCCGATACTCCCCTGCTCGATCAATAGTCTGATCTTTTCCGGCAAACGCTTTGTCAGGAAACTGACGATTTTGATGGTTCGCTTTTCACTAACAAGAATAACAACCGTCAGCACGAGCAACGCCACAAGTCCGATCGTGATCGGTAGCACATCTTTGATGGCATTCGGATAAGCTTTTTTGAATGTATCTTCAAAGACAAAGATCGAGATGATGAGAAACAATACGAGTCCGAAGAGATCGCTCAAGCGTTCGATGACGATACTCGCGACGGTTTCCGGGAGCGGTACTTTTTCACGTTTTGCAAATAAGACTGGCCGCACAACTTCGCTCGTTCGCGGAATGGCGTTGTTCGCAGCATAGCCCGCCATGAGCGCCATAAAGCCTGAGCTTACGCGCGTCCCTTTTTTGATCGGGTTCAGAAAAAGCCTCCAGCGCCATGCACGAATAAGGTGCGACAGAAACATGCAGCCTGTGCCTGCGAGGATGAAGAAGAGATTCATCTGCTGCACCTGCGCGAACAGCTCCGACCAGTTCGTATGGTGGAATGCCAGGTAAAGCGCCCCAAACGTGATCAAAAAAGCGATCAGGTAGCGTATCGGTGTCGGTATTTTTTTGTGCTTTTCAGGACTCATGGCTCAATTTCTGGTGCAACGGGCTCGCGGGCATCGAATGGTTGAGCTGTTTGGCGTTGCCATTTGCGTACCAAGCGCGGAGTTGGTCTAAAAAGCTCGTAGATTTGCCTTGATTTAAGCACACAAACTACGAATGGCACAGCA
>JBBSDW010000060.1:0-18507 GCA_038240295.1 Kapaibacterium sp. (SeqCode)
CCCAGATTGATGATCCCTGCACCGAAAAAGCCAGTCGTATCGTGACCTTGAACGGTGTCGATGCCATTGCCAATCGTGGGCAGATAGACGTCAGGATCAAAGGCCGGGCTCGACTGAGCATGCACGATCGAAGAACTGAGCAGAAGCAGGAATCCGAAAAAGATTTTCATTACATTAAAGACCGTCGAGATCGAATTAGGTTACACGCAGACTACGACAAAATCGAGGTGCTAATTCGTGCCCTCTGTAGGACGCCGATAAATCTTAGACTCCCCTACTTCAACCCCTCGAAGCGGATATCTGAGCAGACTGTATCAACGTCGCGCATGTAGATTGTTACGTCGGTTGGTCGGTTGGTTTTGTCGTTGGTTTCGATGTGGATCGAGAGGTTGGTATCTTTTGTGGAGGTGCGGAGGTAGGTCTCGGCGAAGCGGTAGGTTTTGACTTTGAACGTGTCGCGCTTGAGTGGGACGCCGCCCATGTTTTCGAGCGTTACGAAGAGAGTGGTGTTAGGAGGCGGTACGAAGGTGAACGTCTGGCGGTTCGATTCGGAACGCGCTTTGATGCCGGCGCCATCCCAGAACTTTGAGCGTTCGACATAGACAACGTCGTTTTTGCCGACGACCGGTATTCGCTTCGGCTTATCGATCAGCATAACCTCCGGACGTTCGCACGCGAATGAAGTCATCGCGAGAACGAACGCAGCGGCAGCAAGTACCAAGCGATTCACGCGAAATGTCTCGCGCATTTGGGATTTTGAGAGTGGCGAATGCGAATGCTCATGGTCAAAAATACGCTTCGAACCGGGCAATCGGTCTGAACGGAGAATGATTTCAGTGGTGCGGCTCAAAAAGAGCACCATTTTTGCATGCGCAAGCTGCGTCTCAATTGTGCGTCTCAACTGTGCGCCGCAATTGTGCGTCTCAGTTCTTGCTTCAGGCGAATTCGCGCATGTGTGCTTCTCGTATTCGTAGTTACCGATTAAATGCTCAAACGGTTCGGAGTCGGATTTTTTGTCTCGCTGCTTTTTGTCGTTATCGGGCTCGTTGTGCTCGGCGTTATCTTCAAATCTCGGACAGTGCCGGTGCTTTCAGGCTCGGCGGAGGTGCGCGGAATTTCTGATGCGGTGCAGATCGAGCGCGATACCTATGGCGTCCCGAATATTTATGCGAAGACCGATGCCGATGCTTATTACGGACTCGGCTATGCCGAAGCGCAGGACCGGTTGTTCCAGATGGAAATGGAACGCCGTGTTGGCGAAGGCAGGCTTTGCGAACTCGTTGGCAAGAAAGCACTCGTGCTCGATATCTGGGCACATACGATCGGCTTCAGACGGATCGCGCATCAATTGTGGTTGCGCGCTTCACCGCAAACGCAGCGCTTCGTCACGTCGTACGTTCACGGCATCAACGCCTATATCGCGGAGCACAAAGCCCGTCTCGGATTTGAGTTCGATGCGCTGCAATTTACTCCAGAGCCCTGGGATCCTGAGGAGTCGATGATGATCGGAAGGCTCATGTCGTGGGAGCTCAATTTTGCCTACTGGACCGATGCAGCCTTTAGCGATATCGCACTCTCGCTCGACTCAGCGCATCTGCTGGCGCTGTATCCTCATTATCCCGAGACAGGCTCGACGGCGCTCGAGGGCGCATCGCCGCAAGTGATCGCAGCACGATGGACCGGTGCCGAGCCGGTGATCGTCCGAAATACGACAAAAAAGGATACGGCCAAAACTCAGATCAAGACAAAGCAGAACGCAGTTCCTACAGCGCACAACAACTTTGCCGCTGCTCCACACATTACTCCGAAACCAAAGCCTAAAGTTAAACCAAAGCCTAAAGCAAAGCCCGGGCAAACCTCTTCGCCAGCGCAATCGACTACGCCGAAGCCAAAGCCCAAACCGGCTAAGCCGTTGCCGGCGCGTCACGTGCCTGTGCCGGGCGTACCGTCGGGAGCCTTGGAGAAATCTGGTTTGGGAGATTTCTATGCTGATCTTCGGCAGGTCAACTCGTTACTTCGTGAGTATCTCGGACCTCTTACGGCCGGCGGCGGATCGAACTCCTTCGTGCTCGGTCCATCACGCACGACCACGGGCGGCGCGATTCTCGAAAATGATACGCATCTTCGCCTGGGCTCGCCGGCCCGCTGGTATCTCGCACATTTGCAAAGCGCCGAAGGTCTAAACGTCGCAGGTTTTGGCATTCCCGGACTTCCTATTATCATCGCTGGCCGTAACGAAAAAGTATCGTGGGGCATCACGAGTGGGATGGCCGACGAAGCCGATTTCTTCACAGAGACTACGGACTCCACCGGCAAATATTATCAATCGCCGAGCGGGATGCAGCCTTTCGTCGAAATAACAGATTCGGTACGCATTCGCGATTCGATCAAAACAAATCCCTCGCTGACGCTCGGAGTCTATATTCGGCAAACCGTGCATGGTCCCGTGATCAGCGATCATCCGTTCCTAATGACGCAGGCCTATGTTGGCAATCCACGTTCGGTGACGATCCCGAAGGATACCTCGCTCTTTAATCCGAAGAGGATTATATCGATGACGTGGAACGGGGAGTTCGTCGATGGCGATGAGGTCGGTGCGTTCTTCGCGCTGCATCGATCGCAAAACGTGACGGAGGCGAAGAGCGTCTTGCGAACGTTTGCGACTCCAATACTTAATATGTGCCTTGCAGATAATACAGGCGCGATTGCTTATGAATATATCGGCAGGATCCCAAAGCGTTCTGGGAGCGAGGACAGGCTGATGCTCCCGCGTGACGGTGCTGATCCCGCGCAGCAGTGGCAGGGATTTATGAATGCAGCCGATATAGCGGCGGTTACGAATCCACCGAGAGGTTATGTTGTTTCCGCGAACGACCCTCCGACGAGAAATCGACAACTACCAATCTCGGATGTGTGGGAAACATCGGCACGTGCCGACCGAATTGCGCAGCTCATCGAGCAGACCGGCCGCATCGATACCGGGCGCGCAACCAAGATCCTGACCGATGTAACAAGCCCATTCGATCGCGATATATTGCTCCCGCTGTTGCTCGCGCAATATCCCGATCCCGATCCTGTCTCGTTCCAGGCCGATAGTACCTGGCAATATCGCTTCGATTCGATCAAGCATCTCTGGAAATGGGATTCGCTCGAGCATCATACATCGCTTAACGATAGTGTCGTCAGAAGTATGGTCATCGCCGATTCCCTTTCGATGCACCGAACTGCTCATGACAGCACCGCTCCGCATTATTCCGATCCAATCCTTGCGCATGCGCTCAACTATCTGCGTAACTGGGATGGAGCTATGCGAGCCAGCGAAACGGCACCAACGATCTACGCCGTTTTTTTGCAAACGCTAATGAAAAATACGTTCAGGGACGAACTCGGTCCCGATCGTTATTCCGAATTTTCCTATCTTTCCAGTATCATACTTAATTCGCTCGAACGTTTACTGAGCGATCCACAAAACATCTGGTGGGACGATGTGAATACGCCCAATATCGTTGAAGATCGCGATTCGATCATCAAGCTTTCTTTCTCGGAAACACTTCATATTCTGAAGATGACGTTCGGCAACGACATGAAGCTCTGGCAATGGGGCCGACTGCACACACTCACGTATCACCATCAATTCGAAGCCGCAGGAAGCGCAATGGCGAAGCTTGTGAACATCGAAACCGGCCCAGCCTCTGGAGGACTGACCACCGTATCGCAGGCGGCATACAATATGTGGAACCCGTATGAAATGCGGGTTGGGCCTTCGATGCGGATGCTCGCAGATATGAAGACCGAGACGCTGCTTGCGTCGCTTCCAACGGGCAACTCCGAAGCTGTGTTTGGAACACATTACCGGGACATGGTGCAGCTTTTCAAGGCTGGCGGCTTTGATCCGGTTTCGCTCGACAAACGCGATCCGAACTGGATCCGGTTCGAACTACTTCCGGCGAATTAGCTGTTCCATACTGAGTACAATTTTTTGACAAATCCTATGAAACGTAGCATCCAAATCTTATTCGTCGTTCTCTTTTTCGCCTCGAGCGCGAGTTTTATGTCGTGCCAGAAGAAGAGCGATGCAGCGCAGAATACAGTCCAGCAGGCACCGGTGCAAACCGCGACAATCAACATCCCGACCGCAATATGCTCCTCGTGTGCGAAGCATATCAAAGCTGCGGTTAACGGAGTTGACGGCGTTACAGGGATCACCGTAAACACCGACGCACATACGGCCGAAGTGAAATACATTGCTGCAAAGACGAACGTCGGTGCGATCGAAAGCGCTATTTCCAAATCGGGCTACACAGCGAACAAGATCGTCCGAGATAGCGCAGCGTATGCAGGTTTGGATGAGTGCTGCAAAGATGGATCTCACTAAAGTCTGATCTCACTAAAAATTGATCTCACTTGAGAATCGATATTGTTTCGGCAGTCCCGGCACTGCTTGAAAGCCCACTGGGCGAAAGTATCATCAAGCGCGCTCGCGCATCGGGGGTCGTGGAAATCGAAGTCCACGACCTTCGTCTTTTTGGCGAAGGAAAATATCACCAGATTGACGACCAACCATTTGGCGGTGGCTCCGGAATGGTGCTTATGGCCGCTCCGATCTTCCAGATCGTCAAAACGCTTTTAGCCGAGCGATCCTATGACGCGGTGATCTTCCCCTCACCCGACGGCGAAAAATTCGTGCAGCCGATTGCTAATGAACTTTCGATGGCCGACAATCTTCTCTTTATTTGCGGTCATTATAAAGGCGTCGACGAACGCGTTCGCAAAGCACTCGTGACGCGCGAAATCTCGATCGGCGATTTTGTTGTGACTGGCGGTGAACTTCCGACTGCGATCATCATCGACGCAATCGTCCGGCTACTGCCTGGAGCGATGCACGATACCGAGAGCGCCCTTCTCGATTCCTTCCAGACGGGAATGCTCGAAGGCCCGGTTTATACGCGACCGGCAGAGTTCGAAAGCATGAAGGTCCCTGATGTTCTCCTTAGCGGCGATCATAAAAAGATCAACGAATGGCGCCTGTCAGAGTCGCTAAAACGAACCGAGCAGCGCCGACCCGATCTGCTGACATAGAATTTCAGATTGTCGTCGATTTTTTCGAATCTCGATGCGTAAAAAGCCTTCCTCGTTCGTTCAACTGTGCAATAGCAGCAATCACCAAGATTCTATCAAAAAAGCGATCAAGAAATCGCGCTCCATTACGGTTCAACAAACGGTCAATGCGAGCACCTGCCTGCGTTGTACACAACCGACAGAGAGCACTGAGGTTCAGATCGACATCGTTGCAACGCGCGATTCGAGCGAGGTTACGCTCCTGCACACTGACTTCGCCAACGACGGTAATGATGCGGGATTCAAGTCAACGACTGGTGGCTGGAATTTCTTTTTGGCGAATCTGAATTCGTTCATCGAGGATGGCGACGACTTGCGCACGGGAACGTGGTCTGGAACTGTCACTAAAAAAGCAGGCTGAACATTCGTCAGCCTGCTTTTTCAAAAAAGTATGGTTTTATAATCCGCTCTAACTGCGAGGCGATTCGCTCTCTTTGCCGGTCTTCCGATTTGCGAAAAGCTTTGTAAGCAGTGTCACACCTTTGGTGACCGTACCGATCGCGCCATCGCTCGTCGAATGGATCACGCGAAGCGGCCCCTCAATGATGCCCACGACCTCATTTTTCAGCCGCTCGACATCGTCGATCGTCCCTCGAACAACATCCAGCGTATCGTCGACCGTCTCCTGAATGCTGACCATCTGAGATTGCACGTTGTCGGCGATGGAATTAACCCGCACCGTGAGTTGGCTGACACTATCGAGTATGGGCAACACTTTAATCTTCAGCTCACGAACGTCTCCTTTGAATTCGTGAAGATCTCCGCGGGCTTCCAGCATGACCTTCTGCGCCGTCTGCAGTGTTTTTATAAGATAAGTCATCGTCCAAGCCACGGCCAGAAATGCGATGCCGCCTGTAACGTAGAGAATATTCTCCATGGTGTCTTTGTAAGAAAAGTGAAGAAAACAGGTGAGACATGGGCCTCACCTGTGCTAAAATACGCATCACTGTCGGCTGCGGCCGAAAGCTTACTCCGTGTCTGCGTTCGAGCGTCCGGTGTTGCCGTTCATTGAGGAATCGAGAATGTCTTCGTCCGCGCCATCGGTCGAAGCAGTCTTAGTGCGCCGGTTGGAGGCTGCCTTTCGTGCGGCACTGATCGTCTTGTCTGCATTCTCGATCAAATCTTCGGCGCGGCTTTTTGCGTCTTCGATGATGCGTTCGCTTTCGTCGCGGCCATCGTTCAACGCCTTCTCTGCAGATAGCTTTGCACGCTGCAGAAGATTTGAGAGCGATTCGGAAAGGTCGTCAAACTTGTCACCCAGACCCTGCCGCACCTCAGAACCTTCGGCCGGTGCTAACAACAACGCAACTGTTGCACCAACAATACCACCTGCGATCGCACCCAGGAAAAATGGGCTTACGTTAGAACCTCGATTGCTGCTCATAATTTTGTGATTGAATAAAATGCTCGTTAACTTCTGCTTGTTCAATTTCTGCTCCTTCAGGCGATTCTCAACGCTTCGTTACAAGTCAACTTATGTGCCAATCAGACAAATCCCCCAACCGATATCAATTCGGAGCCGTCATTGAGGAATTCTATCCGATATTTTCCGAAGTTCGCTTAACTTGGCTCATGTTCTGCCAACAAAAGGCCTCGACTGGAATGACTTGCCCAGCGCTACGTAGAACAGACTTTTGGCTCCACGTCCAAATGACTTCTTATGTTCGTGCTGGCGGTGACCTAACAAAACTTACGCGTGCAATACTCACGATACTATACCGTGATGGCCGATGGGACCATCAAGCAGCTGAACCCCTTCACTGACACCGAAGTCTGGTCGGTACCTGGGCGTGGTGCCCGGCCGGTAGTTCGGGATCAGATCCTCGAAGTTTCAGAGCTGCTGCCCGAGGATCGGATCGCTGCCTGCTCGTTTTGTCCCTCGCGGATCTACGAAACGCCGCCCGAAAAAGCCCGTTTGGTTATCGATCCGGACGGCTCGTCTCGTACGATCAAACACGTCCTTGCCGAGTCGTACAAGGATACGGAGTGGCTCTTTCGGCGAGTCCCGAATCTCTTCGAGATTGTCACAGTCGATTACTGGAAAAAGAACTACGCCTACGCGCTAACCCGTTCCAATGCCGACTGGAAAGCGGCCTATCTCAACTCACCGATCGGGCGGAAACATGTGCTCGATATTCTCGACTACAAACTCCACGCGACAGGAATGCCGCAAGCGCGTTTGGATAGCATGGACGAAGAAGAAAAGCTTGGTCTATCCGACGCATTCTTTGGCGGCGGTCATGAACTCATCATCGCCCGACCGCACTTCGCTCGCGCAGCAACGATGGATACCCAGCTCTTCAGTTCGGGTGAAATGACTTCGGAGGAGCATTATCTCTATTTCAAATTCACCGTCGAGGCGATGCAGGATATTTTCGACAGCAACCATTACGTTCGTTACATCTCGGTCTTTCAGAACTGGCTTTCGCAGGCGGGCGCGAGTTTCGACCATTTACACAAACAGCTTGTAGGCCTTGACGATTGGGGTGCCTCGATCCGGCATCAGATCGAAATGCTTCGTGCCGATTCGAACGTATTTAATGCTTACGGGGCGAACCTGGCAGCAATGCACAATTTGATCTTTGCGGAAAACGAGCATTCGATCGCGTTCGTCGGCATCGGTCACCGGCATCCGACGCTTGAAATTTTTTCGAAGAGTTATTTTTCCAGGCCATGGGAGCATTCGCCAGAAGAGATGCGCTCGGTCAGCGACATGGTACATGCATGCCACGCAGCGATGACCTCCGAAATATCGTGCAACGAAGAATGGTACTACTCTCCGATCGATTCCGTGCACAAGATGCCCTGGCACGTACTGATCAAATGGCGGGTGAACACAGCGGCCGGATTTGAAGGCGGTACATCGATCTATATTAACCCGATCGCGCCGCACGAAATGCGGGATCGAATGGTCCCCCGGCTATATCAACTGCGCGAAGATGGGCGGATCCCAAATTCGATCTCGATCGCAGAGGAATGCCGAGTCTATCCGAATCCCTTAAGATATTACCTGGATTAGACAATCGTCCGGGCAAGGATGAAGGATGAAAAAAAAGGAAAAAAGGGGAATAATCACGTAGGGGCATATTGCCGATGCCCAACTTTGGTAGGTATCGAAGCGATCGAAGCAGCACAATGCAATCCAGCGGCACAAGCTCAAACCCTGCGACAGCCCGTCCATCTATTCAAAAAAAGCTATTTTTGCAACGACAAATTCTAATGTTTACTATCATCTGCTACACAGATGCCACTCGATCCTCCTGAGAATTCGATCTGGTCGAGAAAAAATATTCGATTGCGCCATTATGATTACGCGAAGGCAGGTGCTTATTACGAAACAATCTGCACGCATCTAAAAAAGCGATTCCTCAGCTCGATCCAAGACGGCGAAGTCGAACTTACGAGTTAGGGCATAATTGTCGACCTGGCAAAGAGGTTTTTTCGAACATGTCATTCGTGATGAGAAGGATCTGATGCGGATCCGCGAATACACTGGTAATAATCCGCGCGAGTGGCATTCGGATTCGGATAATCCTGAGCGGATCGAGTGATGGTCGATGAATGAGCGCGACCGATGTGCATTTGCAGGCTTTGTGGCTGTTGAAAGTTGGCATCTACAAGATGCCCCTACGTGATTATTCCACTTTCATCCTTTTTTTCATCCTTCATCCTTGCCAAAAAAAACCCCTTCCGGCGTAACCGGAAGGGGTTTTGAACTCTCTCTCTCTCGGGTTGTTAATTCTTTGCGACGGTTACTTGGTGCACGGATTGGATCGTGCCATTCGAAAGCGCCTGTTCGATCTGATCGAGCTTTGCTTTGAGTGTTGCGACTTCGGCATTCGTCTTGCGAAGTTCTCCGACCTGTTGCTTCAACTGCGCGATCTCCGATTCCTCACGGCTCAGAATTTCGGCAGTCGATTTCGCATTGAGTCCGACAGCAACTTTCACATACTTGACTGTCGCGACCGTGGAAGCCGTCCAAGCCCGTCCAAGTACTTGTGTGAATTGTTCGGGCGTCATATCCTGCTCACTGACTGCGATACCAACGCCATCGTTGAGACCCGACGCGATGATGAAATCACCCTCCCGCACCACTCCGCGAACCTTTACAGGGACCTGACCAAGGAAAGCAACTTTGTTGTATTCCTTCTCATGTCCGGCAGGCGGCGTATTTCCAAGAACGATCGGCGCGAGCGAGATCGAAAGGATATTCTGAGCACCAATCGTATTCTTTGAGATCATGCCGTTTGTCATACCAACGATATCACCCGGATAAAGCCTCTGTGTGGTATCGGCGCGGCGAAGGTACTCGGCGTAATCGCCCGATGACGATTGATACGCAACGCCAAGGTTCGTCGTCGTCTGAATACCGACAACAATCCCATACTGAACTGTTTGAGCAAGGAATGAGGCTGCAGCCGCAGCGATTCCAACTGAAGCGGGTATATCGAACACGCTAGCAGCAGAAGCAATCGCCGAAGCGGCGGCGGCCGCGGCGGCGGCGATATTGACAATATTGGTTGCCAGGATCGATGCGTTGATCGGATCCGCGAAGAACTCAGAGTAACTCTGTCCCTGAATGCTCCCGCGATAATTCGCACTCGTACCGTCGAAGAAGTCGAGGAAGTGCGTGTTACTGCTTAGCGAAGAACCCGACTCGGTCTTGCACTGAATGCTCATCCCCATTTCGCCGCCTGTTGTCAACGTCGTTGCGAAGGTCTGACTCCCGCTCGGATTCGTATTGTTGATCGCGAGCGTTGTCGTGTTACTGCCCGAGGTCATGGTATTGAGCCCTGTGAAGTTCGCATTTCCCGTCTGCGTAAGCACACCAATATCGGTGATACCGTGGAAGATGGCTGGAACCGTGAACGTAGCAGTGCCCACTTGCGTAAGCGTGCTGTTGTTCGTTATCGCACCATTGAACGTCGACGCGCCCTGCTGAAGCAGTGTGCTTGCGTTCGTGACTGCAGCGTTGAATGTCGAGACGCCATTCTGAATCAGTGGGCCGTTATCCGTAATGCCCGAGAAGGTCGAGAGCGCATTAAACGTAGCCACGCCATTCTGTGTCAGCGATCCGTTGTTAACGATGCCGCCATTGGTTGTGAGCAATCCCTGAAGCGTGGTCTTGCCGCCAACCTGAAGATTATTCTGCCCTGGCAGACCATTCAGGTTAAGTCCGCGAATAACATTGATGTCGTTGAGTGTCTGATTATCCGAAGTGATGGTGTTGAATCCGCCGATCGGAGAAACAAGCGTACCCGTCGCCTGCACATCGCCATTGACGACGAATTCCCAATCTGCGGCCGTAGGCCATGCCGGGCTGACGACGCCATTAACGATCAGCTTCGGACCGTTTGCAGAAAGGCTGCCGACGTTCATCAAGCCATTGAAGGTATTCGTCCCGCTTACGCTTCCGTAAATATTCGTCGAGCCGATGCCCGTGCCGAAAAAGTTATTCGACGCGTTGCCGATTCCAAACGAGTTGTTCGAGCTTGCACCATTGCCAACGGAGTTGACAGTGTTGGCACTTGTGCCAAGCGCCGTGTTACCGCTGGATGCAAGTGTCGTGAAAGCTGCAGTGTTTGGCGAACTCGTGCCGATCGGGGTGTTATTCATCGAACCACCGGTGATCGTGGCATTCGTCAGATTGCCGCCTGTGATCGTACCACCATTCGTGAGCGTTGCGCTCGCGGCGATCGAGCCGGAGTTCAGCGTATAGCCAACGTATGTACCGCCCGTGATCGGCTGCGCAAACGAACCAAGTCCCGCGTTCATCGGGCTTGTAAGCGTCATCGTACCGACGCCGCCTGCGCCACCGATGTTCGACGTGTTAACCGTCGTTGCATTGATCGTCGTCCCATTGAGCACCTGCGTGTTCGTTGTTCCAAGGATCGAGAGGTTACCCGTCAGGTTGCCATCTCCGTTGACTTTGAGTTCGGTGTTCGCACCGCCTGGCACGCCGTTGATCGTCAGCACCGTAGCGTCAAGACCGCTCGTGCCGAGTACATGTCCCGCTGCCGGGGCAGTGAACGTGCCGGTGAGTGTCGCATTACCTACGAGATTGATCGGGCCGGTTGTGTTCGTGATCGGTCCGCGAAGATCGCTCGAACCTGTGACAATCGTGTTTCCATTAATCGTCGCATTGCCGTTGTTCGTAAGGCCAGAAAGCGTCGTGAGTCCGGTTACGCCAAGTGCGCCATTCGTCTGGACATTTCCATTATTGGTGAATAATCCATTGTTGGTCGTTCCGTTGAGCGTAGTAGCACCAAAAACGGTGAGCGTGGAAGCAGTCGCCCCACCAGCAAAGCTCTGAAGTGCGGTCCACTGATTGGAGTGCGCCAGGGCGATCCCGAGTGTTAGGTCTGTCCCGGTTGTTGTGCGGATGAGCGTTGGGTCAACAAGAACTGATCCTGTATTGACCGTGCCGTCCTGATTGATCGACTGCAGGAACGAGCCAGGGCCAGCTGCGCCAGTCACGCGAATCTGCACCTGAGTCGGATCGATCTTCGAAGCATTCACTGCGCCATTGGCGATCTTACTATTCGTCACCGAGCCATCGGCGAGCTGAACCGTACCTACGCCTCCGGGATGGATTCGAACCTGATCGTTATTGATGTCGATCGTCTGATTATCGACGCCGACGTTCATGTTACCAAGCGCATCCTGATAGAGTCCAAGTCCCGAAAGAAGCGGATCGAGTTTACGGCCGCCGATAGCACCGTTCGAAACCAAATTTGCATCGATCGTCCCAGGAGCGATCGAAAGCGTAACAATGCCGTTTGTGCCGCCACCCTGCAAACCGTTGCCGGCGATGACACCACTGATGCCCGTCGAGGCGACCATGATCTTGTGGTTCGTCTGGTCGTTGGTGATCAGGACGTTGTTGCCGGCGAGCAGCGAAATGTTGCTGTTGTTGTCCGGGAAAACATTATTTATCGAAGAGAACCCACCTGAAGTGGCAGGCAGCACCCGAGGGTCGAAATGTCCCGTCGAATCGAGAGGCAATAACTTTCCGGCAGTTGGAATTGCGGAAGCTTCGATGCCGTCAACTGCATTTGCATTCAGAGAATATGGGACAGCGCTTAGCATCGTGCGGGGCGCAAGTTCAGGCTTGCCGTCGATCGAAATGCCGACGAAATACTGCTCCTGAAACGTCATGGAAGCGGGAAAACCTGGGTTCGCCGAGCCGAGCATCATGGAAAAGATGCCGTTCTTGACTGCTACGTTGTTAAACGTCTCGGAATAAAGCACGGTACCGCCTGCATCGTAATAGCTCGCGGTGATCGTGTGAAACCCGGTAGCAGGCGCGGTCCCGTCGAGGAGTTCACCCTGGTAGCTGAACGTCCGTGCGACCTGCGCAAGCGCAATGGACGGATTCTGACTGACGGAAATTAACGTAACAAGCGCCACACCCGCAGCCAGCTTGCGTAAAAACGACGTAGATAGACTCATGGTAATGAGATCGATTTGTGAAAATTGGAATCAAGACACGTGTGTGCGCAGGTCCGGGCTTAGAAGTACCAGGACAACGTCAACAACGGCTAATTAAAGAAAGAGACTCAAGTGGGCAGAGCGAACCATTACCAGTGCAACAGTTGCTCAGCGAACGTGGAAGTAGCTTCGAGCACAAACATAAGGAATTTTTGAGGACTCCAGTCGAATTCAAAATGGATGACCCTGCCTTCCGAGGTCATTGCGAGGAGGCCCCGAAGCCGACGAAGCAACCTCCAAGAGCGGGGTACCAATCAAGTATGGTTGGGGTGTCATCCTGAGCCCGACGAAGGATCTTGCTTCTCGTACGCCCAGAAATTACGGTCGACCACCAACATTCAACACGGGCGAAAGAGAGTCAAGGCGGCGCTTGACTCCACACGGTGTAAATTTCGGTTGCCCCACTCTTTCTTATGCAGGATGTTTGGGACGTGTCATCCTGAGCCCGACCAAGGATCTTGCTTCTCGTACGTCCAGAAATTACGGTCGACCACCAACATTCAACACGGTCAAAACTGAGTCAAGGCGGCGCTTGACTCCACACGGTGTAAATTTCGGTTGCCCCACCCTTTCCAGTGTGCAGGGAAGCGCCGCCTTCCCTGGCCCTGTTCGAGCAAGTGCGAAGTTTGCGTAGGCTTTCGAGCAGTCTTCGCACATAGAGATCGCTTCGTCGGTTGATTCGCTTTGCGAATCAAGCCTCCTTCTCGCAATGACCCGATTGAGATAGGATCAGTGACCTTGAGTAACAGTCACGTCGAGGCGCATTCCTAAGTCGGCGTGGCCGAGCATGGTGCAGATGACGTGATAGGTGCCTGGTGCGAGGGTGACTGCAAGATCGGTCGACCCGTTTGCCGGGATCTCGGGGGTCGAACTTTCGACGCCATTGCCCGAGATCTTAAATGTGTGGGTCATGCTACTTGAGTTGATGATGTGGAACACATCGTTACCGGCGGGAAATGAAGTTGGCATGTGGATCTTATAGCTGTCCTCCCCCACCTGCACATCGGCGCCAGTGCCATTCCACTTGTATGTCATTCCATACGTGCTGTTTTGCGAGCTGGAACATCCGAAAAATAGCACTGCGGCGATCGGGATGATAAAAAATTTTGCAAATTTCATGTTTTTGATTGGTTGTGTTTTTGAAAGCTTTCTAACCGACGGCAAAACCTGTGCCGCATTTGAAACACGAAGCTTTTTCGAGACGTATCAATTAAGATCAAGAAAGTCCAGCGCGCTGAGACATTCTCAGTAACACGTTGGCAGTATTTTGGCATTTAATCATTTATTTACTCATTTAAGCATATGTACCCCTCTATCAAATCATTAGCGATCATACTTTTACTGACAGCAGCGGTCGCATCAGTCGCGAACGCGCAGGAGACGAAAATTCCTCGCTCGAAAGTGCCCGCTGTAGTTATGACAGCATTCCAAACGACGTATCCGAGCGCCACGATCAAAGGAACGAACAAGGAGATGAAAGGCGGGACTGTCTATTATGAAATCGAAAGTAAGGATGGCAGCGTCCGGCGCGATCTCCTTTATGCCGCCGATGGCGGGATCACGGAGGTTGAAGAGATCATTCCGATCAGCAGTGCTCCGATGGCAGTGCAAGCCGCTGTGAAGAGTTCGCATCCTGAAGCGAAGGTCAAGAGCGTCGAAAAAAATACACAGGGATCGGTCGTGACCTACGAAATATCGATGAAGGAGAAAGGCAGAAAAGCTCTCGAGATCATTTATAATTCGGACGGGACGGTCGTCACACAGTAAGCGACACCTGTCACTCAACCAAAAATAAAGGCGTCATTGCTTCGCTCCATTTGTTTTGCCCGCAGGTAAGACAAACGGAACGAAGCAATCGTTATACTCGGAGGAAGTCGCTTCTGTACGAGGCTTCGTAGCAATAACCTACAGATTGCTTCGTCGGTTGATTCGCTTCGCGCATCAATCCTTCTCGCAATGACCTCGTGGTACAATGACCTCGCGGGAGAAGACCTTGCATCGGGATTGCGTGCGCCTGGCACAACCTTTCAATTAAGCGTTCTCACTTTGAACTAAGAACTGCGCAACGTCGTTTTTTGAGTTCGAATTGACTCATTTACGCCCGTTTACATGCCCGAAGAGAACAAGATCCCCACTCCGCCTCCGTTCATGAAATCGTTTCCAGGCAAACCAGCTGCGGGAGCACCAGCCGTAGCGGTGCCGGATGTTTCGCAGGATATGATGGTCGATCTGCCGCTTGTGGTCCAGACTGCGAAAGAATTCGCATCCGATCAGGACGTCCGCTGGTGCCCAGGTTGCGGAGATTATTCGATCCTTGCGCAGGTGCAGCGTTCGCTTCCCGATCTTCATATTCCTCGTGAGAAATATGTGTTCGTAGCGGGCATCGGCTGCTCTTCGCGCTTTCCGTATTATATGAATACCTACGGCTTCCACGGTATCCACGGCCGCGCACCCGCCATCGCTTCGGGTGTCAAGGCCGCGAATCCGGACCTCTCGGTCTGGATAGCTACGGGAGATGGCGACGGACTTTCGATCGGCGGTAATCACATGCTGCATATTCTTCGCCGGAATTTCGACGTGAATATTATGCTCTTCAACAACCGGATCTATGGGTTGACCAAAGGCCAATATTCGCCGACTTCCGAGCAAGGCAAAAAAACGAAATCGACTCCGATCGGCTCGATCGACTTCCCGCTCAATCCTGTGCTCTTCGCACTCGGCTGCGAGGCGACGTTTGTTGCGCGCTCGCTCGATCGCGATCCGGCGCACATGCGCGAAATGATCTCGCGCTCATCAGCACACAGAGGCTCAAGCTTTTTTGAGATCTATCAGAACTGTAATATCTTCAACGACGGCACGTTCTTTAATCTGACCGAGAAAGAGACAAAGGACGAGAACGTTGTCGTGCTCAGGCACGGGCAGCCGCTGATCTTTGGAAAGAATAAAGATAAGGCGGTAACGCTCGATGGATTTACAACGAAAGTTGTGAATGTGGCCGATGTGCCGGCAGAGTCGCTGTTGAAACACGACGAAACAAATTCGGCGCTCGCAAATTTGCTCGCGCACATGGATCATCAGGAGGGCTTCCCGACTGCAATCGGCGTATTCTATTGCAGCCAACGCTCAACCTACGAAGCCGACATGGCATCGCAGATCGAATCGGCCAAGGCGAAAGCAGGAATCGGCGATCTAAAAAAATTACTGAACTCCGGCAACACCTGGCAGGTGAATTAAACGTAGGTCGGGTTTCAACCCGACCGCGATCTTAGGGCTGCAGATGCAGCCCTTTTTTTTGTTGTGAATTAAAGAAGGCTGTACATATCCCAACCTTGATACCTTACTAAACGCTCGATGCAAGTCTTGGTGCTACTGGATTTGAGGAGTGGATATTACCAAATAAATAGGCGCAAGCTGAAGCTCGCACTACGTTTGGAGGGGGTGAACAAAAAAAAGACGGCTTTTGTGAGCCGCCTTTGATTTGAATGATAGTCGATAATTTACGCTGCTGTCTGTTCTGCTTCGGCTTGGGGTGCGTGGTGCATTTCGCCGAGTTGCATGCGGATGAAGCCCGTGACCGTGGTGTTCGGGCCAACTTCTTTTAACAGATCCGTGACCGTCTTGCCGGCATCTTTGATAAAGCTCTGTTCGAGCAGGACGTTATCCTGATAGAACTTCTCGAGCTTGCCCTTGGAGATGCGCTCGATGATCTCTTCTTTCTTGCCTTCGTTGCGAGCCTGCTGTTTATATATCTCGATCTCCTTTTCGGCGGTGACGGTCGAGACACCAGAGCGATCGAGCGCCACTGGATTCATCGCCGCGATCTGCATTGCAACTTCACGCCCGAGCGAAACAGCTTTGGCTTCGTCTGTCCCCTTGATCGCGACCATGACACCAAGCTTTGCGCCGGGGTGAATGTAGCTCGTGACAAATCCTTCGCCTGCGTCGATGAGTTCGAAGCGGCGTGCTTCAAGCTTCTCGCCCAAACGTCCGGTCTGTGCGCCGACTTCTTCGGCGATCGTCGCGCCGTTCGCGAGCTTCGCCATCAAAAATTCTTCGTGCGAATTCGGGTAAGCGCCGAGCGCCGCTTCTGCGACATCCTTTGCAAACTGCACAAACGACTCGTTGCGTGCGACGAAATCGGTCTCGGAATTCACTTCAGCGATGATGCCGCGATGTTTGTCTTCACTCACCGCAGCAGTGATGATGCCTTCTTTCGCGACGCGGTCCGAACGCTTGGCTGCACTTGCGGCGCCACGCTTGCGTAGCACTTCGATCGCCTTCTCGTCATTTCCTTCTGCTTCTTCGAGTGCCTTTTTGCAATCGGCCATTCCCGCACCCGTGCGGTCACGAAGACGCTTAACCTGTTCAGCTGTAATTGCCATGACTATTCTATTCTAAAAAATTTGTGGAATTCCGTCATCCTGTACGAAGCAGTCAATGCTTCAGCATTGACTGCGGAGTGAAGGATCTCATGGATTTTGATATCAAAACCGAAGATTCCATTAGATCCTTCGTTGCGCGTAAACGGGCACTCAGGATGACAATGGGAAATTAAGCTGCGTTAACCGTCTCTTCGGTTGGTGCTGTGACAGGCTCTTGTGAGCTGTCGGCCGGTGCTTCGGATTTCGGTGCTTCAGCCTTTGCTTCTGGAGCGGCTGACTGCTCGCGCATGCCGAAATCGATGCCTTCGATCGCATCCGATTCCTTCACACGCTTTTCGCGAGCGGTGTTGGTTTCGCCTTCGACCTTACGCGACTTCGCCTGTGCACGTCCGCGATTGATCGCATCGGCAAATGCATGGACGAAAAGCTGTACCGAACGAAGCGCATCGTCGTTGGCCGGGATCGGGAAATCGACGAGATCGGGATCGACATTCGTATCGATCAACGCGAAGATCGGAATACCGAGCGTACGTGCCTCTTTGACTGCGATGTGCTCTTTCTTGATATCGATGATGAGCATCGCACCCGGAAGTCCGCGCATGTCGGTGATACCACCGAGTACAGCATCGAGCTTCGTCTGTTCGCGGGTGTTGAGAAGGCGCTCTTTCTTCGTAAAGTTTTCAGCGGTTCCATCCGCTTCCATCTTCTCGAGCGCAGCAAGACGCTTGAGCGATTTACGGATCGTCGCAAAGTTGGTGAGCATTCCGCCCGGCCAGCGATCGATCGCAAAGAACTGCTGCGAACGCTCGGCTTCCTCACGAATCACCTGGCGAAGCTGCTTCTTTGTACCGACAAAGAGAAATTTCTTGCCTTCGGCCGCAAGCTTTTCAGCCTGGTCGAGCGCTTCCTCGGCGAGTTCTTGGGATTTCTTGAGATCGATGATGTGGATGCCGTTGTGCTCCATGAAGATGTAGGGTTTCATCTTCGGATTCCATCGGCGTGTCAAGTGCCCAAAGTGAGCACCGGCGGCTAAGAGGTCGTCGAAACTGAGATGCATAGGTTGTTCTGATTGGTTGATCCTCTACATCTCCGGCCAGAAGAACTTCATCGCTGAAGCACCGCTCCTGATCTTATATGAGATGTATGCGTAATAAAAACTTTGTTGAGTCTGAAGGTCGAGTACAAAGTCTCATACTTCATACCTCACACTTCATACTTGCCCCTTTATCGCTTGCTGAACTGGAAGCGCTTGCGAGCCTTTGGCTGGCCGTACTTCTTACGCTCGACCATACGTGGGTCACGTGTCAGGAGCTCTTCCTTGCGAAGCAAGGTGCGGAATTCTTCGTTGATGTCGACAAGTGCGCGGGCAATACCCAAACGAACTGCGCCGGCCTGACCGGTCGTGCCGCCGCCAGAGACGTTTGCCTTGATGCTATAATTGCCGAGCGTGCTCGTTGCCTTGAGCGGGCGCTGCACATCGTCGCGCTGGATCTCATTCGGGAAGTACTGCTCGATC
>JBBSDW010000061.1:0-18396 GCA_038240295.1 Kapaibacterium sp. (SeqCode)
CGATGCAAGGCCTTCCTGGCAACGAAGCGAACCTGACTACGATCAAAACTGGTCACGACTTCGACCTGCATCATTTGCAGGTGCTTAAGAAACTGGACCTACCCAAATTTTCGCGTATCGAACACAGGGGGCACCTCAGGAATCATGAACAGACGGATTACGTGGTTGACGGAAATGACAATACGCCAGTTATTTACTGGGGTGATTCTTCTGGAAATTTTAGCAAGGACCGGTTCACAACCCTGAACAGCCCCAAGCGTGATAAGCAGTTTGGAGGTTTTAGCGGGGAGACGATTGGATACACAACCTATCTGACCTCGGACTCAGTTGAAGACATCGCTTGGCTGATCCTCACGGTGGACGACACCTTTCCGGGACCGCACCATGACAGCATCTTTGTGCTCCTATATCAGGGAGGTGACTCGCTTTACCGTCAAGGAAAGAGTGCGATGCCTGACAGCGTGCTCTATGTTGGGGGGCCGGGATCAGTCAGCCATGATTACTTGGCCAGAAATTTTTCGCAGGGTGACTGGCGAGCTGCACGCCGAGATGATCTTATCGCCGACGAGACCGAAGGCGTAAATATGCATTACTATCGCAATGATCCGCCATTCAGTCTCGCTAAGTTTGCTCACGCACTTGTGTACGACACGCTGCTTTTATATCGAGAGAATCCGAAATATCGAGGCATTTCCGCGAATCAATTTAGCATGCGTGCGCTACCGAAGGCTCCAGGAGACAGCTCTCAAGATTTCATGCCAGTCATGGGCGGGATTTATATTTTTCGAGGCGGGAAAGATTTTGGGTCGAAGCATTTGTTGATGGATAGCGCAGAAGCCGTCATCACAAATATACTCGACCTTGATCCGGCTATGAGGGCCGGTGGCGTTGAGGGCTTCGGGGATGAGATTCAAGACGTAGGCGATATGTCTGGTAGTGGCAATCCAATGATACATACTTATGCAGGTGACTTTTCAGATGCGTTAGAGTTTTTTTACATGCTGGGGAAGGCGGTTGACGATAAGGTAGATATGTATTACGTAGATCATTTTGTCAATGGATCTAACGACAGTCTGCAAGGTGATCAGGATTTACGCACCGATTACCTGATCGGCGAACCCTATGCTTCCCGAGTGTTATTGTTCCATGGTTCCACACGTATTCCGGTTCATAGGAACCCACGTTACGCAGTACCGCTCAAGACTACATTAGCTGGGCGAACATTGATGGCCTATCCAAACCCTTGTACCACCAGCACGATGTTGATCTATGAATCGTCGTGACATGGCACGATCGATATTTCGGTCTTGAATGTATTGGGCCAGGAAGTCTGGCACGCACAGCGTCATGCTGTTTCGGATCTTATCCAATGGGCGCTACCGACAAGCCTTCTGCCCAACGGAACCTACCAAGTGAGGATCACAGATGGTTTGCGAACAAGTTCAATGTCTATTGCGGTAGTACGATAAAGTTCTTCTTTCTTCTTCATTTCTTTTCCTATGGAGGTAGTATGGTGACATCTCAACTTGCATCCTCACGCTTGCGCGGCGGAGTACTCGCTCTGTTCCTGATCTCTAGTCTTCTCTCGTCTGAGAAGGCAGTCGGACAGACGAACGTGAAGATTCCGGCGAACGTCTTTCCTATGATGGCCTTTCAGTTCGGTGCTGTCTATGATTCGAGTAATATTGCGAATCTGGAAGCAGGATGGTTTAATTATCTCTACGATGGAGGCTTCACGCCATCAAGTAATCCCTGGATCAAGAATGGGATGAAGGCGGTCTATGCCTTCGGATTGATCGCTTCGGAAGACGACAATCTGAATCCTCCCCGCCGCTATTTCGGCGGCCACGAGGGAAATTTCGTCGCGGATGCCATCGAATGCCGGTTCTTTCTGGCTGGAAACGAAGGGCAATATTTAAAAGACTCACTTGGACAATATACGATTCTTGACCATCCCGAATACGCGTACGACATGCGACACAATTGGGTAAATGCCGTGGGGGTAGTAAGTAACAAGGAATGGCAGATTGGTAAATTGACAACTCTTGCAGATTCTGCTTATATTCTTAAGACTCTGAACTTCCAGGATCAGTATCTGTCCTACTTCGGTGATACAGACTCGGAACATACGGCGTTCATTTACCGTCTCGACCCACTGGATTCCGTTTCCGGTTCGAATCCGCTGTTTCAGATCGAATATACCCTTACTTTCGCGAAGGATAGTGCAGCCGATATTACCATCAAATATGACAGTGTGCAATTCTCCTACAACGACTACGCCGCCTTTATCGCCACGAGTCATCCGAGGGAACATCCTCATCTACTGACATTCCCCAACAGCTTTTATGGACATAGCCGCAATACGTTAACCCCACATCCTTATGCGCTGGTCTACCGCAACGTTCCAACTCATCTTCCGTCGGATGGGAGTTATGGCTTAATGAGCGATGGGATTAATATGGAGGTCAAGCGGTTAGCTCCCGCCATTATTTATGTGCGAGGTGTGCGAATCCGTTCGGATTTTGCCGAGAAGATCCTGACGGACGATTCCGCGACGATCGCAGAGGCCAAACGGCTTTTTAACGCCGAAAAAGCGATCATCCAATCAGGCTCAGGCGGCGGAGCGGATCAGTGGTCAAATACAACATTTTTGGGTGCCGGTCCCGAACCGCAGGGTCCCGAGCTCCGGACAATGGCGCATATCGACATGGTGCTCTGGAAAGCCTACCATAAGCACACGATTCCGTTCATCGCCAATAACACTCTACTCAATACAACCTGGGCATGGTACCGCTCAATCTACGAGGACGAAACCGACAGCGTACCACCACCCATCAGCGCCGAAAATCTTGAATACGAGAATGGCGCGAATGGCAAAGACGGCGGATTCCATTTTGCACCCGTTCCTGTCGACGCGGTCGACTATATCTTTCAGTCGTTTTCATTGCGCGATAAGCAAATACAAGCGATCACCGGCGACGTGGTGGTCGAAGATTCGCTTGTGGGATTGCACGATCATCATCCAATTACGGTCAACGCAACCTACGATCTCTATACTGCCCGTACTCGTTATCATCAGGATCTTTACAGCTTCTATAATGCGGCGCTCGGTGCATATCCTGTTTACACCACGCCTGATCGATTCGGATCGTTCTATGCGCACATGAATACGATACTCTCTTTCTCAGGTGTTTATGATAGCGTGTTTCGAGCTATTCCTCCTCCCTCTGCCGCCTTTACCGCCGTCGTGGAAGACTCGATTCTTCACGGAGTCAATCCAGGGCATGAGGACCCGATCGCGAGTAACCAGTTTCCAATATCCCTCATCGATACTTCACACTGGCTTCAAATGTTTTCTCGCGCGACGACAGCCGAAGAGGTCCGTGCGAATGGATGGCTTGCACTCTGTTATGGCGCGAAAGGGCTCGTTGCGAATACCGTGACTGACGACGGAGGCGAAAATCATGGTACCAAGGCAGAACAAGCCGACACTGAACGATACGACTACGACCTCACCCAGTCTAAACTATTTGCGAGCATTTACATAGGTGATGCAGACCGCCCGGTAATACCGTTTTCGTTCTTTGATGAACTTGATGTCGAGCGCGATACAATAGTTTATTCGCATGGTACACCCTCGTTCGTCCCGTCTTTGCTGGGAGACAGAGAGTATGAATAAAGTTTATACACGCAGGCGCACTGATGCCGGAAATGAGCCAGAATCAGCCGTGAGATGTTCCAATACTGAAAAAAGTTTGCACGATCAGCGCAATCCAAGCTTTGTCTTAGCGCAACCCAAGCTTCCTCTCGTATCTTCGCACATGAAATTTCTTCTTGTCACGATTCTCGCTACCACGCTTGCTTCTTGCACGGGCCTGTACAATTCCAATCGGCCGACGACGCCTCTGCTGCATCATGCAAACGAAATCAACGGCTCGATCGGGGGAAATGGATACGGCTTCGAAGCGCAGGCGGCCTATGCGCTGACAAATCACATCGGATTGATCGGCGCGCTCAACATTATGCCGGCGCAAACCGGCACCGACTTTCAACCTGCATTTAGCGGTAACTTATTCGAGCTTGGCGCAGGATATTTTGATAGCTCCGGCGAGATTGGTCACATTGAAGCTTATGGTACGCTTGGCTATGGCACTTCTTCTGGCAATATCCCGGGCAATGACCTGTTTGGCTTTGTGGTCCAGGCCGGTCCAGGCTATGCGCAGACTCCGTATGGCTACAACCGGTTTGTTGATGGGAAGTTTTTTCGACAAACGCTGCAAGGGAATATGGGCATCGAGGGAAAGATGGGCGCAATCGGAATCGGTCTCAGGGAGAGTTTGGTCGATATGTTCCAGTGGCACCAACTCGATCAGGCGACAATGGCTGGAAATTCGGACATCGAAATACGCGGCTCCAAAGTCGGTGTGTTTGCGGAGCCTCTTTTCTTTGCACGAGTTGGATATCGCTGGATCAAGCTCTATATCGAATATTGGCTTACCCTACCCGTGACCCGTTATAGCGACACCTGGACTTCGGCCAACGCCTCGTTAGGACTTTCTTTCGACTTCTAAGCCCGACGCTCAGGATTTTACTTTTTGGCGACCTGCGAAAACGGGCCAAAAACGCCAGTTTTATTGCTGAGGTTGATAAAATTCTTAGGTAATCAAAGATTTTTTATAGGATTCGTCAATTTTATCCTTACCTTTGCATACCTTTTCTCTACCGCCATTGCCCATGGTGAGTCTCGATCCTAAGTAATCACACAAGTGATCCGGTGTAACATCTCACCGGGTCGCGAGACATAGTGCTCTAAAGAGATCGAAATATGAAGAATCACAGCCTTCGGGCTTTGCTTTTGGTTGCAATTGCTCTTATCACTCTTTCCACGCGATCGGCGCATGGACAGTTCATGGAGTTACGCTCACCTTTTGAACGATTTGTCGATTGGCGTGTGCTCGTTTCGGCGAGTGCTTCTACGCCTCCAAATTCGCAGTGGGACGAAGGGATTCACTCCTCGGTTCAAACGACGACGAAAGTCATCAATTTCAACCAGCAGGTATCTCTCGAGTATTCTCAGTTTCGGGTCGGGCTCAATATCTACAAGTTTCCGACGATGCTTCCCTTCTTTTACTGGAATCCCATCGTAAAACTTGGCGATTCCTGGATCGGCGGCGATTCGAGCCGGATGGCGTTTTCGCTTCGCGGCGAGGATCTGTTTGGATCGAAAACGGCAAACGAATTTTTGGGCGATGGCCAGAGCGATAAGAGTCTATATCCCGATAAAAACTCGTTCTCCTTCCTCTTCTCTTATTGGTTCGGCAGCAAGCCGGACAGCTCCGATTACGCAAAGCTGTATCAGGAGGCACTTGGGGAAGGCAACACGAATTCGACCAGTGCCGATGGAAATCAGCAGACCAGCCTCAACGAAGTTCGCTACTCCACGCGCGATGGCTTTAGCGCAGCCATCGGTCTCGGAACGGGTAAATACGCAGGCACCGGCCCGATTTCGAAGCACCTGAATTTTTTCAACAGTTACGACGTCAACACCCAGACCGGTTTTTCAGGCATCAACCCCTTACTTACTGCCAGATACCGCCTTCGCAACTTGATCGCCGAACTTGATATCGCGGGCGAGGACGTCAATCTCAATTTTGCACTGCGCAATCTGAAGCGCATCGATATTGAGACTGGCATCATACATCTCGAGCATCTCTTCCCTCGCTCGACGCGCGGACCGCACAGGCCGGAGGCCTATCTTTCGCTACGTTATGCGATCGGTTCTGGTGATGACATGGGATTCTATGAATATGGCGATGCAGTCCTGAATCAGGGTCAGGATTCCGACGGTGATGGCGTTTCGGACATGGATGAAATCCTCATCTACCACACCGATCCTTTCAACAAGGACACCGATGGTGACGGGCTTTCGGATGGCGACGAAATCAAGATCTACAAGACCAATCCGCTCAATCCCGATACCGACGGCGATGGACTTTCGGATGGCGATGAGGTCAGGAAATATCACACTTCACCCCGACTTGCCGACACCGATGGTGACGGCTTGAACGATGGAGATGAAGTCCTGAAATATCACACCGATCCGCTGAAGAAAGATACCGATGGCGATGGCCTATCCGATGGCGACGAAGTATTGAAATACCATTCAGATCCGCTCAAAACCGATACCGATGGCGACGGACTCACGGACGGTGAGGAAGTATTGCAGTATCATACGAATCCATTGCTTGCCGATACCGATGGCGATTCGCTTTCGGATGGTTACGAAGTCAATACGCTCGGTACCGATCCGCTCAAGCCTGATACGGATGGCGACGGTGTGCCCGATAATCTCGACGAATGTCCGCTTACACCGGGTACGGTTGATAACCATGGTTGCCCGCCGAAGCCGAAGCTTGGACAGCAGCTCTTCATCAGTGGTATCGAATTCGAGACTGGCAAGGCATCGATCCTCGGGACATCCGAGCCACTGTTGCAGCAGGCTGACAGCATCCTTCGCTCGTTCCCGTCGGTTCGTGTTTCCATCAACGGACATACCGATAACCAGGGCGATAGCGTAGCAAACAAACGCCTCTCACTCGAACGTGCAAGCGCCGTTCGCGATTGGCTCATCCAGCACGGAATCAGCGCTCAGCGTCTCGAAGTTCGCGGTTATGGTCAGGATTACCCGATCGCCCCGAACTCCACAGCAGAAGGCCGCTCCAAGAACCGCCGCATCGAATTCATTATCATCGACGATAAGACGAAGTAAGCCGGTTCATCGAACTGAAAAGCCCCTCTCAATGAGAGGGACTTTTTTTTGATTGCTACTGTACTCTTTACTCCGCATTCCCGGTGCATTCATTCTGCCGTCATTGCGAGGAGCGCTTGATTCGCGCAAGCGAATCAATGCGACGAAGCAATCTTCAGGAGCGGGGTCGAGTTTTTCAGCAGAAGACAATAAAGCGCACTTGTAGACGATGCGCGCAAAGCATCTCAGTCGCATCGATCTTATGGTTGAGGAGGACAGACCTTATGATTCTCGGCACCGCGTGTGAAAAACTACAACATCCGAGATCCTTCAGCCGCTAAGAATTTCGGCGGACGAAAGCGCGAGCAGCGGCTTCAGGATTACCCGGTATATGAGATTGGATTTGTGTCCATCTACTCTTATTCTACTCCCACTCGATCGTAGCTGGCGGCTTGGAGCTTATATCATATACCACACGGCTCAGCCCTCGTACTTCATTGGAAATGCGGCTCGATACTTTTGCCAGAAAATCGTGGGGCAAGCGCGCCCAGTCGGCGGTCATGCCATCAACGCTTGTAACCGCCCGGAGCGCTACCACATTTTCATACGTCCGCTCGTCACCCATCACACCCACTGTTTGCACCGGCAGCACGACAGCAAACGCCTGCCAGGTGCTATGATAAAGTCCCGATGTGCGAAGTTCTTCGATGAAGATCGCATCGGCTGAGCGAAGTAATTCAAGCTTTGGTTTTGTGATCTCGCCGATGACTCTGATCGATAGTCCGGGTCCTGGAAACGGATGACGATCGATAAAGTGCTCGGGAATACCAAGTGCACGGCCAACATTACGAACTTCATCCTTAAAAAGCTCGCGAAGCGGTTCGATCAACTTCAGATCCATGATCTCTGGCAGGCCGCCGACATTGTGATGCGACTTGATCGTTGCCGATGGACCTTTGAACGACAGCGACTCGATCACATCTGGGTAGATCGTCCCCTGCACTAAAAATGTTGCGCCTGAAAATTTAACGGCCTCTTCGGCAAGTACATCGATGAAGGCTTTCCCGATGATCTTTCGCTTGGTCTCAGGCTCGACGACTCCTTCGAGTCGCGTCAGAAATAACTCCGAGGCGTCACGGAAATCGAGATCGATCCCGAAATGATCGCGAAATGTATGAACGACCTCTGCCGATTCGCCTCGACGCATGAGTCCATTATCGACATGAATGCATTTTAGCTGCGAGCCGATCGCACGATGCACAAGCACGGCGGCGACCGCGGAATCGACGCCGCCCGAGAGTGCGCAAATCACGGTCTTGCTTCCGACCTTCGCTTTGATCTCGGCAACCGTCGCTTCGATGAAGTCGCTCGGATTCCAGTTCGCATGCGCACCGGCAATTCCGAATATGAAGTTCGAGAGGATCTGCTTGCCGCATTCGGTATGCGCGACTTCCGGGTGAAACTGGATGCCATAGATCTTCTTCGCATCGTTCTCGATGCCGCAGATCGGTGCGTTCGCACTTCGAGCGGTCAGGTGAAAACCTTCGGGAAGTTTTTTGAGCGAGTCGCCGTGCGACATCCAGACGGGACTATGCTGGGGAATATCTTTGAGCAATTGCGATTTGAGATCGACGATCTCGATCTCCGCTCTTCCAAATTCGCGCTTCGCACTTTTTTCAACTTCGCCACCCATCCGGTAGGCAAGCATTTGAATGCCATAACAGATGCCCAGGATCGGCTTGCCCATCGAGAAGATCTCTGCGGGCGATTGCGGTGCGTCATCGGCGTAGACGCTGAAAGGACTGCCGGAAAGAATGATCGCCGTCGGATCGAATGTTTCGATCTCGGAAAATTTTGCATTGCCGGGAAGGATCTCCGCGTAGACTCCCAACTCGCGGACACGCCTCGCGATCAGTTGCGTATACTGCGAACCGAAATCGAGAATCAGGATCGAATCACCGGTATGTGCCACGTAAGATCAGCAATGTGTGATGCCACCATAAGGAAGGGCTTGTCAACACCGCAAGTCTCAGAGAGAATCCACAAATGTAGGTCGGGATTCATCCCGACCGGGATGCGAACAAAGGCGACTCCGCTGTCATCCAGCGACTAACTTTGTTGATGCGTCATTCTGAGGTCACGTAGGAAAACCGCATCCGCCAAGCTTTTCTGTGCCTGAAGAATCTTGCCTTTCCTTCGCCTCATTGCAAACGCAGGACAAGATCCCGATTCAAGCGAATCAAAAGCAGTCTCGTGACAAAAAAAAATATAGGTCGAGCAACGATGCCCGACCTATGCGATGAAACTTCTCAGAACGAAAACGCTTAATGCGACAGGACTATTCGGCCGACATCCGTCCGATCGCCTACCCGAAGCTGATAGAGATAAACGCCTGACGTCACGCCTGCCGCATTCCACGTGAGCGCGTATTTATTTGGCGCAAGTTTACCATCAGCGAGCGTGGCGACGCAGACACCAAGCGTGTTATAGATCTTGAGTGAGACATCCTCCGATCGAACGACTGTGAAATTGATCGATGCCTCAGCTGTCGCGGGATTCGGTTGCACAGAGCTGAACGCGCCCGTGGTTGCGGGTATCAGGTCGACAGAAGCGAGCGTCAGTTTGAAACTCCTCACACCACCAGCACTTCCCCACCCCGATTCATTCTGCGCTTGTGCCGTCCAGTAATAGGTTGTGTTATCCGTCAGCGTTGAAGTGAGCACTGTTTTGAACGTATCAAAACTTGCCGAGTCTTCGATGATCGGATTAGTAAGGTTCGCATTTGGTGATAGCACGAAACGATACGTCGAGACCCTCGGTGCACCGCTTCGCCATACGAACATAAGGTTTGCCCCGTCGAGTCTGGCACCATTAGCCGGCGACAGCAAAACCTCCTGAGCAGGCGGAAGAGCGACATTAAAATGTTGGGTCGTAGAATAATCTCCGGTCCCCTTCGCATTCTTAGCTGCAACTCGCCAGTAATAGCTGCCACTATCTTTTAACCCATGATAGATCTTTTGCGTATCCGTGATCGAGGAGTCGTTGACAATGAATTGCTTCATGAGTGGATCGGTCGCGACCTGTAAGTGGTAGTTGGTCGCACCCGTCACTTTATTCCAGACAAAGTGCGCGCTGTCCTGATTGATAAGCGTATCGGCCAGAGGCAGCATCAAGGTAACAATTCCTGGCAGGCCGCTCTTATCCGGTTGAAAATCAACTTTGACGTTGACACCCGCAAGCGTGATGGGATGCGTTACGCTGGTACCGAGGCCGCCGCCGGAAGCGGTCACCGTGATGTCGCCCGAACCTGAATACGGGATCGCGTAGCCGCCTGAAGTCGAAGTAATTGCCGTAAACGTGCTGCCAGCGGAAGGTTTGATCGTCACGCCAGCGAGCCCTTCACCCGGATCGTAAAATCCATTGTGATTCAGATCGTTATAGACCACGCCGACGATGAACGTCTTGTGTTGATCGCCAAAATCTTCTGTCGTAATGATCGGCCCAACATTCGCACCGCTTCCGGTCATCGAGCCGATTCCGATCTCGGAGTAAAAAATCGTGTCGTTAAAATTCATATCGTTCAGGCGATGACCGAGCGCAGGATTGCCGAAGTCGATCTGAAAGCTCGCGTGAATATCCCAGGGCGAAGTCCCCGATGCAAAGACGTTCTCACCGCTCCAGCCTGTCGCAACGTAACCGGCGGCTACAAGTCGATCGCCGACGGTCGATCCATCGGTGCCGGTGTGACCCTGGTAATCATTGGCGATCATATCCTGCGTATGCGATCGTGCGGCGGCGATGAGCTTCGCATTGAAGGCGAGCGGCGGCATCACAGGGTAAGTCGCGAAATCCGATTTTACCTGCGCCCGCGTTGGTGTCATCCATTGCGTGTATTCGTTCGTGATATCGGCATCGTTTGTCGTGCTTAGGCGAACGCCCTCGGCGGTAGGATTTGCCCGTGCGCGATTGATCAATTCCAGGATCTCCTGCTCATTGGCTGTCGGATCACCGTGGCTATACAAACCTTGCACTTCGAGTTTCGGAAGGAGGTCGACGACCTTCACAGGGCATCGTGAGGGCGCGATCGTGACAGCCCGAGGCATCACCGGCGTTGGTGGTGGATCCGCCTGCGCAAAGGCCGAGGCCGGACCGAGCATTAGCACGAACGCGACGATAGAGGTTCTGAAAGAAGAGCGTATCATGATCGTTGAGGAAATGGTGTTCGAGGAAATCGCTGTAAATATAACCACAGATCGAACGCGCCGTTTGGACGGCGGCGTGCATGACCTTCACTAACATGCCGATCCGATCTCGGAGAAACGGTTGAGCGGATCGACTATCGATGATCTACTGACCGATCAGCTTCTTATAATCATCGGACGAAAGAAGTCCCGAGACTTCACCTGCATCGCTTAACGACATTTTCACGAGCCAGCCTTCGCCATAAGGGTCCTTGTTGACAAGGTCGGGGTTATCGTTGAGTGCGGGATTCACCTCGGTGACCGATCCAGCGACTGGCGCATAAAGATCGCTTACGGTCTTGACCGCCTCCACGCTCCCGAAGGAATCGCCTGCAGCCACCGCGCCGCCGGGCTTCACATCGATAAAAATAACGTCGCCAAGTTCGCCCTGCGCAAATTCGGTAATGCCGATGATTGCGTTCGAACCCTCGACACGGATCCACTCGTGCTCTTTCGTATAACGAAGCTCAGATGGGAAATTCATAGATGAAGATCAAAGAAGATAAAATCAAAGAAAAGCTCTCGGCGGCATTCAACAGGCGATGAGGAAGTTTTGTGCGCAGCTCAGCACTTCAAGACATGTCATCCTGAACGAAGCATTCATCGCACCGGCGATGAATGCGGAGTGAAGGATCTCATGGAATGCTAGTGCTGAAGCTTAGTCGCTTGAAATTCTCAGTGTCAGTTGTCCCCAACATTCCATGAGATCCTTGGCTTCGCTAAAGCTCATTCTGGATGACATGCCCAATCGTTCTGCTTGGATGAAAAACCGTTTGCCTGCCCTAATGCCGACTCACGCCCCGATTTGGTTACGTACCACTTCCCCTTCATCCTTCAAATTTCATCCTTCAGCCTTGCCCGACACTCACTCTCCCATTTTTGGGAAAATGGGCGAGGGATTCTTACAGGACTTTTTTTTAATAAAAAAAGCCCGGCTTGTGCCGGGCTTTGTAAAACTTGATCTGAAGCAGATCAGAAGCGGAAGTGGGCGAAGGCTTTGTTTGCTTCGGCCATACGATGAACGTCATCGCGCTTTTTGACTGTGGAGCCTTCACTGTTGCTGGCTGCCATGAATTCGTTTGCGAGACGGGTCGCCATCGACTTTTCTCCGCGGGCGCGGCTGTAGGTGATCAGCCAGCGGATCGCAAGAGCGGTCTTGCGCTCGGAGCGAACCTCTGTCGGAACCTGATACGTGGCACCACCAACACGGCGGCTGCGGACTTCGATGAGCGGCGAAGCATTGTTCATCGCCTTCTTGAATACTTCAAGCGGGCTCTGGCCTGACTTCTCCTGAATGATGTCGAAGGCATCATACATGATCCGCTGCGCGACCGACTTCTTGCCGTCCAACATCAACGAATTGACAAACTGCGATACGAGCGTATCGTTATACTTCGGGTCTTCGACACGTGGTCGGAGTACGGAACGACGTTTTCTCATTATGTTCTAAAAATGCAAGGATGCGAATGCGTTTTATAACGAGTTGATCGGATACAGCGCATAAGCGCCGCTTGCCGTCAACCACCCTCCCTGCTTTGATCCGGTATTACTACCGGAGCTCGGCGGAAGTCCTGAAAAAATTGATGGAGACTCAACCCCACCCAACCCTCACCTTCAAAAGTGGAGGGCTTCCACTTTATGCCTTCGGGCGCTTGGCTCCGTATTTCGAGCGGGCCTGTTTGCGGTTTTGTACGCCCTGCGTATCGAGCGTTCCGCGAACGATGTGGTAACGGACGCCCGGTAGATCTTTTACCCTTCCGCCGCGGATCATTACGATCGAATGCTCCTGAAGGTTGTGTCCTTCGCCTGGAATGTAAGCGGTAACTTCCATACCTGTCGTGAGCTTTACACGAGCAACCTTACGAAGCGCAGAGTTCGGCTTCTTTGGGGTGGTCGTGTAAACACGCGTGCAAACGCCTCTGCGCTGCGGCGAATTCTTCAGAGCTGGAGATTTGCTCTTCCAGGTTAATTCTTTGCGTCCGAGCCGGACGAGCTGGTTGATTGTTGGCATGAAACGAAAATACTCTAAAAGTGGCTGTTTGGAGTTGATTGGCGGGATCTGCCCGAAGCCGCCCTCCCAAAAAAATGGAAATAGCAATCACACTTCGCCACGCGGGCGACCTGTGAAGCAAGCGGTTAACCCACTGAGATTAAAAACGGTTCGAACAATTTTATGGCTGAGATTGGCCTAATTTTTCCATACGTGGCGGACAAGTTGTGACCGAAAAGTGTTTTCAGGAAATATATGGAGTTATCCGAAAAGTTGTATCTTTGCCTGACGAATGGAGCGCAAGGCAAAAAACGCAGGCTCGGGCCAGGATTGGCTCCGTTCAACTTCTTTATATAGTCAAAACACTCGTTCTCGTTACAACCGGAAATTTTAGCAATCGGCTTTCGAGCTTCTCACCGTAAATGGATTCGCTCGTAAGTCACGTCCCACTTGAACCACACCATACATCGATCTATGATAAAACTCACGAAGCATAGTTTGTTGTGGATGGTCTTAGCAGCTGGTCTTTTGACCGCCTCGAGCCATACCGCACAAGCCCAGAGCCAGCACGGACGAATCTCTTTCGGATTCGACGCTGGCGGTAATAAGTACTACGGTAACTTCAGCGACAACCAGTTTGGATTTGGCGGCGACGCCTTCATCCGTTGGAACATGCTCGACTGGCTTTCGCTCGTCGCATCCTATAATGCGGGTGTGCTCCACTACAGCGTCACCGCGACCAACGTGCTCGCGAATCCGCAGTATTTCGGCGCGCCGACCGCAACACTTTACCCAAATGGCATCACCTCGCGTGACGATCAGAACAACATTCGTTATGGCGGATGGGAGTTCATGCTGTCGGGAAATTTCTTCCCTTCACAGACGTTCGTCCCTTACCTGACGGCTGGTGTCGAACTGCTGAACTTTGAGCCGAAGACCGCTCACAGCAATCAGCCACTCCCAAATAACCTCGGACAGGTGTATTCGAAAAACGTCATCGGCGGTGCCGCCGGTGTTGGATTCGAAATGTACGTAAGCGACAAGGTTGTCTTCAACGGCAAAGGACTCTTGCACTTGACAGGCACAGACTGGCTTGACGATTATTCCAATCCAGCTACCTTCAGGCAGGACGCCTACTTGACCTTCGGGCTTGGTTTCAGCTATTATATCTTTGGCGATCTCGATAGCGATGGCGACGGACTTACCGATGCCGACGAGCGCAACATCTATCACACCGATCCGCACAACCCTGACACCGATGGCGACGGACTCAGCGACGGTGAAGAAGTCAAGATCTATCACACCGATCCCCTCAAAGCCGACACCGATGGTGATGGCCTGAAGGATGGCGAAGAAGTTCACACATATCATACCGATCCGCTCAATCCCGATACGGATGGCGACGGTCTGAATGACGGGCAGGAAGTGAAAGTCTATCACACCGATCCGAAGAATCCTGACACCGATGGTGATGGCTTGAAGGACGGCGAAGAAGTAAACGTCTATCACACCGATCCAACAAAGACGGATACCGATGGCGACGGTCTCACGGATGGTGACGAAGTACACAAGTTCAACACCAACCCTACGAAGATGGACACCGACGGTGATGGCTTGAACGATGGCGACGAAGTCAACACCTACCATACCGATCCGAACAAAGCCGACACCGATGGCGACGGATTGTCCGATGGCGAGGAAGTTCATACCTATCATACGAATCCAATGAAGTCGGATACGGACGGCGATGGACTCAGTGATGGCGAAGAAGTTCATACTTATCACACCGACCCACTCAAGACCGACACGGATAATGACGGCTTGACCGACGGCGACGAAGTACACCGCGTACACACCGACCCACTCAACCCCGACACCGATGGTGACGGCGTAAAGGATGGCGTCGACAAGTGCCCGCTCGTTCCTGGCGTACCGCCTTCTGGCTGCCCTGCGCCGCCTAAGGTTGGCACGATCGCAAACTTCCCAGGCGTGCTGTTCGTCGTCAACACCGATAACTTCGACCTGACACAGCCTGGCACCATGGATAACTTGCAGCGCATCAAGGCGCTCATCCAGCAGTGCCCGAACCTTCAGGTTGAGATCTCGGGTCATGCCTCAGGAGAAGGCGCTGCCGCTCGCAATCAGCAGCTCTCGGATATGCGCGCTGCGCGTGTCAAATCGTGGTTGATCGAGCAGGGCGTTCCTGCCAGCCAGATCGCCGGTACGATCGGCTACGGCTCGTCGCGTCCGATCGTCCCAGAGCCACAGCCTGCGCACCGTGTAAAGCGCAAAGGCAAGTGGGTCATGGAAGGCGGAGCAACACCGGAACAGGTCGAAGCTGCTCGTAAGCAGAATCGTCGAATCGCGGTGAAGGTCGTCAGAAGCTGCGAATAAAAAGCACTTCGAACGATAGTCTGGGAAACCCTGCCTTCGGGCAGGGTTTTCTCGTTTTTAGGATTGAGCAACCTTTGAGCTTCGTGAGCCAGATTCAGCAGACAGTTCGATTCCGGTAGCCACACTCCGAAATAGGATCGCAGCGATGTCTTCTCAGATATTCGGTCTGCCATTCGCCAAATAACGCACGTCGGCGGGAGCCCACGGCGGTTATCGACGCATGCGAGCTTTGGAGCGGCCTTTACTTTTATCATTCTGCGCGGTCAACACTTTTCTGACACGCCAAATGGTACTTGCAAAAATCATCGAAAGTTTTCCACTTTCTTCGATATCACCAAAATTGCGGGATTTTTTTTGCCTAACCCGCTGTCCTTTACATAACGATTTGTTGCGGACAAGCTCTACTAAGCGGACAAGCTCTACTAAGTCCGTTTCGTAAGATTGAGGTCATTGCTGCGATGATTGACGCGGCCGCAAAACCAGAAATTTTTCCCGGTACCCGTGCCCACCAGGACGGAAACCAACAATTCGAATTTCGTTTTTCGTATCTTTGATATAGCTCAATGGGGTCTGAATCTCGCGTCGGACACCCAGCTCCTAAGTTGTGTGAATGAACGCATTTTTTTTACAAGAGACACATGAACAATCGACTACCAATTCGAGCTAAGCTTCTGCTTGGCATTTTTCTCGTTTTGTGCGGCATCCAACAGTCCGCGCTTGGGGCAGTCTCGACTACCCTTCTAACTCAGGACTTCAACTCTGGCGTATTTCCTCCTGCTGGATGGAGTGGGCCAACTTCGTGCCAGTATTGCAGTGGTGGCGGTTGGTACCGGGCTACAGGCGGCAACGGTGGTGCAAACGGCTCGGGGCAGTTTGGAGACTATTACATGTATAACAACAGCGGCGCAGGAAGCTCGGTGACCGAAAATGCACCTCTTGTCAACGCATCAGGATTTGCAACTGCAGCAGATTCCATGTTCGTCGACTTTGACGCGTTTCTCCCGTACAATTACTATCAGTTGTACTATGGCAGTTCGCTCACGCTCGATGTGAATATCAATGGAACCTCGATCAAGACGATTAAAGATGACGCAACGCAGCCAGGCGCTTTCGCGGATTACCAGTACGGGCCGATCAGCGACCCAAACCCGAATTATACATCCTCGTTTTACTGGCCACATTTTCACATTTATGTTCCTGCCGCGAGCCGCACGTCGACAATGGCACTATCTTTCACGGTGACCGCAAAAAATAGTAATTCGTACTACTACTACTGCTATGCGGACAATATCGCGCTCGACAACGTAACGATCTCGAACACGCGTTACACGAGCATGTCGTACGCGCCGACCAGCCTTAACTTTGGATCGATCGGCGTTGGTGTTCAGACGGCTCCGCAGTACGTTGTGATCACCAATCCAAATTCGAATCCTATTTCGATCACTGGTGTCCAGATCGCAGGTGCAAATGCAAGCGATTTCACTATTGTACGTACGATCTCGACGATCGCAGCGAACAGCAAGGATTCGATCGGTGTAGTCTTCAAACCTACCTCAAAGCTTTTACGCCAGGCAACACTTCTCTTTACTGGTAACACCGATATCGGTGGCAACGGGTCTGTGGATATGCGAGGTAACGGATTGGTGCCGATCATTTCGCTCCCATCACCCCTGCAACCCTTCCGCGGTACTCGAACCCGATTCCGTGCAGTTCGTACTGTGAGTTTCCTTGTTACGAATACGGGTGGCACGCCTTTGATTATCTACCCGACGACCTATATCGGTGGCGATTTCCCTGGCGAATACACGATCACCCGGTTGCCTTCAAACCCGATTCCAGTTGGAGGCAGCGATACGATCACCATCGCTTATTCACCGACAATGGAGGGTTCGCACTCTGCGATCTTATATATCAACAGTAATGCTGATAACGGCCAGCAGATCGTGGTGCTTTATGGTGTAGGCATTTTGCCGAGGCTTGTCGTTTATCCTTCACCGCTGAATTTTGATTCGGTCGGAATCGGTCAGAAGAAATGTCTGGAAATCACGATTCAGAACACTGGCAGCGACACGACATACCTAACGCACAACTACCTGTCGAGCGCCGATGCCGATTTCGTACTCACACCGCTTACAGGCAGCGACACGATCCTTCCACCGGATCAGAAGCGTCAGATCAACATCTGCTTCACCCCGATTCGTAATGGCTCGCGTCAGGCGCGTTTACGCTTGACGACCAATATCCCACTTACGTTCGATGTCCCGAGTCGTGACACTTCATCGTTCAACGTCAACATCATCGGCCAGGGCGTACCGTACGGTACTCTCGCGGTTCGTGGAACTCCAGTCGTTGATTCACAGATCGTCGGCAAGCAGCTTTGCAGGACGGACACCATCTTCAACACTGGCTCTGCTGATCTAACGATCACAAGCGCCACGATCAACGGTGCCGATTCTGCCGAGTACACAATGTCGGGTGTGACATTCCCACTTGTAATCCCTGCTGGACAGCATCAGGTATTCTCGCTCTGCATCACGCCAACACAGCGTGGTGATCGCAATGCGTCGCTTAACCTGGTTGGCAATACGAATGGGACGGCTATCAAGGCCAACCTTCCACTTGATGTCTTCGGCCAGCTCGTCTGCGCTTCTGCAACACCGAATTCGGCGTTTGCGAACAAGGCTTGCGTCGGTACGACGGACACTGCCTTCATCACCGTATCCAATTGCGGCGACGTTGCGACATCCTATACAGCTTCGCTTCCTGCCGGCGCGACGATGTATTCGATCGCAGGTGCAACGACCTCTTCTGTCGTCAGTGCAAACGGCACAACGACGTTCCCGATCACCTTCACCCCTACCGACCGTACCGTTCAGAACATGACGCTTACGATCACGGGTAACAATGGTGTATCGCAGACGGTATCGCTCGCAGGTCAGGGTCAGGCAGCTACGGTTGCAGGATCTGGCACAGCTGATTCCACCTACGTCAATTCGTCGTCGAACGTCAACGTGACGATCAAC
>JBBSDW010000062.1:0-18272 GCA_038240295.1 Kapaibacterium sp. (SeqCode)
ATAATCGAATTCAACGTGTAAGCAGGTTCACCTTCTGCGCCTACCGCGTGAGTGCTTCTCTGGTGTGAGTCCCGCGCGAATTACTTCTTCGAGCGTAATATCGCCACGTTCGCGCAAGAGGCAGATCGCCTCGAGGATTGCTGTGGAATCGAGTGTATCACCGAGCAAACTTTCGCCAAAGAGTGACGCGACGGAGCAACTTAACGCCTTCGAAAGCAGCAAAAGCGTAGTCACATCGGGCTCCGTCAAGCCTTTTTCGTACTTCCACAGCGTTTGAGGTGAGGTTTTAGCTCGTGCCGCAAGTGCTTCGCGGGAAAGATCCAAATCCTTCCGCCGTTTCCAGAGTCGTTCGCCAAAGTTCATCAGACGAAAATCCTGCATAAATCCTCCGATTCGCATTCAGAAAACGCGCTACGCTTACGATTTCGATAAGCCATTCCATGTGAACACCTTAGCGCTCATCCGTAGCAAGACCCTAAAGCGCACGCCTCAACAATCCTTAACAGAGGGATGCGAATTCTGTGCGAACACCACTCATCCGTAATTGCCGAAGTGATTAATAGTGAAGAATTGGGGCGAGAGGATTGTACAATAAAATAAAAGGATGGCAGGTTCGGTCTTTTCCACTAAGGATAAACGCGTGCGCTTTTCGTCAGCAGATCTCTGGTTCAATCTGCCAATTGTCGGAGTGAGCAAGAATCTTCACTTTAACGTAGGATCGGTGAAGGAGCCGCGTCAAAGTTAGGCCATGCGATCCACCGAATTCCAGAACGGATACGCTACATTTTTTAGTTGGAAATGGTTGCTGTGGCAGAAAACGGGTCAATTATGCGACAGCGAGGAGAAAATTCCAAGTAGGAAAATGACGAATTTTTGCCAAAATGCAAGAAAACGCGCTATGGCTCAGTAGTGGAAGCTGTTCCATATCGGGGAAATATGCGAACATTTTACTGGACTGTTTCAGGATTAGGAGATAAGCGGGACGAAAATTTTCTGGATTTCGTTGGAGGCTCTGAAAGTTTCGTATATTCGCACTCCAAAGTTGCCCATCGATCTATGGCAAGCGCCCAGTACGGACGTTTCCCACAGACCGCCGACGCAGCCCAGGGCAGTTCTGTTCCAACCGTTTATAATAACCGAACCCGCATGACCAATATGATCATACGGCGTTTAGGCTCGGCACTCGTTGTCGTACTTACAGCAGGTTTCCTGATGTCGAGTACGCCTGCCACGTCTAACGCCAGTAGGCATGCAGTGGGACATGGTAGGAAAGCATCGCATAGCGCTTCAAGCAAGCACAAACGTTATGCCAAGCTCTCCCACAGGCACCATGTTACGCAGCACCCGCTTACAAGCGCAGAAAAGCAGTCGATGATCGAGAAGATCCAGTCTCTGGCATCGAACTCGACCGTCGTTTCCGAAGATAGCATCTTAGCCTCGAAGGATACCTTCGTCGGCACAGAAGCTTCCAAGCTCGATATTCAAAAAGATCTCGCCGAAGAAGCGAAGGAACAGCTCGCCGAAGATACGTCTGACGTATCGATCGAGCAGTTCTTCAAAATGCGCCCAGGCGCAGTCGGTGCGGAGTCTGTCGATCCTAATACAGCAAAATCGCGCCAGGAGGATTTCGCACTTTTCGATGAGGAAAATCCTGGGACCACAGCCCAGCGATCCGACATCATGAAGCAGATCATCGACTGGCTCGGTACGCGATATTCGTTTGGCGGTGAAAGCCGCACTGGCATCGATTGTTCGGCCTTTACGCGTGCCGTGTTCGTCAAAGCCTTTGGCGTCACGCTGCCACGCACCGCATTTCTGCAGCATCAGTTGGGAGACGCTGTCGCTCAATCGAAACTCAAATTCGGCGATCTCGTATTCTTCCATACCGCCAATTATTCGCCTGTATCGCATGTGGGTGTCTATATCGGTGAAGGACTCTTCGCCAATGCATCCTGCTCGCGTGGTGTCTCGATCGCATCGCTTTCGAACACCTACTGGTCGAAGCGCTTCATCGGTGGCAAGCGCCTCTTCACCAATAGCCAGATGGCCGAAAGTGTGAAACAGCAGATCATCCAGATGGCTGCCGACGAGAATAATGCTGACGCCCAGCAATCCGATGAGAATTAAGCTGCCATCCGAAGAGAATTAAGATCGTCTAAAGATTTCTCTTCCTGACTGTTCTTTAATAGAGCCTCGGCCAAACAGCCGAGGCTTTTTTTATTTGTCGATTAGCTGACGTGAGAGAAAGTTACGGCTCTCGGGTCACACTACGCTCTTTCATTGTGTTACCTCCGCTCGCAGATTGCAATTATGTCAAGCCCAACCAGACCGACCGACCGACCGAAAAAAGCTCAGCCGATTACTCCGATCGCCGACAACCGTCGTGCGCGTCATGAATATGCTATCCTCGAAGAGATCGAAGCGGGGATCATGCTGACGGGTACCGAAGTCAAAGCGTTGCGCGAAGGAAAGGCGATGCTTTCGGATGGGTACGGCAAGGTCGATAAAGGAGAGTTGTGGCTGGAGAACGTTCACATCGGTCACTTCAAACAAGGCAACCTCTTCAATCACGAAGAAAAGCGAAAGCGCAAGTTGCTCGTGCATCGTCGCGAGTTGGAGAAGCTTACGGTCAAACTGAAAGACACAGGAGTGACACTCGTTGCACTGAGACTCTATTTCAAAGGCAACAAGATCAAAGTCTCGCTGGGGCTCGCCAAAGGCAAGCATGCCTACGACAAACGCGCGACGATCAAAGAGCGAGATATCAAGCGCGAGATGCGCCGCGAGGATTAAGCTAAGCAAGAGATTTCCATGAATGAGAAGAAAAGCTTTCCGGCACTGAACGAACAGATGGATGAGATTCGGCGCGGCGTTGTCGATCTCATTAGCGAAGCCGATCTGGCAAAAAAGATCGAGCGAGCGATCGCGACCGGCGTACCGCTCACGGTCAAGCTCGGCGCTGATCCGAGCACAGCCGATCTGCATATTGGTCACGGGGTGGTCTTAAGGAAGCTTCGCACGTTTCAGGATCTCGGACATCAGGCAACGCTGATCATCGGTGACTTCACGGCAATGATCGGCGATCCCACAGGCCGCAGCAAAACTCGTCCGATCCTCACCCAGGAAGAGACACAGAAAAATGCGGAGTCGTATGTCGAGCAGGTTTCGAAGATCCTGGATCCATCTGCGCTTAAGATTCGGTATAACAGCGAGTGGCTCGGTGTCATGAACTTCGCAGATGTGATCAAACTGGCGGCAACCTACACGGTGAGCCAGATGATCGAGCGCGAGGATTTCAACAAACGCTGGAATGAAGAGCAGCCGATCTCGCTCCATGAGCTCATGTATCCGCTTGCGCAAGGATACGATTCGGTCGCGATCAAATCGGATGTTGAACTTGGCGGCACCGACCAGAAATTTAACTTGCTTGTCGGCCGAGAACTGCAGCGCCACGTCGGTCAGGAGCCACAGTGCATCCTCACGACGCCGCTCATCGAAGGCACGCACGGCGAGCGCAAGATGTCGAAATCCTACGGCAACTCGATCAACTTCACCGACTCGCCCGATGAAATGTTCGGCAAGACGATGTCGATTCCGGATAGCCTGATCTATAAGTATTTCGTCTATGCGACGAACGTCAAAGAGTTGAGCGAGATCAAATCGCAGTTGGATAGCGGCGCAAATCCTCGCGATCTAAAAGTACGATTAGCGCAGGAGATCATCAAAAGCTTTTACGACGAGGAGGCAGGTGTGCAGGCATACGACCGCTTCACGACAATGTTCGTGAAGAAGGATGTGCCGGATGTCATTGACGAACTTCTGCTCACTTCCGCCGCAGAATTGCCACTCGCAAAGTTCATTGCTGAGCAAAAGCTTGCTGCATCGAACACCGATGCACGTCGCTTGATACGCGAAGGCGCAGTGAGCATCAATGGTGAAAAGATAGCCGACGAAAAAGCGAACTTCACTCCATCGCCTGAAGGTGTTGTGCTGAAAGTAGGGAAGCGGAAATTCTTGCGCGTGAAGTGTTAAGCCGTGATCGGCTGCTTATTGAGCATGATCTTGTACTGAGCGATCGCTTTACCAAGTTCTTCCTCGACTGAATTGGGCTGCATGATCCGCTCGAATCGCTCATCATAGAGCACCGCATCGACCCTCTTTGGGACATGCCATGTGTCGAGTGCAGATTTGGTGATACGCTGCGGAGCGTCGCGAAGGCCCGCACTCGCGAGCATCTCGCCGACATGAAACGGAGTGGTGTATCCTTTGTCGTAAATATTCCAGATGCCGTTCCAGTCTTCCTCCGCATTGAGTAGCGTCTCGACTGTCTTGATTATGATCGCGGCGCTGCTCATCGAGTTCGGTGTGTCGATGAGTCCGGGATAGCGCAGCAACTTCGAAAGAGTGTTGCGTGGCGATACCAGCTCAGAAAACACCTGACGGGGGCGGAGCACCGCAACCATGGTTGAATCTCGTTGAAGCAAAAGCGCGTCGGACGCAGCTTTGGTCCACGAGTAAAGACAAGCCGGAGATGCGGGACGCGTCGGAGTAAACGGTTCTCCCTTTTCGTCGAACGGTCCGTCCCAAATGCAGCCGCTCGATAAATGGAGAAATCGAACGGTGGCTTTGTGCTTTAGATTATGCGCGAGCAGTCTTCCATAAAGTTCGACGGGTGCTTCAACATTCGAGCGAACGGCCTCGCGCGCATTTGCTTCGCACCAGGCAAGATCGGTGCGGCCCGCAGCATTGATAACTGCGTAGGGCATCAACTCTGCAAGCGATTGCGAGGATAGATCGGCGATGTCGGATGTCCACTGCACGATCTCGAATCCCTTTAGTCCCGAAGCAAGTGCGCTCCCAACCTGACCGCGCCCAATGATTATGATCTTCTGCAAATGAGTCTTGATTATTGTGCGACTTGCGCGCGCGCCTGCAACTCCGCCAGCCATTCTTGATTATTCAGATACCATTCGATCGTCCGCTCGAGGCCTTCTTGGAAATTTGTTTTTGGTCTCCAGCTAAGTTCGATTTCCGAACTTGACCAATCCATTGCATAACGTCGGTCATGCCCCGGTCGGTCGCGCACGTGCTCGATCTTTGACAACAGTGCGTCAGGCGGTTGATCCTGGTGCTGAGCGATCGAACGCAATACCGAAGTTGCGAGATCGATATTTTTCACTTCGCTCGAACCCCCGAATAAGTAAACACATCCAGGTTTCCCGCGCTCGATCACGGAAAAAATGCCTTCGCAATGATCGTCGACAAAGATCCAGTCGCGAACCTGTTGCCCGTCGCCATAGACGGGAATCGGCTCACCTGCAATGGCGCGGGTGATGATCGTCGGAATGAATTTTTCCGGATACTGAAATCTGCCATAATTATTCGTGCACCGCGTTACGCGAACATCGTAGCCATGCGTGTGATAAAAGCTCAGCGCAAGATGGTCGGCGGCAGCTTTCGAAGCAGAATATGGACTTGATGGTTTGATCGGTGACGCACGCGAAAAGCGCTCGCTGCCCGTTACGCTACCGTACACCTCATCGGTCGAGATCTGAAGGAACATCGGAACGCCAGCTGCGCGCATCGACTCGAGCAGGATCACGGCGCCAAGCACGTTCGTCTCGGTAAAAATCCTTGCAGCTTCGATCGAGCGATCGACATGCGACTCTGCCGCGAAATTGATGCAGACATCGAACGGGCGCGCTGCGAGCGCATCCTCAACCGCCTTCGCGTTTGTTATCGAGCCTTCGGCAAAGCTATAATTCTCGGGATGAGGAATGTCCTTGAGGTTTGCGAGATTTCCCGCGTAAGTGAGGGCGTCGAAATTCAGCACGCGATGTCCGCGAGCGAGCGCCATGTGGATGAAGTTCGAGCCGATAAAGCCCGCGCCACCAGTGATGAAGAGGTTCATCTATTTCTGAAGTGTTGACGCAGCGTAGCGTGGCGTAGTCTGCCGAACAAGTTCATTCGCATGCGCCAGCGACTCGAACGTGCCGGCATCGCTCCAGTAGCCCTCGAACATGGAGCACTGCAATCGGCCTGCTTTGAGATACGCATTGTTCACATCGGTGATCTCAAGTTCGCCACGGCCTGAAGGTTTCAGATCGCGAATGATCGAGAACACGTCGCCCGGATAGCAATAGATACCAGTGACCGCAAGATCGGAAGGAGGGGCGGTCGGCTTTTCGATGATCTCGGTAACGCGAAAGCCGCTGCCGTTCGAACGATCCACGACTGCGACACCAAATCGCGCAGCATCTTCTACTTGCTTTAAAACGATATGCGCTGCGTCGCTTTGCATGAACTGAGCGATGATGCCATCGATCGGGTCTTCAAAAATATTATCGCCAAGGATCACGCACATCGGCTGACCGTTCGTGAATCGCTCCGCAAGCCCAAGCGCTTGCGCGATGCCACCCGCTTCGTCCTGGACACGGTAGGTAAGTTGGCATCCGAATTCTTTGCCCGATCCAAGCAGCGAAATAAAATCGCCGACATGCTCGGTACCGGTTACGATCATGATGTCTTTGATGCCCGCGCCAACAAGTTTCTGGATCGGATAAAAGATCATCGGCATCTCGCCGATCGGTAGTAGATGTTTGTTCGTGACTTTGGTGCACGGAAAAAGGCGAGAACCCGTCCCGCCAGCAAGGATCACTCCGACACAACCGCCAACAGCCATCTGGAAAAGAAATTAGTCGTCAAACCTGCCCGCAATCCCATCTAACTCGTTTGCGGATTCAAGCGTTCTAAAACCGTTGAAGCCCCTCATTTTGAAGGAGTGGTTTGGGGTGGTCGTAATTAAGCTCCTCCTTTCGAAGGAGGGGTTTGGGGTGGTTGAGCCCGCACCCGCCGACCACGAAACTGATATCGCGGCCACCGAAAGTAACTAACCCCAACCCAGGAGGCGTTTGGGGTGGGTGCGCGGGGCTTTGTGTGTATTTTTGCCTAAACATAAAATCGGATGGCAAGAAAGATCAGGGTACTCATAGCAAAAGCAGGACTTGACGGACACGATCGCGGCGCAAAGGTGATCGCGGCCGCATTGCGCGATGCTGGTATGGAGGTGATCTATACAGGGCTGCGACAAACGCCAGAGATGATCGTCGAAGCCGCGATCCAGGAGGATGTCGATGTCATCGGGATCTCGATCCTGAGTGGCGCGCACATGACCGTTTTTCCTCGAATTCTGAATTTGCTGAAAGATCATGATGCCGAAGATATTCTGCTCACAGGCGGCGGGATCATGTCCGAAGAGGACATCGAAGCGTTAAAGCTGAAGGGGACAGGACAGATGTTCACGCCGGGCGCACCCATGTCCGAGATCGTCGCCTATATCCAGGCATGGTTCGAAAAAACGCGAGGCGCTCTCGAGCCTGCGATCACGTGATCCGCAGGGAACCTGAAGAAGGCAGCAGCGCTTTTGTGAGCGACTTCTATTAAAAGAAGACAGAGCATCTGGAGGGGTGCAAGAGTGGTTTAATTGGGTCGCCTGGAAAGCGGCTGTACGTGAATAGCGTACCGAGAGTTCGAATCTCTCCTCCTCCGCAATCACATTCTAAAGTATTCCGACGCAGGCAGGTTGAATGCACGAATACCTTGTGGTCATTGAGAAGACAGAGACTGTCTATTCGGTCAATTCACCTGATGTTGACGGTAGTGTAGCCGCCGCTGAATCGCGGCAGGAAGTAGAACACGTCATGAACGAAGCCTTGCTTTTTCATATCGAGGCGATGATCGAGGAGGGCTATTCCGTCCCTGAGCCGAGCGCTTACCCGAAGATAATGAAGATTGCTGCTTGATTCAACAGTGCAACCCACCAAGTTCAGGTCATAGAAAATAAATTCAATGAACGCTGCCCACCTTCATCTTCTCGTCAATCATCTTCCTGTCGTCGGTGAGATCTTTAGCGTTTGCTTGATGCTCTACGGAGTCATTCGCAAGAATCTCGAAGTCAAACGCGCAGCGCTGTGGGCGTATGTCGTTACGGGGATCAGCACGTTTGTAGCCAACTTAACCGGGGATCCTGCGGCGCAGTTTATCAAGCCGTTGCATCTCGTTGATGCTGCTCGAATCTCAGAGCATGCACATGCCGCCGATTTTGCCTTGTGGTCATGTGCGCTCGTTGGTTCACTTGCACTGATCGCACTCTTGCTCACACGCGGAGTGCCCGCCATCAAGGCACCCAAGCTGATGAATACCTTTATCATCGCTTCGTTCGCGGTTTCACTGTTTGCAGTCTCGGTGCTTGTACGAGTTTCCGAACTCGGTGGAGCGATCAGGCATACAGAGGATTCGATCCCTGCCGTGATCGACTCCTCGCATCATGCGGTCACGGCTCCCCTCGGAAAATAATTCTGGAAGTTCAGAATTGTAACTGTTTTGTGATCATTGCGTAGACGGTTGCATTCACTTTTTGCATCGCACTATGAACCAGGCAGAACGCACGCCACTCATCGAAGGCATTCGGAACACCCCTCAAAAGCTAAGCGACGCCGTCAAAGGTCTTAACGAATCCCAACTCGGAACGCCATATCGCGAAGGAGGTTGGACACTGGCGCAGATCGTCCATCACATCGCCGATTCGCACATGCATGCATTTTTGCGAACAAAATCTATTCTAACCGAGGATCACCCTACGCTGAGACCATACGATCAGGATACCTGGGCGAAACATCCCGATGCCCGTTCGAACAATGTCGCAACCTCGCTGAACATTGTTGATGGACTCCACACGCGCTGGGCGGAGTTGTTCTCAGGCCTAACGGAAGATCAATGGAAACGCACCGCATATCATCCGGAGCGCGGAGAACTCTCGACGGAAAATTTGCTCGAAATGTACGCATGGCATGGGCCGCACCACATCGAGCAGATCACAAACTTCCGTAACGCAAGCGGCTGGTAGGAGCTAAGACAGAAGCGCACCCAGGGGAGCATCGAACTCTGGCCTGACAAGGATAACATCGCCGATTGCGTTGTGCACTCCGAGTACGAGTACCTCACTGAGAAAATCTGCAATCTGTCGGGGAGGAAAATTGACGACAGCGAGGATAAGCGTGCCGATGAGAGCCTCTTTTGTGTAAAGTGAAGTGATCTGCGCGGACGAATGCTTCACGCCCGTCTCGCCAAAGTCGATCGTTAGTTTATAGGCGAGCTTTCGTGCTTTTGGAAACTCTTCGACTGCAATGATCTTCCCAATTCGGATCTCGGCCTCAAAAAAATGCTCGGGGGTGATCATGTTCGCTGGTATCTTTGCCTGTGGAAGAATGATGATTCCGCAAAATTACAACGACAATGTTTAGAAGGATCTCTGATTTCGAATCGAGCTGGGCCTACGAGCGTGAAGCGACAATAAAGATAATGAAAGCGCTCACACCCGCCTCACTCGATCAAAAGATCGATGCCAAAGGACGGACACTTGGCAGACTTGCATGGCACGTAACAGAAACCGTACCTGAGATGCTGAACAAAGCCGGCCTTGCAATCAGCGAGATGCCGGAGTCAGAACATTCCTCAGACCCTTCAAAGATCGTGCAGGAATACTCAAGAGTTTCACAGGAAGCACTTGAAGCGATCAAGAAAAACTGGTCTGATGATTCACTTGAGACAACACACGAAATGTATGGTAATCAGTGGGCCCGTGGCACCATCCTGAATATTTTGATCAGTCATCAGATCCATCATCGTGCACAGATGACAGTGCTCATGCGTCAGGCGAGCCTTGCGATCCCAGGCATGTATGGCCCGAGCCGCGAAGAGTGGGCCGAGATGAACATGCCCGCACTCGCCTAATGTGGGGTATGCTTTAGCTTGCCCCCATCGATCTCAAACATGCCGCAAACGTTAGTCGAAGTCTTCGAAAAGAATTGCCAGGGCGAGCAAGCAGATCGAACATACATTCAATCGAAACCCGATCGCAGTCTTCCATTCGAACGAATCAGCTATGGTGATTTTGGAAAGCGCGTTCGTGTAGTTGCCTCTCGGATGCTTGATCTTGGGATCGAGCGCGGGGAGCGCGTTGCGATCGTATCTGAATCGAGGCCCGAGTGGCTGATCGCCGATTTCGCATTGATGCTTATTGGCGCGATCTCCGTACCGATGTTCCCGACGCTGACACAAAAGCAGGTCGAGCATATTTTGATCGACTCGGGCGCGAAAGCGATCGTCGTCTCGAACGAACTGCAACTTGGCAAAGCGGTAAAGTCCCTGTTGCAGACTCCCGATCTTCATCATATCATCGTGATGACAGAATCGACTCCACTTCCCACTGATCTCAACAATTGCACGGCGATTCATTGGAGCGCGCTCGAAACCGGACTTGTTACACCGCGTTCGCCAAGTCCAAGCTTTACGGAAGCAGCGGATGTCGTCACGATCATCTACACGAGCGGCACTACGGGTGTGCCGAGAGGTGTGATGCTTACGCATCGAAATCTGATCGCAAATGTGGAAGGCGCAATGGCTGCGATTCCTGCCGTGACGAGCGCAGACACGTTTCTCTCATTCTTGCCACTCTCGCATAGCTTCGAGCGTATCGCGTCTTATCTGGTTTTTTATGCAGGCGCTTCGATCGCTTTTGCGCATTCGATCGACACTGTTTCTGAAAACATGCTTGAGGTTCGCCCGACCGTCATGACAGGCGTACCCCGTTTCTTCGAACGTGTTCACACGCGCATCATAAAGCTTCGGGATGCAATGCCCGAGCGGCGGCAGAAGATATTCGATTGGGCAATGACCGTAGGCAAGATGGTAGCAAGAGCAGCAGAAGGGCTGCCCGTCCCAATAACCTACAAACTTCAATACATCCTTGCCGACCGGCTGGTGCTCCGGAAAATTCGCGAGAGGACAGGTGGACGCATCCGTTTTTTTGTTTCGGGTGCGGCCGCGCTTAATCCGGAAGTGGGGCGCGCATTCGCTGGATTTGGTCTGCGGATCATCGAAGGTTACGGGATGACCGAGACCTCACCTGTGATTGCAGTGACACCGTTTGCGAAGATCAAATGGGGAAAGGTCGGATTGCCGCTCAAGAATGTTGAAGTGAAGATCGCCGGCGATGGTGAAATACTTGCGCGGGGCCCGAGTGTGATGAAAGGTTATTACAACATGCCTCAAGAAACTGCCGAAGCGATCGACAGCGAAGCTTGGATGCATACCGGCGACATCGGCACAATAGACGAAGACGGCTATATAGCGATCACCGATCGAAAAAAGCACCTCTTCGTTTCCTCCGGTGGCAAGAATATCGCTCCTGCGCACATCGAAGCGTTGCTGGAGCAGTCGCCTTACGTTGAACAGGTCATGCTCATTGGCGATAAACGGCAGTTTCTTACAGCGCTCATTGTGCCTCAACTGGATGCGATCAAAGAACATCTTAGCGCCGTCGGCATCCCATACGTTGAGAGTGTGGGAGTGACAGTCGAAGATCCCACGGTGCGAACTCTCATCGATTCTGAGATCGAACTTCGTTTGAAGGACCTTGCCACGTATGAGCGTGTTCGGCGATTTGTACTCATCACCGCACCCTTTTCGGTCGAGAATGGGATGCTCACGCCGACCTTTAAGGTAAAACGAAAGGAAGTAGAATCGCGCTTTGGCGAGTTGATCGAATCGTTATATTTCGATTCCCGGCATTCCTGAGTCGAAGGCGGTATGGAAGTTGCACGATGTTCTGACAGAATTAACTTGCAAGAATTATTTTCAACGCCATGCCAGCACCGAACACCCCAGAACGCCCCTCCGAACCATCTCCGACCCAGGCACCAGGTACCGAACCTGAGATCCAGCCAGCAACGCCCCAAACTCCTCCTGCACCGAATGGCCCGGGGAATCCCATGCCGCAGCCGCAACCAATGCCTGGGCCGATGACGGGGAAAGCGTATTATTTCTGAGATCGAGCGGATGTCGTCGTAGAATCAGAAGAGGCCTTCATCACGAAGATCGATCCTCCGTATCTTTGTGCGAACATCACATCAATTAGTTATGCAGACCATCGAGGGGCCAGGATTTTTTTCGCCAGCGGATCGCGACATGCTCGCGAGTCTTCAGATAACGCACGACGGCTCTGAAGATGCAGACCGCCGAGGACTTGCAGCGTTGATGCTAAGTCCATTACTTGAATTGGCTGTCGCAGATGGAGCTACTACTACCGGCGAATTTGCGATCATCGAAGAGAATGTCAAGCGCCTCGAACATGATTTTGAGCTTACGACGAAGGAAGATCTCGAATCGATCGCGACAGTAATGGGGCTTTTACCTTTTGTGAAAGCTGAGTGGAAGACATCCGATTTCGAATCAGCGCGAGCACTGTTGCATCAGGCCATCCTGCGGTTACCTGAGAAGGTTCAACATGCGGTAAGGGATTTTATCGCCAGGGGTGCGCTCGAAGTCGCGAACGCATCTGGTGGCATTCTTCACTTGTTGAACATCAGCCGAAACGAGCGTTCGATCCTTCATTGCATCATCGAAGATCTCGAACTCGATCGGTGCGCAGAGGGCTTGTATCTTATCGGCAAAACCGGCGACCGCATCAAGGACGGAATTGGTCAAGCTCGTCCTTAAATAGACGTAGCGATTCGAAAAGCGCCACTCCATAGGCAACTGCGACATTCAGTGAATGTTTCGCTCCGATCATTGGGATCTCAACCGAAAAGTCGCAAGCGCCGAGTACCTCGTCGCTCACACCCGTCACCTCGTTACCAACGATAAGTGCAAGCGGGAAATTTTTACGCGTAAGCGAGTAAAGCGAGATCGGGTCGTTCGTTAGTTCAAGTGCTGCAACAGAGAAACCTCTCGATCTTGCGCTCGCAATTGCTTCCTCGATGGTCTCAAAATGAGCGGTCGGCACCGTACGGGTCGCCCCGAGTGCCGTCTTATCGATCTCTATGCGCGGAGGATGCGGTGTGTATCCGACGGTGAATAATGCTTCCAGCCTGACAGCATCCGAAGTCCGGAACATCGACCCCACATTATAGAGGCTGCGAACATTTTCAATGATCGCAATGAGTGGAAATCGGCGTGCGGTATCAGCCGCCGCTATTTCGGAAAGCCTGACCTGCTTTAATTCTTCAGTCGAAAGTCGTTTCATCGTTTAAAATGGGGCACGAAGAATTACCTCTATCTGGAGGATTCATGCCTCCGAGTACGGTTGTTATGAGTTGCGAATCGGGACGGTCGAATCCCCGATGAAAGCATTTTGAACGCTCTACGATCTATGTCGCATTTCACTTCTCGGCAACGAAAATACGTGTGGATGATGTCCGCAGTCACATTTGTGACACGCGCAGTCCTGGGTCTGCGCGGCGAAGCGAATCAGGCGAGCCGGCTTTTTAAGGACGATTCGTTCTACATGATGAGCTGCGCCTGGCATCTTGCACAAGGCCATGGACTCACTGCCGACGGAGTGCATCCGACAAATGGCATTCAGCCGTTGTTCGTCTTCCTTGATGTGCCGATGTTCTGGTTGGCGCAAGGGGATCGCTGGCTTGGTGTTCAGCTGACGTACATACCCATGGCGATTTTCAGCGCCATCTCGGTCCTGCTCGCCGCGCTCATTATGCGGACGCTCTACACTTCGCAGCCGGATGACGATCGTCGATCGATCTTCCGTGACCCAGTAATCCTTGTTGCAATCCTCTGGACTGCCTCCTATCCGATGCTCGCCCAAATGATGAACGGCCTCGAGACCGGTCTTTCTTCAATGATGTTTTTGGTTTCGGTCTATGCCTATTGCCGTATCGAAACTTCGGGCAAACGGTCGATCAAGCAATATGCACTCTTTGGCGGCGTGCTTGGAGTGCTGGTTCTCGCGAGAATCGACGCCGTGTTCTTTGTTGCGGCCATTTGCATTTCCGAGTTGATCCGGTTTCGATCAAAGGCACTCCTTCGTATACTTGTGATGGGCGCAGTGGCAGTACTTGTGAGCAGTCCGTGGTTCATTTACAACTACATGCTCTTTGGCAATCTGATGCCGATGAGCGGCCGCTCCGAATCGGCGGGACCCGTGCCGCTGGCGATCAACATCCACTCGCTCGGATTTTTTCTCGCTGACATTGTCACGGTCTTCATCATGTTTCCGCTATCGCCACTCTCGATCTGGGTATGGCCAACGTGGACGGCGGCGATACTGATACCTGCGATCTTACTCTGGCGCCGATTTGAGATCACCACTCTCGTGCAACGAAATCTGAACGTTCGACCACTCATCCCGTGGATGATCGCCGCTGGTGCGCTTGGTCTGTACTACGTGTTTATCTTTCACGCCCCGTATTTTCTCGATCGTTATCTTCAGCCACTCCGGATACTCTGGTTTTTTGTTATTGCGATCATCATCGCAAGAATCCAGGTGCCGCACTGGGGCCCGATCTGGAAAGTGTCGGTCGCTTCGTTTGTAGCATTGGGACTTCTCTTTGGCTGCGCGAGGTATGTCAATAATTTCACAGCAACATGGGTCAGCGATCTTTATGAAGCCGGCTTATGGGCGAAGTCGCACCCACAGTCGCGTGTAGGAATGTGCCAATCGGGCGTTGCGGGATTCACGGCCGACAACGTTTGGAATCTGGATGGGAAAGTGAATCACGATGCACTGCTGGCGTTAAAAAATCACACGATGCATGCATATCTCGATACCACTCGATTCGATTATCTTGCCGATTGGTTGGACTTCATGCACAATTTTCTGGAGGTGTCGCAGTCGGCCAACCGTTATCGGCAGATCGATAGTTTCAAACTCGTGCGAATCTATCAGAGGGTCGAATAAGTTATGCTGGGCTGACGGCGCGATGGCTCCGTAAATTTGCATACTACATCAACATCGGCAAGCGTGGCTCAATCAACACCGGCACAGCAGCAACTCGAAAAGATCGTCTCTCTTTCAAAGCGGCGAGGCTTCATTTTTCAATCCTCAGAGATCTATGGTGGATTGAATGGATGCTGGGACTACGGTCCGCTTGGCGTCGAAATGCTGCGCAACGTCAAAGAGGCCTGGTGGCGCTCGATGACCTATCGCCAAGATATGGAAGGCCTCGATGCCGCTATCCTCATGCATCCTAAAGTGTGGGAAGCCTCCGGGCACATTCAGAATTTTTCCGACCCAATGGTCGATTGCCGCGAATGCAAGGCAAGATATCGCGTCGATCATTTGATCGGAGAAATGTCCGAGAAAAAATTAAAGGCGATCGCGAAATCGCTGACGATGCCCTATGACAATCTCGATAAGGATGGATTGGCAGAGGCGATCCTCGCAAAGATCGAAGTGGTCGATGGTCTATTCGAAAATCTTGTCGAAAGTGAACTCATCGCCTGCTCGAACTGCGGCAGAACAAAATCGCTGACGCCACCGCGCAATTTTAACCTTATGTTCGAGACCTATCTCGGACCGGTCAAAGATGCCTCAAACGCGATCTACCTGCGTCCCGAAACCGCGCAGGGCATCTTCGTCAATGTGATGAATGTGATGCAATCCTCGCGACAGAAGATCCCGTTCGGCATTTGCCAGATCGGCAAATCTTTCCGAAATGAGATTAACACGAAAAATTTTCTCTTTCGCACACGTGAGTTCGAACAGATGGAGATGCAATATTTTGTGAAGCCAGGCACGGACGATCGGTATTTCGAAGAATGGAAGGAGACGCGGTGGAACTGGTGGACGTCCCTCGGAATGTCGCCCGATAATCTCCGTTTCAAGCCACACGAAAAATTAGCGCACTATGCGAAGGCAGCTGTCGATGTCGAATTCAAATTTCCATTTGGATTTGGCGAGATCGAGGGCATTCACAATCGCACGAATTTCGATCTCTCGCGCCATCAGGAGTTCTCCGGCAAGAATCTGCAGGTGCATGACGAAGAGACCAAGGAGAAGTACACGCCCTTTGTGATCGAGACAGCAGCGGGTGCTTCGCGAGGCTTCATGGCGTTTCTGACAAATGGATACGCCGAAGAAGAGGTCAACGGAGAGCTTCGAACGGTGCTTCGCCTTCACCCATTTCTTGCGCCGAATAAAGTCGCGGTGCTTCCACTGGTTAACAAAGACGGCATGCCCGAGATTGCCGAGAAACTCGAGCGCGATCTTCGCCACGCGATGAAAACCTACTACGATGACTCAGGCGCGGTCGGCAGACGCTACCGCCGTCAGGATGAGATCGGCACACCGTTCTGCGTCACCATCGACTCCGATACGCTCACCGACCAAAGCGTCACCATCCGCGAACGCGATTCGATGCAGCAGATCCGGCTATCATTGGATGCCGTGAAAGACTATGTTGCCGAGCGCATCAAATATCCTTATTGAGCACAACCCGCACATTAGAGGGAACTCGCATTGGCAAGCCCAAGTTTTGAGACGCGCTTAAAATCGGAGCGCACCGATCCGTCGGTTTGCGGGAGTGGCGAAATGGCAGACGCACTACTTTGAGGTGGTAGCGCTGAGAGGCGTGGGGGTTCAAGTCCCCCCTCCCGCACGCGAGTGAAGCCGAGGATTTCCTCGGCTTTTTTTATGCGGTCTCGATAAATTCAAGCAACGCCTTCCCGCGGCACTTGCTCGCTCCGCCTACGAGCATTGTACAAACTTTATTCATAATTCGATCACCCAGCTGGCGAATTCAGCTCATTTTCGAGGGTGAGGGCGGCGTGTGTACAAACTAAATTCATGCTTCTATTCTGGTAGAATAGAGCGCTAGCCGCTTCCGCCAAAGAACGAACGCAAAATTAGTTAAAGAAACTTGCAAGACCGTGAAAAGACTAATAACCAAATGGGCGGAGCTTCCCCTTAACTTTATGTAAACGAAAAGAGGCAAGGATTAGTGCCCGAACAAGCACCTAAATCTCATCGCTGACCGATGGCGACCCATCCTGCTCCGTTCTTTTCACCGGCGACACAGACTGTGTTCCCCTTCATCGAAATGGCGCCTGAGAAATAGTCGTTTAATCCATAGTTGTAGAGTACGTCATAACGCATCCAGCTCTTACCATTCCAGTGACCAACCCAGCCCCAGCCACCCGCTGCCACATAATCGTTGGCGCTGTTTCCTGAGAGGGCATAGAGTCCAACGTAGCCACCTGAACTCAATGTATTTGGAGTTCGTCCACTATCGCTACGCCATCCACGTTCATCGGTTTTTTTCACAACGATCGCACCCGTCGTCACTGCAATCTTGTGACCTGCGCTATCGCAAGTCCACACAGGGTTGAATCCACCGACAGCGTCAATGCCTTTTGCTACCGAGAGCGCATCTTCTTTCCAGATGGAGTCATCGTAGTGGAGAAGAGTCGTTTTGCCTGTGGTTTGATCATATCCGCATGCCCAGACATTGTCATCACCAGTTCCCCAAATACTTGAAAGCCGAGTTGTCGTCCCGCTCGCCATCCTCGTCCAGGTGGTGCCATCAAAATGCAGAATCGTCCCGCCGTCGCCGACCGAGTACATGTTGATGCTTGAAGTGCCCCATGAGGAGTGGAGTGTAGCTGATCCACTTAAACTGTCCGTTCGGATGTCCTGAGCTTCAGATCCATCATAATGAAACAGAATGTTTCCATTGGTCAGCCAATAATCATTCTCGGTAAAAGCAAAAAGAGTGAAGCTACTTAATTTTCCCTTAAGGGAATATCCACGTGATGACAAGGGCGAGACGTCTCGCCACATTACACCATCATATTTCCAAACTGAGCCACCAACTACATAAATGTCTTTCGGGCCAAAGACCCAGCATCCAGAAAGTCCGGCCTCACTTGCGAGCGAATATTGCGTCCATGCGAAGTTATGCGAAGTTGTATCGTTGGGACCAACCGTATGATGCGTCGTATCATGACCGCAGGTATCACACGGATGGTGATTTGTATCAATGTTGCAGGTGTCGCACTTCGTCGAGTCTGGTTTCGGTGCGACGGGATTCTTCTTGCAGGAACCAAGCCCTGCAAGAAGCGCTAACAATAGAATGCACGGCACCAGATACTTCATCGCTGCCCGATCACGACCCATCCAGTGCCGTTCTTGGAACCCACGATGCATGCAGTGTTGCCTTTGAAATCAAGATCATAAGTGTCAAATGTAGGATCACCGTAGTTGAAGAGTGGTTTATAGAAGTACCAATTCCTTCCGTTCCAGTGACAAACGAAACCACTGCTTCCTTCAATCATAAAGTCATTGGCTGAATTGCCTTGAATGCGATTGATCGGTGCGAATGAACCGGGACTAAGTTCGTTTGGCACCTGACCACTATCGTTGGACCAAAGTGGATTGTTGTCGCGGTTCCGATAAAAGAGCGATCCGCAGGTGTATG
>JBBSDW010000063.1:0-18270 GCA_038240295.1 Kapaibacterium sp. (SeqCode)
CGATCGGGTTGCCGCGTCGTGAGCGTAAAGAGCACCGAGGTGTCGGTCGCCGGTCCAACGATATGCAGTTTCGAGATCGTCTGCGAGCCAGATTTTGGATGAAGTGTGATGGTAATGCTAACGGACTTGCCAGGGGAGAGTCGGATCGGAAGCGCTACAGAAAAAGCAAGAGAAGAATCTCCCATGGCAGAGATATCCTCGATCGTTAATTCTTCGCAGGGCGAAGGATTTGAAAACGTAAGCATCGTATCTCGTGAATAACACGGCGAAATACTATCAATAGTAAATGCAGCGGGCGTGACGGCAAGTGTTGCAACACTTCTCTCAACGCTTGCAACAAGCGGCAGCTCACGTGAAACTTCGGGCGCCGACAAGCTGCCAGGGCGCATTCGGATATCGATAGAATCTGTAAGCTTTCCCGCAACAGGCGATGCGACAGCAATAGCAAACGAAAGACTATCGCCACGATGCATCCACGTCGGAAGCTTGACACTATCCAGTTCGAACCGACTAAAAAGCCGCAATCGCGCTTCCGTCACATAGATCGAATCGCAGCTTGTGTTAATGAGGAACGCTTTGCCGCTAGATGATCCGCAGGTTGAGATCGTACCGAGATCGAGTGTCGCAGGCGAGAATTCTGCGGAGACGGTTTCATATCCGGTGCCGGTGACTTCAATAATAGTGTCCCGTGAAACTCCATCTGCAAAAAGCGTGAGTGTAACGAAGGTCGAAGTTGCGCCAGCGCGGTGCGGATGAAACAGGATCGAAAGCGAATCTGCAAAACCTGAACGAAGTGTGTCCGGAAGTGACAATCCTGAATTTCCGAACGCACTATCCTGATCGGGCAGCGTGAGCTTCGTGATAATAAGATCGCGGCACTGCGTATTTTTCAGAAGCAATAGCATCTGTTTCGCATTACAGGTGCTCACCTGACCAAATGCAAGCTGATCGGAACTTAGCTGCGCAAGGAGAGGGATGTCACTGGCCGTTGTGACCGAAATCGCGATCGAGGTATCGAACGTGACACCATTGCTCTCGAATTCAAGAAGAAGCGAGGTGCTTTCCGTACCCTTGCCGGTGCTCGCCATGTGAACGAGCACGCTAATCGACTGACCCGGAGCGATCTTATCTTGCGCAGCAGAATTTCGGAGAGTGAAAAACGTACTGTCTGTTAGGCGCGCATAGTTCACATAGATCGTGTCGCAAACTGAGTTCGTGATCCTGATGGTTGTGTCGAGGGTCACGCATTTGCTTGCGAGCGTCGCCGCAAGCGGATCGATCGTTGGCTTCGCTGAGGATGGAATATAAACTTCGAGTGCGACGGAGGTATCGCGAAGCTGATTTCCGGACTCAAGACTTACTCGAAGCGAAGTCGCAAAATCGCCCGGCTGATGATGTTCGCAGTGCAGCAATAACTTCGTCGAATCGCCGGGAAGGATCGTTAGTGGAAGCTGAAGGTCGCCAAGTTGAAACGCAGTCGAATCATCCACGCTTGCCGCAGTGAGAAAGAGCGTATCGCATGAGCGGTTCTTGAACGACACCGAGGTGTCTCGCTCATCGCAACTTGAGCCAAACATTGGATACCACCTCGTCAGGCTCTGTGAATAGTCAAGCGTGCGAAGCGAGGTTCCATAAAGATTAACGACCGTGTCATAACGTACGTAGTTGATCACATACTCGATGAGTAGTTGTGCTGTGTCCGTGCCGCTATGCGCCGGTGCATAGATTACGTTTAGACTATCGGGACCTGAAACAGAATGGGGGAGCGGACTATATCCGCCAAGCTTAAAGCTATTGGAACCCGATAATTGGACACGCGTAAACGAAAGCGGACAGGTGCCGTTAAATGAAATTCGGACAAGCGAATCGGCAGAGAAGCAGCCGTAGTTGACAAAATTGATGCGCGCCCGCTCCACTTGCAGTGCGTTCTGATTGGGACCGTTTGGAGCGATGCTCGGCAAGTGCCACAGCGCGCCCGTCGGTGTGCCTGCGAAGATCTCGGTGCCTTTAACATAGAACCGCGTGTCGCGATCGTTCGATGGACCGCAGATATTCGTCCACGTCGAACCGAGATCCGTCGATGAATAAAATCCGTTGTTGAGCGTTTGCACGAACAAAGAGGGTGACGTGCCCTCGATATCGCCAACAAAATTGATATACGGACTAAAGACAGAGGCCGAAGTCCAGCTCGCCCCGTTGTCGTTCGAACGATAGACCGTGTGCGTCTTTTCACCCGCCGCGACCATTACAGAAGTCCCCGCCACACCAGAGGGCGACCAGCATTCGATGTTCATTCGTGGAACGGCCTGCCAGCTTATGCCAGCGTCGGCCGTTCTGTAAAATGCGCCAGCGAGCACGCTGAGCAGGCCATGTGTGCGATCGGACCAGGTAATTCCGTTCTGGCTCGTCGGCGCGAACGCCGACCAGGTTTGCCCAAGATCGCTCGAAGCGAGCGAAGGCCCGTTCCAGCATACAAGAAACAGCAGTTGAGAAGCGGGATTGTAACTCACATCGACGCTATTGCCGGCAGGGGTGAGTGCGCTCCAGTTAAGGCCGCCATCGGTCGTCATCCAGCAGCTACTCTTTGCGGTATTTAGCGGTCGAAAGCTGCACCAGCCCTGCATCGCATCTTTGAAGGTAAACGCTGTGACGGAGCCGAGTTCGGCCGGAGTATTTGTGCGATTCCAATTCTGGCCGTTATCCGGCGTACGCCAGATCTCGCCATTGACAAGTCCGGAAAATCCGACAGCAGACTGTCCCTGATTGTTCAGGAAATAGACCGTGCGAACCTGACTTGAAAAGGTATAGCTTACCTGCCACTGCGCGATGAGCGTAGACGGCGAGCAGATATACGATAGTGCAGAGACTGCAAGAGCCGCCGCGACCGAACATAAATTTTTTGCGTGCATAAGCAGGGACACACAGCGATAAAAGAACAGGCAGAATGATACAACACTATGATTCTCCCCCAAATTGACGGGAAGCGGATTAAGGAGACAACAGGAGAACACTGGCGCTCTATTTAAGCGCATTGTACTGGGCAATGTTCCCCTTTTGGATTTCTATTTCAGATGATTGGTATTTTTGGAGCGCAAACTTCATCATCGCTCGCCTATGCATCGTTTATCAAGCCTCGTTCTCTGCAGTGTTCTCATCGCTCTTTCGAGTTGCTCGACGCATAAAGAGGAGGCGTTGCGTGCTGGCAGCGGTGGGAAAAAACTCGGCGGGCGCTATACGCTCAATGAGATCAGGGGGAATCCCGGCAGCCTCGATCCAGTGCGTATTATTAGTAAGATCGAGGACGATGTTGCGACAAACATCTTCGACAAGCTTGTCGATAACGATGCGCACCTCGCGATTGTACCGGAGCTAGCAAAAAGCTGGGAGGCCTCGCCGGACCAAAAAACTTACACGTTTCATCTTCGCACCGATGCGCACTTCCAGGACGATGCGTGCTTCCCAAATAGTAAGGGGAGACTTTTTGTCGCGACTGATGTAAAATTTGCCTTCGAGCGTGTCTGCGACCCTAAGACGACGACTTCCGGCTACTGGATATTTCAGGATCTTGTTGTTGGTGCCAATGATTATTTCAACCGCGACTCCGGTAATCAGCACCACGATGTTAAAGGCGTTTCAGGATTTGTCGCTGTAAATGATTCGACACTCCAGATCGTGTTGACGAAACCCTTCGCACCGTTTCTTCAGCATCTTACGACGAGTTTTGCTTATATCCTGCCGCATGAAGCAGTAGAGAAATACGGAAAGGATTTGCTTCGGCATCCCGTTGGCACAGGGCCGTTCGTACTTGATCACTGGTCGGCCGACAACGAAATACTCTTGAAGCGAAATCCGAACTACTGGCAGTTCGACGACAAAGGCAACCGGCTGCCGCTGCTTGACGAAGTCCGCTTTACGTTTATGAAGGATGACAAGACGCTGCTTCAGAGTTTCGAGACCGGTGCGCAGGATGAGGACTTTACGCTCCCGTCAGAATCCTTCCAGCAGATCGTCTCTGCAAGCAAAACGCTTAACCCGCCCTACGATAAAAAGTACGTCTTGCAGCATGTCTCGGCAATGAACTCCTTTTTCATCGACATGCTCTGTTCGAAATCACCGCTCGATAATCTCGGGCTTCGCCGCGCACTGAGTTTTGCTGTCGATCGCGAGAAGCTTTGCAAGTACGTGTTAAAAAATGCGCCGCACGGTCCGGCAACTCATGGCATTGTCCCGCCGGCATTCGAGCGTTATCCGATCAAGGATGTTCATGGCGTAAGTTTCGATGCCGATAGTGCTCGCTATTGGCTGAAGAAAGCGGGCTACAATGATCCAAAGTCAGTGCCGCATATCGTCTTCTCGGTGTATAATGAACCGAAGATGGAGCAGATCGCCGAGGCGATCAAAGCAATGTGGCAGAGCGTGCTTGGGGTTGATGTCGAGATCCAGATCTTGCAGGCAAGCCAGTTGCTCAGCCAATCGGACGATGGCAAACTCACGATGTGGCTTACGCGTTGGTACGCCGATTATCCGGATGTCGAAAATTTTCTCAATCTCCTGAGCGGCGATCTTGTACCGAGCGATCCGAGCATGAAGAGTTATCCGAACAATACGCGCTGGAAATCCAAAGCATTTTCGCAACTCTTCGATAAGGCGATCGCAACACCGGATGAGACGGCGAGGATGAAGCTCTATGCACAAGCTGAAAACATTGCCGTTCAGGAATCGCCGCAGATTCCTCTCTACTACGAAGAACATTATCGGCTGCTTCAACCTTATGTCCGCGACTATCCGCTCGATCCAATGAGCCGCGTCGATCTGAAATGGGTCTGGCTCGATAAATAGCGAAGCAAGCAGTTGCATAAAGTCGTCGTTCAAAAATTTGGAGGAACTTCGGTACAGGATGCCGAAGCCATGCGGCGCGTCATGGCGATCGTTCGCGAGTACGGCATCACACGTCAGCACCGGCCGCTTGTGGTGCTGAGCGCATGCGCCGGAGTTACGAACAGCCTCGTTCGCGTGAGCGAACTTGCGTTGCTCGAGGATACGGCCGAAGCGATCACGGAGGTCGATTCGCTCACCGCACGCCATGCGACGATCGTTCGCGAGTTGATCAAGGATCGCCGCGCGAAAACCGATGTATTGAAACGGCTGGGCGAGATCTGGTCTGATCTTAGAAAGCTTGTTCGAGGCGTGCATCTATTGAACGAACTCACACCCCGAAGCCGCGATCATTTTGTCTCCGCCGGCGAACGCGCTTCGACGATGATCTTTGCTGCAGCGTTCGGAGAATCGCTGAAGAAGGAGGGACTCGAAGTGATTCTCTTCGATGCCCGAGAGTTTTTTATTACTTCGCGCGAGTTCACGCAGGCACGGCCGCTCACGAAAGATATCGAGCGAAAAATGCGCGCCATTCGCTCGAAGATCGTGCAGGGCGCGATCGGCGTAACGCAGGGATTTATCGGCGCGACATCAGATGGCGTAACGACGACGATCGGCAGAGGCGGCTCCGATTTTTCTGCGGCCATCATGGGAGTCGCTATTAAGGCACGCGAGATTCAGATCTGGACCGATGTCGCCGGTATCTTCACCTGCGATCCGAGGCTCACGCCTGCGGCCGGTCCTATCCCGATTGTATCATTCGCTGAAGCAAGTGCGCTCGCGCTCTTCGGTGCAAAGGTGCTCCATCCCGAAACGATCTGGCCCGCCGTCGAAAAGGGAATTCCAGTTCGCGTACTCTCATCGAAAGAACCTGAAGAGGAGGGGACAACCATACTCGGTGATGTTGCCGAAACGCGGCCTTTGACAGGCATTGCTTTCAAGCGCAATATTCTTCTGACGCAGATAACTCCGCTATCGGCGCTGCCGACGCTTGAGGCGCATTCGACATTATGGGAATTACTCGAAGAGCAAAAGTCGGTGCCACTCGCGATCTCGCAGACCGCGCATCACGCGCTTTATGTCTTCGAGCGATCATCCATTCAATCAGTACTGCGGCATGAACTTCAGGGGCTTGCCACGATCGAATTCTGGAATGACCGGTCGCTCGTAACGCTCGTCGGTCCCGGCCTCGAAACCAACGCCGGTATCGCACTTAGAATCTTCAAAGCGGTGGGCAAAACCAATTGCGAACTCATCACCTATGGCGGCAATGGAATTGTCGTGAGCCTCGTAGTGCCGGATGAGAAAATGCCGCTCGTCGTAAAGCGGTTGCACCGTGAATTCTTCGAGTGATCTGCGTTAAAGTGCGAGTTGCAGATATAGATAGATAAGCGGCGAGACAAAAAGTATTGAGTCTAGCCGGTCGAGCATACCTCCATGACCAGGCAATAGTTGCGACGAATCCTTGACGCCGACATCGCGCTTCAGCAGCGACTCCGCAAGATCGCCCATCTGACCGAACACACCGACGATCACGCCAAACACAAAACAATCGATCGGCCGAAGTGCGGCCAGCCCGGGAAAAATTGCGCGCGCCGCGAACCACGTGCCCCACGCAGTGATCGCGCCCCAGAACGCACCTTCCCACGTTTTATGCGGACTCACTCGCGGAAAAAGCAAATGCTTGCCCATCGCTCGTCCGCCGAAATACGCGCCTGAATCGCAGATCCAGATACTCGCAAGCACGATGACAGCAAAAAGTCCCGGATCGATCGGCAGCTCCACCATACCCGTGGCGCGCGCTGCAGCTTCGCGCAAATAAAAGAATTCGCGAATCCCAAAGAATGCTCCGAGCCCGAGCCCAATATAGATCACGCCGCTGATCGTCACCGAGATCTGCATGAACGCATTCGGGAGTTCGCGAAACATCTCGATAAAAAAGACAATGACAAAAAGCAAAATAAAGAGCGCAACCACCGGCTGCAACGACGTGGCTGAGCCAGCGGGAAGATGCAATATCGTTGTCAAGCGCAGTTGCGCGAAGGTGAGCACGGTAAGCGCCGCCGCCGTACATCCGATGACGACTTGCGGACGCAGGCCTTTTGCTTTTGAAAGCCCGTAATATTCGTGTACCGTCACCGCAGCAAGCATTGCCAGAAGTGCGAGGAGTGCGAATGGCTTAAAAAGTACGATCAATACAACGATCGGAATTCCGATCGCGGCGACAAGTAACCGTTGTACAAGATTGCTCATTAAAGTATGCTCAGCTAAATTGTTGTTGATCGTGATCTGTCGCTTCTAAAAACCCATCCGGATCATCGAATAATCCGGCGGGTGGCAAACGCGATGTAAGGTTTGCAGTGATCCGGTTGAAACCGAACAAACACATTCCGAGTACCGGCAGCGCGAGTGCGAGCGTGGTCAGCGCCTGCGCAATACTTGTGTCCGTTTCTGTTAGCGACGCGCCGTGAAGTCCTTCTGCGCCCGGCGGGATCAGCAGCATCACAAGTACGATCGCTCCGTTGTTGGCAACATGCCCGACCGAACCAACCAAAAGATTGCCCGTGCGGTACGACATCCAACCAAGAACCAAGCCAAGCACAAGCAATCCAGGAAATTCGACCGGTTCGAAATGGATCGCCGCAAACGCTACCGAAGTCCAGAGGATCGCGACCATCGGCCTCGGAGCGCGCTTGCTGCTCAGTTCGATGTTCGTTTGCATAAAGCCTCGAAAGACGATCTCCTCCGAAAGCGCCGGCACGATCGCGATCGTTACGAAGAGGATCACCGCGTCGAAGATCGTGTGGCTGCCGCCCATCGCGCCGCTCGTTACTTCTTCGAGCAGCCGTTCGAGATCTTTGATCTGTCCGTAAAGCTGTGGTATCTGTTTCAGGAGATGCTCCCAGAGAACCGCGAGCATGGAGCCGACAAGTTGCGCCGAAAAAATGAGCGGGATCGCCATCACATACGCAAGCGCCGGAGTCTCGTAAAACCCCTGAAGCCGAAACGTGCGGATCGGATCCTGCCGAAGCGCACGAACCAGCAGCATCGAGCCGAGCAGCATCACGATGATCTCCGCAAGACCCGTCGCAATGATCTCGACCTTCGGCGGCGTGTCAACAAGCTTATTGCCAAACGCCGCATCATAGATCTCGACCAGCACCGCCCCAAACGCCTGATAGATCATTGCGATCGCAAGCACGATAACTATCGCAGCCCCGATCCTGAAATACCCGTTACGCTTCAATAAATTATTCCCCTGCACAAAATATCCGTTAAGAAGCGCAATTTACGGAAAGAAGCCCGAACACCTCCCCAAACGTAGCACGAGATACTAAGCACCAGACCGAACCCATGCCACACGCGTATCCAAATAGAGTTTGAATCGAATGAGATCACTACCGCTGCATTTTCACTCTACGACTTGCTGGGCAGAGAAGTGTTCCACGCTACAAGATCTACTACTCACTCGCTTCGTGAGAATTTTCAACTTTCGTTCGGCACTGTTCCCAGTGCCTATACCCTCGAGGTTCGTACACGGAATTCCCGAGCAATCCCCCCGATAACGATTCTCCACTGAGGTTCGAGATTTCCACTTTTGTCAGGTGCCACTTCGGGCACTATTTGCCCGTCAGCAGCGTTTAAACAAGTTTCCGAAAATTCAATTCGCCGTCCGCCTCATCCTCAATGCGACTCAAATCTCTGTGCATGATTTTATGCGCTAAATGTTCCACGTGGAAACTCCCCCGATCGTATCCAGACCGGTTTCTCCAAGCAACTTCACCGCCGTTGTACAAGAGCAAACTCTCCCCGATTATGAAAATAGTTTATACACACGCGAGAAATACAATCAAGAATTGTCCATTTTAGCGTGGTTTCGCACGTTCTGTTGGGCAAGGGTGCTTCTTTGGTGAATTATGCTTTTACACGCGCGTATTAAAGTGCTTGGTTATTGGGATTCCATTGGATCCCTCTCGGGTGGGATGACGGGACCCAGAGTGGGGTATAAAAAAAGCCGCCTTGGGGGCGGCTTTGGGTGGGGAAACTTTGTGGTCAATCGGCGGATTCGGCCATTACGCTTTCTGCCAGTTCATCGGTTAGGAGTACTTCGATCCTGACATCGGCGGTTCCGACATTTGCGAAGCCTAACTCGACTGCGGCGGCGTGCGAGACGTCGATGATCCTGTCGCCGACATAAGGTCCGCGATCAGTGATCTCAACAACGACGGAATGCGCATTATGCAGATTCGTCACGCGCACCTTCGTACCAAATGGGAGCGTCTTGTGGGCAGCCATGAGCAGGTTCGTATCGAAGCGCTTGCCGGATGCTGTCCGCCGGTGCTGGAATTTGCCTCCGTACCAGGAAGCTTTGCCGGTCGAAGAAGTATGAAGCATTGCAGCAGAGTGCGAAAGCGACTCCATCGCTACGTTTGCAACGCGGTGATGCCTGTGGCGCGAGTGCCGAGGCGTGCGGGCGGTCTTGGAATGGGTGTTCTTGTGACTGCTATGCGCGATGGCACTGGTCACATTAAACCCGAACGACACGACCGCCGAAACGCAGAAAAGAACCGAAGCAACCACGGTCCGCACCGAAGAATAGATCCCTTTACGGATCTGCTCTTCGCTGGTGATCGCAACCTGCTTCAACTCTTTGATCGTCCCGTTTACCAGTTGACTGGCTTCGCGAGAGATCTGGTTTAGTTGAGGTGGTTTTATCATGCCGGTAAGACAACCCGAAAGGTTGAAAGGTTCGGGTTTTCGCTACCCGTAAGAAAGCTATGAATAAGCCTCCGGTCGACGATCGGTGAAGAGATCGTTACGAGAATTGATCGACTTTTTGATCGTGATCTCCGGCGCAATGACAGCACTGATAGAAGCGTGTTCGGCGTCGTCGAGCGAGGCGAGAATGTCGCCGTTGGGCGCGATGATCGCGGAGCAGCCCTGATAGATGAGCTCCTGCATTTCGCCATCTATAAGGACGTCCTCGCGTCCGACGCGATCGGCAAAGGCGAGATAGATCTTGTTCTCGAATGCGCGCGTTCGCAGGATGGGCGTTCGCATGGTGGTCGTCGTGATGATGTTCGAAGGCACCGCGACAATCTGTGCACCATTAAGCGCCAGACTTCGCGCTGCCTCCGGAAATCGCCAGTCGTAACAGATCATCATTCCAATCTTAACTGTGCCCGATTCAAACTGAAGATCGCCAACCGGAAACCCGAGATCGCCCGGTTCAAAGAGTATCTTCTCGCGGTCGAAAAGATGAACTTTGCGATAATGCACGACAAGGCGTCCCGTCCGGTCAAGAAGAATGGCGCTGTTGAAAAACTTGCCTTGAGCTTCTTCCATAAATCCGGTGCAGATCGCGGTCCGATGTTTTTTGGCAAGGTCGGCAAGCTTCCTAAAGAGCGGACCATCCAAGGGCTCGGCACGACGGGCAATATCTGCTTTCGTATCGAAGAGGTAGCCGGTAAGCCCAAGTTCTGGGAAGACGTGAAGATCGGAGGAATGCGCCGCGACGAGCCCGGCGATCGCCTCAAAATTCTTAACAGGATCGCCGTGAACGGGATCGGTCTGGTGGCAAGTGATCTTCATTGAAAGCCCTCACGAGTAAGCCGTGCAATTCCTAATCGAACGTAATCGCCGTTGAGTTCAATGCCGATAAATTTTCGGTCAAGCCGATGTGCGACAACCGAGGTTGTGCCCGAGCCGCTAAAGAGATCGAGTACGTTATCGCCCGGATTGCTAGAAGCGAGGATGAGCCGTTCGATGAGTTTTTCCGGCTTTTGCGTAGGATGCTCAGTGTTCTCGGCCATGCTCCAAAAGGGTACGGTGAGGTCGGTCCAGATGTTGGAAGGATAAGTCATGCGTATGCGCTCGCCGTCCGGAGTTTCGGTCCAGTCTTTTGGTTCGCCATCCTGGCGATAAGGCGCGATGACTTTTTTCTGGACTTTAACGTCGTCAATGTTGAACGTATAGTGGTCTAGGTCGCGAACGGCGAACCAGATATCTTCCATGTTCTGCTTCCAGTTCTTCGCTGCGCCGCGTCCCTTCTCGCGCTTCCAGGTGATCCGGTTCAGCACCGACCATCCGTGCAAGCTAAGCGCCGCCTGGATCATGCCGCTTGTTTTCCAGTGACAGCAAACATACATTGTCGCAGTAGCGCTTGCAACGCTCGCAATTTGCGCTATCCAATTGTGAGACCAATCCTCGAAATCCTTACTGGATCGTTTGTCCGAATCGTTGCCGAAATCCTTACCAATATTATATGGCGGATCGGCGATGATAAGATCGAAGTTTGCTCCTTTGAGTTCGGTGAGCGCTTCCGTGATGTTTCCCTGAAAGATACCCGACTCCCGAAAAAGCGTGGCGTTCATCGCTGCGATCGGTTCAACCGCTCCGTCAGGAAGCTCGTTGATGCGGAGTGTCTTGTTGAGTGGTGAGGGCATCAGAAACTTAGCGAAAGACTGATCCCAACTTCGGTATCGTCATAGGTATAAAGCGGAAACGCAGCGCCCGAGGGAAGCTGCGCTGCGACGGTCGTGTAACCGAGTGTTGCGGTCAGAGCGATATCGGTGAAGAGCGACAGTGCGCGAGCGTCTTCGAAGCTAAATTCCTTGGTGAGTCCGGCGTTCGCGATCAGGCTCCGCTCAGTGCGATCGGCGCCACTAAGTCGCGTAATATTGTCGGTGACCTTCTTTACCACAGATCCATATTTGCGATGTTCGCCTGCAACGTCAATGGCGAGGATGAGTCCCCAAAAGATTTTGTCCTGCACGAAGACCATCGCACGCGAGAGATTATAGGTATACTGATCGTCGCTGGTGCTCGCGGCCTGGCGCTGCGAGAGCTTGCCAAGTTGATCGACATAGGCGCGAAGGACCGGGTTTGTACTGATCGTAAAAAGCATTCCAAACGAAGCCGATTCTCCGGCAGCATGCACAATTCCGGCCCCAAACGTGTACTGAAAAAAAGAAGAAGGCACCGTAGCGACCTTCTTGAGTTTATTCGTCGAATCGGGTGCGACGGCAAGAGGAGTGGAGTAATTTTTCAGCCCGAGTATTCCCTCGAAGATGAGCGATGTGGAATGGGATATGAGCGTGCGGACTCCAAGCCGGAGTTGATCTTCGACGTTCGTGTAGACGGAGTCGTTCTGATAATTGCTGTTGATATAATCGAATGTCAAGTCGAGCGATGTTTTTTCCGATGGGGACGACTCGAACGTCCCTTCAAGCGTGAGTGCGTTGTAGTCGTAAATATTGTAGTAGGGCTGATTTCGGCGGATCTCATAACTAAATGGAAGTTGCAGGCTTGAAGCGAATGTGGTCGCGGATTGATCGGTGAGGTTTTCGGCGATATCGAAATCCTGCGCACCAAGCGTCCGAAAAGGCTGCGTCGCTGAGATGAGCGTGTAGGTTGGGGCCTTCGGCGACTCTTCTTCTTCATCCTGTACCGGTTCCTTGACCGAGGGAATCGCCGGTCTCTGGAGGCTGCCTGTCGAGGGTGCGCCATCCGCAGGCTGGCTTGGCGTGGGCACAACACCCTGGATGGGCATGAAGTCGCTTTGGGGCTTGGCCTCGTTGAGATACTTTACTCCATCATCGAAGAGTTGAAGTACGCGTGATTGTTGCTTCGATCCGGCAAGAATTTGAATGAGCAATGGCCGCACATCTTTTAATTCGTCGAGCGTGACTTCTTTAACGCTCGCCGAAAAAGTGAGGGAGTCGAGTAGATCGGCGAGCGTTGAAATGAGTTCGGAGGCAGAGTCGCGCCTGTCGGAAAGTGCGTCGCCGTTCTTGCCTTTGAATTCCATCGAATCGAGCGCACCGCTAACAAGATAAAGTGCAGAAGTCGTGTTTGCAACCAGTGAATCGGAAAGGTCGGAGCTGTCCGAATCGCCCGAGTCCGTGCTCTCGTTCGCATGCTGCGCTTGTGAAGCACTTGTTGCAGAACTCGTCGGGGGGCTTGAGCCAATTGGAGGCGTTCCCGATTGTGAACTTGGTCTGGTTTGAGCCACTGGTGCCGGCTTTGCATCGGCACTCAGTTGATCCGACTCTTCACGAATTGCCTTAAGATTGCTCAAATAAAAACTTCCTCCAGCGTCGAAGATCGTAGACGAATAACTATGATCGGGTGTCTGCGTGTACAGATAGGGCGCCGTAGAAAAACTGATCGTGTAGGTTGTGATCGGAGAAAACTGCGTGAGATATTGCAGTGTCAATCCTGGCTGAAGGATCCGGTCCGGCGAACTCGTATCTACGCCATCGACATTCGAGCTTGCGTTAAGTCCCGCGGAAATGGTACCCGAAAACTGCGCGAATGATCGCTCGCTTAAACAACACAATCCAACACAAATGTAGAGCAGAACGAGAAAGCACTTCATAGAAACAGGGTCTGATGAACAGGCAACCTTCTTCAGATGAGCGAACTGAACAAAAGCTTAAGCGAGGGCGAATCGATCAAAGCTTTGAGCTCAGTTTACGCTTTAAGCTCAATCAAAGTTCATGAGCGCGGTCCAGAGCGAATGATACTGCGCGGGATCAATCTTGAGCAAGAGATAATAAAATCCCCACATGACAACTCCGACCGAGATCGGGATGGAAAGATTATCGTCGGTACGCAGGCGAACGCTCGCCGCTTCGACGATCGCACCAACGACAGCAGCGATTCCACCAATCACGTATTCGATCCACAATCCTTCGGCTTTGGGCACGACTAGAACGACGAGCCAGGCTGTAAGTACGAATGCGATCGTCCCTTCGCGGCTCTTATCAAGGAATGGATACCGTCCCCACATCTTACCAAAGATCGCACTCGATGCATCCGAAATGATCAGGATGGCAAAAGCGGTTATCGTTATGAGCTTCGGAAAAATAAGTACGCAAAGTGTTGCGCTGATCAAAACGTATGTCGCTCCCGAAAGCAGAATGCGCGTATTCGTTCGTTCGTGCGGCCGGAGAATTTTGTAGAACGCCTTGTTGACGACCTTCTTCAGTCCTGGTATGTAGTGCCTGCCGACGTCGATGAAGACCGACATGACGAGGAGCGGAATCAGGATCTCGAGCGCGACTTTCCTCTGGATAAAATAATAAATGATCGGGATCGAGAGTGAACAAAGGTGCAGGCTCTTGCGGAGGAACTCGTTCTTGATGCTGATATCCGGGGCAAGCTCTGGATGCGCCAAAATGGGCTCGCCTTCTTCATTAAGGGCTTCAAGTAATTCGTCGTCCGGGATCTTTGGGTTTGTTTCCAATTGGTTCGCTCGTAAAAAACACTTGCTCTTCTATAAGCAAGTACCCGACCATTTGTAGGCCAAAGAAAATATTCTCTGCAAAAATAGGCTTTTCCGCGAGCGAATGCTCGTGGAACGCTAAAATAAGTCCGTTGCGGGTGGCTACCGGAGTAGAGACTCGGGCCATGCCACTGCTAATTGTTTTCGAAAAACATACCAAAAAAGGCTCGTCAAGCATAGCTTTTCTTGAGAATTCGTGTGTTATGCCCTGTGAAAATCGGCGTGCGGCGCCCCGCCGATTCATTTTTACGTGGTAACCTTTCTCGTTTTGGATCTTTACCTTCGAATCGTTTCAAAAGTGACCGCCGGGATGCTATTCCCGGTGTGCGTCCTGCTTGCGCTTGCGAGTATGAACGGCGTCTCGTTGGGCTATGACTCTCACGTTCAGTGGGCTTCATCGGTTCTGGCTTATACTTCTCAGCTTGGCGTGAAGGAATATTCGGCCCATCAACTTTTGGGTAAGCCGAACAAATGTCCGGACGCTGGCGACAGCCCTTGCGCATGGGCGGCTGCGCATGATGGCCCGGATGGTGGCGGCGAAGAACGGCTCAAGGTCGGCTACACGCACGCCATGTTCATCCAGCAAGTTGCGATCGCCGAGAACTTTAATCCAGGTGCGGTCGAACGGGTTTATCTTTACGACATTGACGGGGAGAGGCACGAAGTTTATCACGTAACGCCGAAAGCCGCACCAGCTTCTTCACGGGTGCTAAATGTGCTCTTTGCAAAAACGGATTACGCCGTTAATGCGGTAGAGATCGTGCTGCAGTGCGGCCAGGTCGATGGCTGGAATGAGATCGATGCGATCGGCATCAGCGAATCTGGCGATCCGGTCGTCGCCGAGATCAATGTGGCGTTGAACATGGAAGCGGATCCGATTCGCGAAAATATTGGGCCCAACGTTAACTCTTCGTTTGATGAAGTGTTGCCGGTGATTTCACCCGATGGACGTACTATCTATATCGATCGAAAGAACCATCCGGATAACATCGGCAACCATGACAACATCTGGTATTCGGAACTTGACAAAAACGGACAATGGCTGCCCGCGGTCAATATTGGAGCGCCACTTAATAATGGCGGAAGTTCGTTTGTCGCTTCGATCACACCCGACGGAAACACGCTCTTGATCGGCGGTACATACCACGATAAGGATTCGGATGAATTTGGCGTCTGGCTATCTCACCGACAAGAGGAGACGTGGGGTTATCCCGAAAAAGTACGCGTTCAGGATTTTTATACGCATAGTCAATTCATCGAGTTTTGTCTTTCGAACGATAATCGGGCGATCTTGCTAAGCCTCGAACGCGATGAAGGCCTCGGGCGGAAAGACATCTACGTCAGTTTTATCAAGCCGGACGGTACGTGGACTGCACCGAAAAACCTCGGACCTGTTGTGAATTCGGCTGCCGACGAAGGTATGCCGTTTCTCGCCTCTGATGGCGTCACGCTCTACTACGCATCTGAAGGGTTCAGCGGGTATGGTGGCATGGATATGTACCTGACGCGCAGGCTGGACGACACCTGGGAGCATTGGAGCGAGCCCCAAAATCTTGGGCCTGGACTTAACACGCCCGGCTGGGACGCCTATTATACGATTCCTGCGTCTGGCGATTATGCCTATTTTATTTCGACCGAGAGTTCGCTCGGTCAGGGCGACGTTTTTCGCGTCAAGCTTCCGGAGTCGCTAAAGCCAAAGCCTGTTGTGCTCATTTCGGGTCGCGTGTTCGATGCGAAGACCCATAAGCCGCTTCGCGTGTCGATCCATTATGAACGCCTCGCAGATTCAAAGGAGGTAGGCGCAGCAAGTTCGAATTCTCAGGGAAAATTCAAGCTTGTTTTGCCGGCTGGCGCCGTCTATGGTTTCCGCGCCGAGGCACCTGGTTATGCGTCAGTCGATCAGAATCTCGATCTAAAAAATGTTACGAGTTACAAAGAACTAACGCAGGATCTCTCGCTGGTGCCGCTGGAGGTGGGTCAAACGGTGGTGATGAACAACATCTTTTTTGATTTTGGAAAATCGACGTTGCAGCCCAATTCCTATCCGGAGCTTGACCGTGTCGTGAAAATGCTTGTCGATAATCCGAAGATGATGATCGCGATCAACGGCCACAGCGATAACGTCGGCAACCACGCAGTCAATATGCAGCTTTCGACCGATCGGGCTTCGGCAGTGGGGAAGTATATCGTCTCGAAAAATATCGCGCCATTCCGGTTACGCATTCAAGGGTACGCCGAGACAAAGCCGATCGCTCCGAATACGACCGAAGAAGGCCGGCAGAAAAATCGGCGAGTCGAGTTTACGATCCTTCGGTAGTTACCTCGTGTTCAAACGGTTCGCCTCAAAAGTTGGTTATGCGCACTTACGCCGGGCCGTGGGCGCTGAAAAATAAGTATGTTTGAACTGCCAGTACTCGAATCTCCGAAAGCCCCGACGCTACGCGCGCCTCGACCTGAATGGTTGAAGGTGAAGATCCCGCAGGGTGAGAAATTTTCGGAATTGAAATCGCTCATTCACGAGCACGGCCTCCACACGGTTTGCGAAGAAGCCAGGTGCCCGAACATGGCCGAATGCTGGAATGCCGGCACGGCAACCTTCATGATCCTTGGCGATACCTGCACGCGCTCGTGCGGCTTCTGCGCAGTGAAGACGGGGCGGCCTATGCTGCTCGATCAGGAAGAACCGATGCATGTCGCCGAAGCAGTTCGGATCATGAAATTAAAACATGCGGTCATCACTTCGGTCAATCGCGACGAACTTGAGGATGGCGGATCAACGATCTTTGCGCGAACGATCACGGCGGTTCGCGAGACGAACCCTGGCACCACGATCGAAGTGCTCATTCCCGATTTCAAAGGCAAGGACCGGTCGCTCGACATGATCCTTGCGGCAAAGCCAGATATCCTGAATCACAACACGGAGACCGTCCCGTCGCTTTACCGAATTGTGCGTCCACAGGCGAAATATCAGTGGACGCTCAAAGTGCTTTGGCGTGCGAAGGAGCAGGGATTTGTGACGAAGACCGGTGTGATGCTTGGCCTCGGCGAGCCGCGCGAAGAACTGCTTTCGGTGATGCGCGATCTCGCGGAATTGAACGTTGACATCCTGACGCTTGGACAATATCTCCAGCCGACAAGTGCACATCTGCCGGTGCACCGCTTTTTGCATCCAGATGAATTCGCAGAGCTGCACATGATCGGGATAGGGATGGGCTTCCGTATCGTCGAGGCAGGGCCGCTCGTGCGAAGCAGCTATCACGCCGAGCAGCACGTTTAATTTCGGGGAATTCCAATGGCCAGCGCTTACGATCTTCTCGCAGTTCCTGCCTTAAAAGCCTTCGCAAACCTTGGATCGTTCTTCAATGAAAAATTGAAGAAGGGGATCGAAGGACGGAGATCGTTGCAACCGACCATTGAATCGCATTATCCTTTAATAAAAAATAGGGAGCGAATACTCATTCATGTTGCATCCTTTGGCGAACTTGAGCAGGCCAAGCCGATCATCGAGCAACTTGCGCTCCGCTCGCCTCGACCGCATATTCATCTCACTTTTTTTTCGCCGAGCGGCTATGAAAACGCGAAAGGCAAGTACCTGACGCCCGACCTGATCACTTATGCGCCGTTCGATTCCGATCATCTGGTTCAGAAATTCCTGAACGTTGTGCGTCCCGACCTTGCGCTCTTTGTACGCTATGATGTGTGGCCGAACATGGCGAAACAGTTGAAGGAATTGGGTGTGGCTTCGATCCTTTTTAGCGCTACGTATGACCCAAAACGCGAATCGGCGCTAGTAAAAAATCTTCATCGCGAAACTTACGACAGCCTTTCGACGATCCTGACCGTCTCGGAAGCAGATCAACAAGGCTTCAAGAAACTTGGCATCACCGCGCCCATTATTGTTGGAGGGGATACGCGCTTCGATCAGGTGATCATGCGCAGAGATAAAATCGTAACCAGCCAACAACACGCACTTCCGGAGCAGATTCGAAACTACTTTGTTGATCAACGAAGCTTCGTCATCGTCGCTGGAAGCACTTGGCCCGAGGATGAAGAGCTGTTTGATACCCGGCTTCTCGAACGAGCGAATGCGACACTCATTCTCGCGC
>JBBSDW010000064.1:0-17603 GCA_038240295.1 Kapaibacterium sp. (SeqCode)
ATTCAGGCTGCGCTACAATCCGATCCAGATCTTGCGCTCAACATGCGCATGGAATCTGGATTGTGGCAGTCGGACGAGGAACGTGCGTTCTACATGGATTCCCGAAACGCTGCTCAGGAGTTCTCTCAAGAAGCGTGGCTAAGGCTACAGGAAACGATCCAGTTACACGCCGACTGGTTCAATCGCTTTCATTCTAACGGCGATGAATCGGCGAGATATATCGGAGCCGAACAGCTCTCCGATATTGATCGAGCAATGATTTTCGAAGAAGGCCGCAAGCCCTACGAATTCGATTTTATCACCGAAGAGATTAATCACCTGGTCGGCGAGCAAATCGCAAATCGCACCGAGTGGAACGCGGTGCCTCTGCTTCCTAGCCTCATGCCGGAACAGCAGCAGGCCGACGCCGCAAATCACTTGCTTAAGTGGACGGCACAAGCGAATAGGAATCAGTGGCAGCAATCAGCCACACAGGTTTACAAAGACGGGCTCGTGCGTGGTATGGGAGTGCTTGGCGTTGGATTGAACCCAGACGATCCTATGGGCGCGATTCGCTTAAAGCGCGCGCGCCCTCAAGAATTTATCTGGGATATTGCTTCGACGGAAGATGGTCAACTGAACGGCACCGCAAGTCTGACGCGCCGTTATACTCGACGCCGGACTGAACTTGCATGGGAATATCGGGAGTGGATGGTAGATATTCTCCAAATGTCTCCAAATCTCTCTACGGGATACGGCACCTACGACTTTTTCTATAATATGATGCAACCGCGTGTTGGAGCATCGACGAACCGGATCGAACAGCCAGTTCAGTTCAATCCTACTATGCAAACGATCTGGGGCGGTCGTCTTCCGGTTTGTGAGCACTATGTTCGCAGAAAAGTATCTCGGTGGGTCGTCTTCGATGGTATTGCCGATAAAACCTACTCCTTCGACAATCAGCAAAACGCGATTGCTGCACGTCAAATGCTCTTCAACTTTTGGACTCAATCCGGCTCTTTGCAGCAGATGGGATTGAGGGCACCGGCTCTAAGTGCAGTCATGCCGAATCAGGTCACGGTTCTCGATCGGTACGACTATATCGGTACAGTGATGGTGCGTGTGCGTTCGGAGGAGTATCCCGAATTCCCGTACAAGTTTTTCATCCCGGACTGGTACGACGGAACAATGGTCTCTCGTGTCGAGCGCGTAAAGCCTCGCCAGCGATTAGTAAACCGCCTTATGAGTCACATGGACCAAATGGCGTCTGGGATGAAGGCGCAGGGTATCGTCAACAAAGCGTATCTGAGTGATAAGTTGACGGATGAAGAGATTCAATTACAATTTACCGAGCCTGGTAAAATGTGGATTGTAGATCAAACGCAGCCGAACTTCGATATTTCTAGAGTGCTGCATGTGACGCAGGTTCCGAATGTCGGCCCTGTCATCCTTCCGTTGCTCAATCTTGTATCCGAATCGGTTAAAGGCGCCTTTGGCGGTAACGTCCAGACGGGTACACCGGATTATTCCGGTCAGTCGGGCACGTCTCAAGAAGCACTCCTTGCTGCCGGTGGCGTGAGCCGTATGTACCTCCATGATGCGTTTCGCATCTTCACGGAGCAAGTAGGCAAGTCAATCATTTACTACGGACAATTTCTTGATCCGACAACGCGGATGCGCGTTATCAATGAATCGGGGCAGGCGGATATTACAAGTTTCGATCAATCCGGTATTCTTGCGTTCGGGGATCTCGGATTTGAGGTGCTGGTAGCGGAGAAGTCGGTCAATCCTTCGGAGCAATCGCGCCGCTTCGCGCAGTTCATGGCTCTCGCGGGTCAGATGCCGGAGAACGCGCCCGACTTTATGCCTCTGATCCTGAAATACATCGACATCCCGTTCAATGACAAACAGGAAGTGATGCAAAATATGCAAGCGCGCCAGCAGCAGCAATCGCAACTGGCCGAGCGTGCGCAGCAATTAAGCGAACAGGCGCAGTTGACGAAGGACGCGGTGCAAAAAGGCAACCTGATGATCAAGGCTGCGGAGCTCGATATTCTGGCTCGCAATCCGGTCAGGTGGAACGGGCAGGTGAAGATACCTGGTACGCCTGAATTGCTCGAAGCAATGATGCGCCAGGGCGGGATAGATGCCTCTGCGGTCAACGTGGCGGCTTCGCTGGCCGGTAAGTCGATGATGGATCAAGCTACTCGTGACATGGCGCAACTGCATGAAAATCAATTGATGACACCGGATCAACGGACGCTGATTGCGGCAAAAGCGTCTCAAGCAAAAGTGGCGGCAAGCTCGCAGAAAGATCAAGTTGCACGGTCGCTTAAGGGTGACGAAAACATAAAGGACTAATAGGTGCGCGGGAGATAGCGGGGTGCTAATCGTCAATGGGTATTTCGCCGGTTCGACTCCGGTGTGACGATCAAAGTTGGGGACTCGCCCTAACTTGTATTTGAAAACGAGTGTGCGCGACTTGAGCATGGGTCGCTCTCAGGCCAAACAACCGCGCTGTTCGTTTCGAGTACCATTTTTATCATTGCTCTGCCATGCAATGAGCGATCTGAACGCGAATGCGTCAAACACCCGCTCGAAGCTTATGGGGGCAGTTACATCGAGATTATGTCAAAAGCAAAAGAGAAAACAGACTCTGTAGCGACGGAGAGTAAACAGCCAACTCCGAATACACGTAGTACGCAAGATGACCTTGCAGGACTTTTCGCGGGTAAGCCGCTCGAAGCTCCGAAAGCGAGTCGTGCGGACGTTGTGGATATGGAGGTAGTAGAGCCTATTAGCAATCCAGAATCAAGCATTGATGATCGGACGTCTATGGAGATGTTCGGAATGAATGCTCGTGGTGCTGCGGAAACTGCGACTCAGGGACAGTTGCAACCGGAATCACAACCGGCGGTAGCTGCTGGTGACGAACCAAAGAATGTCGAGACCAAGAATGAACCGCGCGATTTTAATGCGCTCTCAAACGAAGAAGTCACTGCACTGACAGACGATACAACCATCACTGTCAACGGTACTCCGACGACATTCGGAGCGCATAAGCAAACTCGCGGTTATGTTGACTACCAAAAAGCAATGTGGGAGGCGCAAGATGCTAAAAAGCAACTTGCAAGCGAACGCCTCGAACTTGAACGTCTAAAGAAAGAACTGGAAGTTGAGAGGGCTACATCGGGCGCTGTATTTAGCGATCCGTTTACTGCTCGTGTCGCTGCGTTAAAACTCACTGGCGCTTCGGAAGAAGAAGCGCTTGCCGGAGCCGCAGCCGCAACGGGAAGAGTCCTCTCGCAGCCTGGAAGCGCACCGGCGGGGCCTCCGAAAATCGGCTCACACGAATACTATCTGCAAGATCCGAATGAAGTATTCGATCCGAAGGTAGACCCGGGAAGCTATCAGGACTTCTTTCTTAAGCACGTTGAGGCTCGTGGCCGTCAAGCCGCTCGTGAAGAGAACCTGCGCTTTGATGAACAGCGCAGGACGGAGCGAAAAGCCGAACAGGATAGACTTGCCGAAGAACAGAAGCGGACTGCTGCCGAAAATCAAATTCGGAATCAGCGTATTGACGCAAACAAAGAAACGTTTCGTGGGGTCATTGACAATGCACTCGCTGCTCGTAAGGGCATCGCCGGTGTACTCACTGGCGAACAGAAGGAATATATTCTGAGCCAGCTTATCGAAGCCGGTCAGTCGCTTCCTACGCCTGTCAAGATCAACGATGACAATTGGCTTGCTACGAATACGCTTACTGTCCCGCAAATCAATCGCATGGTAGATAGTATGGTTGTCGATCCAAAAGTGTTTCCACGATCTACAGCGCAAACATCGTCACAGCAAGCTGCCGTACCGGATGCGTTACGCGGTGCAGCCGAACCGAAAACATTCAACAAGCCAATTGGCGCGGGCGGATCTTCTGCCTCCGGCGGTGGTGCTGCGGTCGAAATGACTACGGCGCGCCGACCTTTGGGGAATACCGAGGCCACAAAAAGTGCTCTCGAACAAATTCTCTCAACCGGAAAGCCGATGTTTCAGCCGCCTGCGTAAATGAAGGCACTAACGCATTTTAAGTATTATGGCTAATCCAGCTAATGTCCCGTATATCGGGACTCCGACAGTCGGTGTTGACGCGACACTCGGATTCTCTATCGGTCAGCAAACGTTAGAAGTGCAGCCTGGGATGCTCTCGCATGATGCGGTGAGCTCTCCTATGATGTCCTTTCTTCAGAATATGCCGGGGCGCCTCAAGCCGACTTCTCAGGAGGATTTTTACTGGAATGAAATCCAGATCGATCATCCGAGTTTCGCTTGTGATGCTGGCGCTGCGGGCGGTGGTACAACGATCGTCGTTAAACTCGACTATCCTGCTATCATTCCTGGGCAGATGCTCTCCGAGCGTGTCACGAATCAGTATTTCATCTGTAACTCGGTGACGTATACAGATGGTGGTACGACGTCGACCTGCACGTTGCAGCTTCCAGCCGGAACGACGATTGCTACGATCCCCGCGAACACACAGTTTATCGACTGTGCGCCTGCAATGATCGAGGGCGGCGATTACCTCGCCTCTGTCACTCGTTCGCCGGAAACATTCTCCGGTACGACAACCACGAAGTCTGTCTCTGTGGAGATTACAACTCAAAAGGCGCTTTCTCCTCAGTATTGGGGTATGGCGTGGGATCTTGATAAGCTCGGGCAGAGCACGGCAATCAAGAAGGGTATCGAGCGCGATTTCCTTAATTCGCAGTTTAATAATGTGACCGGCTATACACAGGCCGCTCCGACTGCAACAAAATCTGGAAATCTTCGCACGACTCGCGGACTGCTTCAGTCTATTGTGTCGAATACGTTCTCGGCGCCTCAGTCGGGTACGATCACGCAGCAGGTGCTCTATAACTTTTTCCAGTACGGAATGTGGCCTAATCAGTATGTGGGTTCGGCTATCAAGTTGTTGCTCGTAGGGGCTGGCACTGCCGCCGATATGTCACAGTGGATGACTTCGTTCTATCGCACGGAGATCATCGGTAATCAAATGTTCGGTATCAATGTGACCGGCCTTAAGTGGACGGATAAAGTTGCGATCGTGATGCAGGAGCCACAGTTTTATCAGACTGCGGGTCTTTATCATGGTGCGCTTGGTATCGATCCAGACAAGATTTTCGCTCGTCAGTACGGCGATAACTTGTTTGAAATGATCAACACAAGCCAGCCGCAGTCGAGCACGCACTCGATGGCCATTGTGTCGATGCTTGGTCTTGAGACACAGTTTGAGTTCGCTCACTCTGCTCTCTACAACTTCAACTAATCGTGAGGTGGGGGACAGCGAATGCTGCCCTCCACCGATTTGTCTTTATTATTAACGACTATGCCTACATTAGTGAATAGCGACTGTGTAACAACCGCGCTGGACAACAATCCTTTTGCGGACGATCCGATGTCCGACGTGAGAAAGCGCCGCGTTCCGATCAAGCGTTCGAACATTAATAATCTTCCGAAAGCATGCTATGTGACGCCGATGGTGCGTAACTACGCTGAGCTTGTTCGCAGTTCGCGCAATCAGGTCAGCGTTGACAAGTATTCGAATCCTGCTGTTGGGTTCGTAATGATCGAACTGAGTAAGCCGATCTTGACGGACGACAACAAGATGGCGAATCAGAAGAAGATTTATTCTATTCCGATCAATTTTCGGACGGACGATCCCGAAGTAGTGCTTGCGCTTCGCGACGGATTCAAGACGGAAGACATTGTTGCTGCGCTCGCGCAGAACGGCGCACATGGCAAGATGTACCGGATGACGCGCATTCCCGACGAAGATATTATTGAGACATACGAAGAGGACATGTTCTCGGCGGACGTCTTCGATCGCAATGCTCCGTTTGTCGAAGGCGCTCCTCGGGAGAAGTCAGAAGCGATTGCTGCGATTGAGAAGAAAATTAACTACGGTGAGAAGCGTGCCGATCCATTGAGTATCGGTAGAGCTTCCGTTCGTGGCCGCGTTCGCGCTCCTCAGGGTGTTACGGTACCCGAAACGGGCGTTTCGATCTAACAAAGTTGAGTGAGTTGCCCTGCTGCTATCGAGAGAATGAGCAAGCCGCCGTTTATTCATTTCCAACGACTGTCGGCGGTCTCTGTCGGGAGTAGCGATTCTTAAGGTGTAGCGGGGCACTCCTCTTTTTACATTCTATTCCGTTCTGATCATGTCTATCAAAGTATTAGCCAAAGGCAAGCATTACGAGCTTCCTGGGTATTTGCCGCTTCGTCTTGGAAGTATTCTTGGTACCGTCTCAACGGCAGAACTGACACAGATTCTTCTCGACCGCTTCGATCATTTGGATCATACGGATCGCTCGGAAGAGACGAATACGTGCCTTGCTATGATCGCTGCCGACTATACGTTCAAACCAAAGGAGAATCTTCTAAGCGCTGTCAGTCCGGCGTATCCCGTATTGGATGAATCTTCGCTTGCTCCGATCGTAGTCGACGAAGAGCCTGCGCGAAAGAAAAGCTTCTTCGGTAGATAATGACCGGCAATGATCTTCTTGGTAGAATGCGCGCGTTGCTTCGTGATACAGGTCGCGGAATGGCAACCGCTTCGCGCTTCTATCAAGACGATATGTTGCTGCAATGTTTGAATCTTGCGATTGCAGAGACGGCGCACGATCTTATCGACCCGCCGCCGCCAAAGCAAGGCGAACCTACCGTCCGGCCTGCGCCGATTGCTGTTAATCGTCTCTATAAGATCTTCGGGGCGACAAGCGGGACAACGGTTCCTGACGATTTTTGGCAACTCGAATGTGGATATACAGTGGACGGCGGTGGGACGTTTGTCAGCTACGTGCCTTCGGTGGATCTCAAAACGGGCGAACGGTACTATTATCTGGCGAGTCATAGGGTATATGTGAAAAACGAGGCGTTCATTGGTCCGCAAGATTACGTGCTCTACCTATCGTTTCCTGCTCCGGTGGCAGCGAGCGACACACCGCTTACGACGTTCAGCGACGGGTTCTATGCGACTGCGAAGCTTCGGGCTTGTCGCGATGCGCTGTTTCAGGAAGATCGGGACGCTGCCGATCGGTACAATTTTTTGCATCAGGAATATCTTCGTAGTGTGATAACGCTCAAATAAGAATGGCTCGCGTACCTCAGACGTCGTGGACGGCACTTATCGAACAGATCGCTTCTCGTGAACGAGAGCTCGAACTGATCTCGACGAATGACCTCGAAAACGAAGCGTTCAATCCGTACTGGACACGCGAGGACGTTGAGTTGTTGTTCAAAGAAATTTCGGATCGGCTGATTCGAGAGATACCGCAGCCGGATTTGGAGGCGCTGGGTAGTCTTGCGATTGCACTTCGGACGTATACGAATGGCGACGAATTGACGCTTGATGTTGTCAATGTGCTCGGTGTGACAATATCGACGTCAGCGACGGCGGGGAGTTGGTATCCGGCTTCGTATGTGTCGCCTGCATCGTTCTTTCAGGTGTTTCACGCTGACCCTGACGCGAACCTAACGCGCTGGACGGTATTCGACGGAAGAGTTTGGTTTTTAGGAACATCGGCAAAACTCGTGGTGCTCGTTGAGCCTTCGATCGGAGATTATCAAGGGAACGCGCTCGCGCTGCCTCCAGTCGCCTATGACGATGCTCGTGTAGATTGGGTTCACAAGATGTTGCAAGTTGAAGATTTTATGCCTGGAGGAAGAATATGACACTCGTAGATTTGAGAGACCGTGCGTTGTCGGCGGTGGTGAACATGGACCCGCTTTCCAAGTTGCCTCCGCAGCTTGTAGACCAATTTATCGAGTATTGTGCGTTCTGGGTTTGGCGTGCACTGGCTCGGCAAAACGAGTCGCTGTTTCGCAAAACAGTTACGCTCAACGATGGCGATCCGCTTCCTGCCGATTGGGGCGGATTTGCGTATCGAGCGTATTACATCGTGAACTCGAAGCGTGTCCCGTTCTTCTGGACACAAGTTCAGAAGATCGCAAGACTACAAACGTCGATCTACAATCAAGCGATCGGCTCTCGGCCCGCTCTCCACTTCGCGGAACAAAAAATAAACACGCTTCCTGCCGGACTGACGAATGTGGTGGTTAGCTATTACAAGATTCCTCCAAAGTTGTTCGGTCAGGCCGATAGCACGGACGATGGCCTGACGCCGAACGCCTCGTCGTATGTATGGCGCGCTGCGGCTGCGCGCTGTATGTCGTTCTTTCTTCCTGCAAAACAGGCGTGGGCATACGATGAGAAATTGAGGCAGGAAGATTCTGACTCGATCAAGAAATTCTATGTTGGGCTTCACGCTCAAAATGTGCGCGACATCCGTAATATCTCGTAACGATGGCAACTACACAGGGAATGATGATTCAACAGGTGTTCGAACGACTTCGAGAAGTCGTCGACGACGAACGCCTGAATATCGGTATTGTGCGCCAATATCTGAATGCGTGTTATCAGGATGCATATGCAAAAGCAGTGGCATTAGATCCCGAATGGTACACAAAGTCGTTTACGTTCAGCTCAACGGCTTCTTTGGCTGTTCCGGTTAACTGTTACGACATACTGGCATACTCCGGTACGAGCGGAACACTTGGCGGCGCACGTATTCTCGATCACAGGACACCGGAGCGAATCAATGCAAATTCGATTCAAGTCGGGATTACATCCGATCCGGTGGCCGTCTGGACGGGAGCGAATATCGAGCACACTCCGGCGTTTGGCGGTGTGCTTTGGTACGTATGGAATTTTGGTGAGATCACGGACGACACAACGACTATTTGCGGACCTGGCGCGGGATACCTTGCGCTGTTGCCTGCGGTATTCGAAGAATCGGTACTGTGGGACTGCTGCTCACAACTTCGTATGCGATTTGCTGCTGCGCAAGATACACCGTCTGTCGCCGATCAAGGGTTGGAGAATCTTACGTTAGCAATGAATCTGATCGAAGAATCTGCGAACCCAGATATGATCTTTGCGACGGACGTTCAACGCCCGCTTTTGCCGCCACAGCAACAGCCGCAAACATGAAACTCTGGATTGTGTTCAGGGTGATTCACGCGCTCGAATGGCTTGCGGACAAGCTTCGGGAGAAATTCGTGCTGTACTACTTTCGAGATATTTACCGTAAGCAACAATGAGTATTACCTGGATGGAGTTGCATGAAATGGCAGAAACGGTCGCTCACCAAGCGGCGATCTCTGTTGCGTGGCTTTCGTTACAGGAAGAAATGGTATTCCTCTCGGAAGCACAGCATCAATTACAAATGCACTCGGGCGTTTGCAAGCGCACGGTCGTTATTGATCTGAGCGGACTGGCATCCGATGGAAGTGTTGCTATTCCCGGCGGCCTTAAGTCGATCACGGTTGCAAGTTATTCGGCGACAACGGCACTGAGCCCTCGTCCGGTTTATCCGGTCGGCTATGCACGGTTCAATGAAATGATCTATGGTTATCAAACGTGGGGCAGTCCATACCGAAATCCACCGATCAATCCGAATCCTGTTCTGCCGCAAATTGGCGGTGGTCTGATACTCGCTGCGCAATACGATAAGTTCTGGATTTATCCGTTCGTAGGTGCGACGGGCTTTTTGACAATTCAGTATATCCCTTCGCTGCAAGCGTATTCTCCTTCGGACTCTACACTGTGGCCTGGGTTCGGAGCCGATCCTGCCGCAGCGATGGCTGCGAATGGACCGGAGCCTGAAATGCAAGCTGTTTCGAATGCGATCTACGAGTATTGTGCTGCTCAACTGTTTCGGATCTCTCCGCTTGGCCTCAAAGTCTGGCAGAGAGAGTATAGTGAATGCATGGCAAAATTCGAAATGGGGCAGCAGCAACTCTCTCGCACTGTGGAGGACTACACGGCTTCGCGGCGTCCGGCGTATAGCCTCGGAGGATTTCGATAAATGTCCGTACAATTAGATCAATCGCAGCGCAGGCAGGGAGCGGAATATCACTATGAAATGGTGGCTCCGCTTCAAGGTGCGGATTACGATGCGAACGATTCATCCTTAGGGAAGGACTCGTTTCGTGAACTGACGAATTTCCGGTTGGGCACACTTGGCAACATCGACGTGCGAACCGGATACAACGAGTTCAATCGCGTTGGCGCTGCCGATCCTTCCGGCGGGTTTATCCCTGCAATTCCAATCGGCCAAATGGAATATGTGGGTGTCGTCTCAAACACCAATTCGCAAACAAAAGCATTGTTGCAACAGGAGTATCGGTACACGATCACTCCGTATTTTTTGAAGTCGAATACTGCTTCGAGCGGTGAAGTGCGATTGTGGATTGTCGACAAAGAAAACGCTCTTCAGTTTGATGCGTTTTTGCCGAATCCTATCGCTGTCTTTAATGGTTCTGCGCCGGTCTCAGATTGCTGCGAATATCAGAACTCGATCGTTCTGACGTTGTACGATGACGACATCGGTTCGGTAGAACAGCCGCACCCGAATGGCGGTGTGTATCAGCTGTTTCCATCGTCGTTTCCGATCACCGCAGGGACAACGTGGTCGGTGACGAAGCTTGGTAAGGACGTGTCGCCGTGCCCGACGAATTATACGTATCTCGACAAGACGGACGGGCCTCTGTATGCCAAAGGATTTACGAACGTGGGCGGCACTCCTCAGCCAATTATCGATCCTGCGACTGGCGAACAGGAAATTATTGAACTCAAGGTCAAGGCAACGTATTGGGCTGCGGATAATGCGATCGTTGAGTATATGAAGGAGCGATTATTTGTCCAGAACGCGGATGAAGATTCCCTAAACGCTACTTCGGTTGACAAGCACTCAATCCATCATCCTCCAGCTCGCGCCTTCGGTTATCGGTTCGTTGTCCGTCGTCGTGTGCTTGATGCTCGGGGCAATCCTTTCGAAGTCGTCGATGCTCCGAGCACGGATATGTGGGTGTATAATAAGGAGTATTGTCCTGCGGTACTCGGACTCTCGGCGCTTGAGACTGACGGCAGTTTACATTTTGCAAGAAAGATTTACGGCGAGCATAAGTATGCTGTTTCTACATCCGATATTAACAACTGCTGGCGCGATCGTCCGACACATGGGCTCGATGGCTGCGACGTAGGGCAGGCGAACGGTATGTTCGTTGACACCGGGAATGGGGGCACTTCGTTTGATCAAGGCCGTGGTTGGCCGTCTAACGCAGACTACTTGAATCTTCGTGGAGAATATCGCAATAGCTCTATTGCTCAATCGCAAGATCTGACCACCGATCCGTTTTTCTTTCTTGCTGTTTATCTCGGGTGGTTCGTTGCCGATGATACGAATTTCCCGGATGGGATGGTGCCCTATCAAACTGCCGTACCTGCATCGAAGCTTAAAGGCGCTCCGCTCACGATGTTCAACTGGAATGGCTTTAATATCGGAAATCCGGTGGCGCAATCGGACGGTAGCTTTCTAGGCCCGTACCAAATTGATATTTATAGAACGGCGCATACGGAGCCGAATGAAAAAGACAATACGTCGCTTGCGAACTCGACAAAAGGGGCTTCACTGCAAGGCGATCTTCTTTTTCAGCCGAACCTTTATGGGTACGTGGGCACACTGGCGTTTGCGAGTTTTGATGCTCAAGGCGGTACGTTCACGGATGACGTTGCTGACACTGCGATAAATTTCGGTCAAACGCCTGACGATTATCAGGGATTTTTGGCGGGTCAGTTCTCGGGCACAACGCTTCGGGTCTATAACCAAAAATTGGTGCTTGGCAACACGCGCACTTCCTATTGGGTCAACGATCCGTGGCAGCTGCCATCGCCGTTTCTTAACTGCTGGCCCGACCATGCCGCGAAGGAGTCGTTCGACGCGCCGACTTCGTTCATTAAAGCTCCCGACGGATTGAACGTTATCCAATGGTGCTATACGTATGTAGATAATCTTGGCAACGAATCTGCACCGGTGGATCTTTCGATTGATCTCGTTCAAGTGCAAGATCCGTTGGTGCCGCAGCATGTGACGTTTGTCTTCCCGCGTGGCTATGATCCAAATATCATACTGATTAGAGTTTACGAGTCCGAGTGGCTGGGAGCTGTCCGTGGTTATCGTCGTATTGCGGAGCTGCCTACGTCGCAGAACATGTTCTCTTGGCTGGGCCCTGCGGCCAATCATCGTTCTTCCCGTCCTGTTCGTACCGTCAAGGACTATTGGGCACCTGGCGATATTATCTGGACGAATCTCAACAATCCGTTCTCATGGCCTGAGACGAATGTCGAGACGCATAGTGAGACGTTTCCGATTACTGGCATGGATTCATTGCTTGGCAAGCTTTGGGTCTATACAACGCATTCTGTGACGCTTACGCAAGCCGATGAAAACGTACCGAGATTTGAAGAGGAGTCTCGGGAAGTCGGGTGTATTGCGCAAAAGTGTCTTGTAAAGTTTGGGCAGGTGACGTTTTTCCTTTCGGAGAAAGGGCTGTATTTCGCACAGCCTTCGGGCGTTGTACCGTATCCGGCTAAGTGCTTTGCCGATGTGCTCCAGTATCTTTCTGAGGAGATCCCCGGACTTCCGAAGTTGGCGAATGCGTCCCGTGCTTCGATCGGTATTCTTGAGCGCAGAGAGGAATTGTGGCTTTATTTCCCTTCGTCGGCTGATCTTTGGCGCACCGCAACGGGCAGTCCCGACAGGTCGTTGCCTCAAGCGATCTTTGTGTACAGATTCATCAATGGTGAAATTGGGTCGTTTTATCGCAATGCCGAACTGCGAAATATACAAAATTACAAGTTTGATCTGCACGAAGATTTTCAGCTTGTTAATTCTGTGATAGACGGATTCGACGAAGGGATGCTTGATCCGAGCCGTTTTCGATCGGAGAAAGTTTGGTTTAGTGCGCATTCGGACGGCTCGCTGTGGTGCGGATTTTATTCGGAGACACCTGGAATCGGGACGGGATTATTGACCGCGCTCGATTGTGACTATGATCTGAATCCGTGGCCTGGTTATGCCATGTACGAAAAGCCGATTGGTGCCGGACTCGGAATGTCGCAAAAGCAGATGCGACAAGTTGGCTTTAAGGGGTCGCTCGATTGTCAAGCGACACTCTACACGGGTATTCGAAAAGCAACCGGTGGATTCGATGCGATTCGCGGCAATTTGGATAATCGTGTGCGGGGGTGGAACGTTAATATCCTTCGACCGAATAAGCCATACGTATTTCAGCATACGGTCTCTGGTATTGCACTCGAATCTATGGGCGACGATTGGGCGGTGCGTCTTGTGACAAAACCGTCGAATCTTCCTGGTAATGCGCACACAGCTTCGATTGAAGCACTCGATGCGTATATGAGTCTCAAGCATCATCATCCTGGCTAATGCATGGGACATCCTCGGCAGGACAAGGCACTCTCTCGTTCTCATCAGCTAATACTCAAGTATCGTAGTAGTGGCAAGGGAAGTCAGATCAATGCTCAAGAACAGTCGGTAGCCGAAAGCGATCGACGGCGCGACGATGAAGCGGTGGCGCAAGCGGTCGCCGGTACTCGGGCGCCGCAGTCGAGTCCTCAAGGCGGAGTGCCCGTGGCGCCTATTCCGCCTGCTCCGGCGAGTGTCGATCGTCTTCACAAGGATGCGCCGAGTTATGTTGTTGTCTCGCACGATCATCCGGTGGGTGAAGATCCTGTAGCGAATCCTGGATATGCTGTTAAGGGGCATGCAAGCTCAATCGTTGACGGAATGGCACAGGCTGTCTATCATCAAAGAACTTCGGGCGGACGTGTGGTGCTTCAAATTTGGGGCGGACAATGGAACGAAGATTTAGTTCTGAATTTCGGCGGGATTGATGTGATGGGCGTTGACCGTCCTGTGATTCTCGGGCACTCGTTGGTGCTCCCGCCTACTATGCAAACGCGCGTTGAGGGCATAATTTTCCAATCTCCCGACAATACCGAGGCGATGCATGTTCATCCTGGCCCGTGCGGTCTCGGAACAATTAGTGAAGTCCAGTTTTATGACTGTGAGTTTTACGGAGCGCAAAAGGCGTTTGTCTCGCAGCGTCCGGTGTTTCTCGATCGTTGTGTAGGTGTACAGCAAACTAATCCCGAACTTCTTACGCTTACGCCCGCAATGGACTTCCAAGCTGCACCTTCGGACTCGGTTCGTTCGATCTGTCGCCGATGCGCTTTTGAGGGGTACCGTTCGTTCGATGGGTTCTCTGGAGATTACGATTATTTGTCGATTGCAGTTCGCGGCACCGCAAAAGTGAACAACCCTACGATCAATGGCGGGTATTTGCAGGGCACCCACAACGAGCCCGGTCTTGACAACCAGTTCACGATGGTTCGTTCCGGTCTGGTACTCGACGATTGTTATGTGTACGGCTCTCTTCTTAATGTTGGATGGAACATTCTTCAGCGTGGTGGTGCGGGGCATTCGGGCTTTCCCGCTCCTGATGCTCGGCGTGGTGTCTATGCGCTGTTGCAAGGCTGGGATATTTACAATAATGACGGGTATTATGGCAACATCCCCGCGCAAACATTCCTTGACAACACCAATGTTCATTCGGGCTATATTGGAAAATTCATTGCCGATCCGGCGCAAGCAACTCCGTATGTACGCGGTGGCACACTCTGGTTTCGGAACTCGTTGCATTTAACGGGATATGATACGGTGGCGGGTACTGCGGTTATCAATGCCGGATCGACGGGCAGATTGCACGTATTGAATTCGGTGACTCCGAGTACGAACTGGCCTCCGTCCGGCGTGGTGGCCTTCATCGCTAATTCGACGAATGGAAGCGATCTTGCGGCGCTCGGGTATCCGCCTTCGACTGCTGTTCAAATGTTACTTGACTGGTATAATATCTGACGACAATGGTACGTGCAAAAGATGTGAAGGTAATGGCTGACGATCTGGCGCTTCGATTTCAGTTCGAATATGCCGAGAAAGGTCAAGAAGGGTATACGTACCTCATCGCTCCACTTCGTGCCTTGTTCCGTGAACTCGGCAAAGAAGAAAAAACGGACAGTATCCGTTGGGTCATTCGGTACAGTCCAAGCGGACGTGTGGCTATGTTCAACACTGCGGATGAATTTTATGCGTTCTTGTACGGGTCATTGGTCACGCTGGGTGAACTCGATGGTGCAAAGCCATTTCTCGCTACGTTCGACGGCGTAGTTGTCACAAGCGAAGATAACGACGAATTCGATGACTAACACTTCAACGATGCCTGCGCTTAGTGCGCTTCTTGGCGGCGCCGCTCCCGTCGCTCAATCGCTCCCTATGACGTCGATCATGGGCTCGTTCTTAAAGCTCAATCCTACGACTCCACCGGCGCAGCCTACGGGTGATGAAAGCGACGATGACGACGATGACGACGATGACGATGCGAGTGCGTCGGAAGCGGAATCGCCGGGGCCTTCGTCTTCTGATCCGAATGTAATCATTCCGAGGCTTACTGCTGCGATCGGATTACAGGAGAATGGCGGCTCGAACAATCCAAAAACCTACGGGCGCGGGAACACGAATGTTCTCGGCACTGCTGGAAGGTATCAATTTATTCCGAGCACGCTTCGCACGATGTCAACGGAACTCTGGGGCAAACCCGTTGACCGCGAGACGTTTTTAGCCAATCCTCAAATGCAGGACGAACTTGCCCAGTACATGACGGGCAAGAATTTCAAGCGCCATCTTGAGGAAACCGGCGGCAATGTCGATGATGCAATTCGTCTGACGGTCTATAACCACTATGGGGACAACAATGGAAACGTCGATGACCCTGTAGATTATTACACGAAGAAAGGGATGCACATTACGGGCCCATCCCCGAATGACTACTATGCAAAAGTGCAAAGCTACATGGCTGGCGCACAGCCGTTGTCGCAAGCTCAGGACTCGTCTGTAGACAACACGCCTGCGGGCGATTATGGCGTAGCTGCCATGAAAGCACTCGGGATTGACACGTCGGCGTATACAAACATTCTGAGACAGAACGGGCTCGCTCCGAATACGCCCGAATCGACGATGACACCGCTTCAAAAACTCAAGGCCCAGGGTATCGATACATCGAGCTATGAAGCAATCATGGGGGCAGCCGGTGTTAATGCTGACGCTCCCGCTCCTAAACCGCTCGCCGCTCCGGTGGCCGTTCCTCCTCCTGTTGCTGCAACAGCACAGGAAGAGCCTACGGGAGAGCCTACGGGAGAGGCTACTAAAAAACATACGAAGACATTCGCTGAATGGCGGGCAGGGTCTAAGTCGCTCGCAGAATTGAATGCGGCGGGATCCTACATTGGGCTTGCGCATGTACCCGGCCCGAACGACTCGTATAACGAGCGCAACCCAGGTTCGCCGTTGACCGTATTACCCCTGCAGCCTACGGAGCGCGACACTCAGGAAGCTGAGGATGCAGCTAAGGATGCAGCTGCATTCAAGCAAAAGGCAGAAGAGACGGATGCTGCAATTGCTAAGGTCGAGGCGCAACATAAACTCGCTCGGCAATTTAACGGCCTACCTGAACCAGTTTCTCCGTTGCCCTATGCGGCAACGATCGTCGCGCAAGATCGGGCTGCGGCGCGGGATGCGGCGATGTCGCCTGAAGAAAGACTCCATGCGCGGCAGCAGGAGCTTGCGCAGGATGAAGCAGCACCCGACGTGATCGAAACTTCTGAGGCGACTCAGGAGCGTGTAGCGAAAATGAGAGACGAACAGGCGGACAAGGATCTTCAAGACCCGGGGACATTCCTTGATGGGATTATCGAGAAAGTTGCCAACAATACGGGTGAAGTTGGCAACGTCGCTTATTCGGGTATATTGCAAATGGGAAATGCCTTTGGTCTCGGAAAAGTATTGGACTCCGATTACGATAAACGGGTGGCGCTTTACGCGCCTCAAACAGGTGCAGGCAACCTGGTCGCAAAGGTGGGCGGCGGACTCGGGCGGTTCATGGTTGAAATGGCCGTAACCAGAGGAGCCGCTGGCGTCGCGGCTGAGGCTGGAGTGCTTGGTAGTTCAATGCTTGCGGCTGCGGACGCAGGAGTCCTTACGTCGAAGTACGCTGGTGGACTCATGGCCGCTAATAGTGTCCTCGGATCGATTGCTCCAGTTGTCGGCGGCAAGGAGAGTGTGCAAAATGCTCTTGTGGACGCTGTCACAAGCTATGGATTGGGCAAGCTCGGAGAGGTTTCGAATGCGTTAGCTCCTGGCGCAACTGGCTTGCAGCAACGTGCCATAAACACGGGGGTGTATGCTCTCGGCGGTTTGGGTGCGAATATAATTGAACAGCATGATCGTACAGGAACAGTCGATGTAGGCGATGCGCTGCAAAGCGGTGCTGTCATGGGACTCTTCGGATTAGCTGCTGGTGGACATGGTGAAGCTGCGCCCGAAGCTGCGCCCGAAGCGGCAACGTCTCCAAACAGTCCGGAGCCGACCGAAACTGAGAGTCCTCGGCAATCTACGCCTGCGCCTAGACCGGAGAGTGCGCCTGTATCGGAAGGGCCTGCGCCTAGACCGGAGAGTGCGCCTGTATCGGAAGGGCCTGCGCCCAGACCGGAGAGTGCGCCTGTATCGGAAGGGCCTACGCCTAGACCGGAGAGTGCGCCTGTATCGGAGAGTGCGCCTGTATCGGAGAGTGCGCCTAGACCGGAGAGTGCGCCTGTATCG